>CAKZRU010000016.1 GCA_937146725.1 uncultured Myxococcales bacterium
CGGGTGCAGGCTGAGCTACAGGAGCAGGGGTCGGTGCAGGCTGAGCTACAGGAGCCGGAGCCGGTGCAGGCTGAGCTACAGGAGCAGGAGCCGGAGTTGGAGCCGGAGCCGGTGTAGGCTGAGCTACAGGAGCCTCTTGTACTGCCGGTGCCGGTGCAGGCTGAGCTACAGGAGCCTCTTGTACTGCCGGTGCCGGTGCCGGTGCCGGCTCTTGGGCAAAGCTTGAACTGAGTGGTGCTAACAAAAGGCTTGTTGCCAAGAGATGTTTTGTTTTCATCTTTTTCATTCCATGTCTGTTTTTAAGTATTCATTCTGAAATCTTGTGAGTTATACGTTGTCTTGCTGACCTCGACAAGTGATCTAAAAATATTTATCAAGTTTTAAAGAGCACAATGTTGGTAGTATGAAGCTAATTTAAAACCTAGTTTTTCATAGTAAGCTCTTGTACCAATAGCCGAAATTACCGCTAGATTTTTATAGCCTGCAGCTTTGGAAAGCTCCTTCGCTTTTTGAACCAAAGTGCGTCCAAAACCACGGTGCTGGGCAGCAGTTTGGTGATCTTCATCAATCTTTAGGCTCTGCCCATACACATGTACTTCTCTAATGATTGCTGAGTCTCTTAATTCATTTCTCATCACTTCTGATAAATAAAGCTCTTGTGGACTCTGTCGCTCAATCATCTTTGGTAAAGACAGTCTACAGAAACCTAATAAATAGTTATGTTCGGCATCTAGGTAGCTTAAAAATAGTTCTTCACTGACTGCTGTTTGATAGCGTTCAATATGAAGATTGGGTTCCTTTGTACTGAGTTCTTGGCCTCGTACTTCACGAGCTCGGATTTCTTTTAATGCAATTCCATCTGTCGCTAATTTGGCTTCAGCGACCTCTCTAAAGTTTGTTTCTTGGTTACCTGCATGTATATCGGTTGATGGAATATCTCTGATCACACGAGTCAAGCGACAGTAGCTCGGTGTACTTGGCATAATCTGGCATAAAAGCTCTAAAAGTTCTTCCCGAGTATAAGGCCGCCAACGTTTTGCCTGATAATGAGCCATTAAAGGGGTATCGGGAATCAGTGAGCAGGGATATAATTTTAATTCATCAGGACGAATATGCTGATCAGTAAACAGCTTGTGATAGTCATCAACATCATCTTGAGGACTTGAACCATAAAGATTAGCCATCCAATGTAAGTGAAGCTTGAAGCCGGCACTGCGTAAAGCCGAGGCCGCATCTTGTGCCTGATTAACAGTATGTCCTCGACGATTCAAAGCTAAAACTTCATCAGATAGACTTTGTACCCCAAGTTGAATTTTAGTGGCTCCTAAACGACGTAGATGATCAATCTCTTGGGCATTGATTTCATCTGGGCGTGTCTCTACAGCCAAACCGACAATACGACAACGGGCGTTTACATTTTGCTGATGTAAAAGCTCAATTTCTTGCCATGAAGCTGTTTCTTCTTGGCTATTGAGTTGTCCTTCTTGATTTTGCCTAAGCGCACGAGACACAACTTGATTGTAAACATTAAGCGCCTTCTCTTGGGCAAACTGTGCTTGTTGCTGTTGGTTGGCCTCAATCGTCACTTGTTTAAGATGCTCCACTGCATAGGCTTGTGGCATTGCTCCACCTAGGCTGAGATGTGCGTCAATACGCTCCCCAAAGTCATTAGCAGCCTCAAAAATACGAGCTATAAAGTATTTACGATACTCAAGGGTATATGCTGACCATGTACCACCTAAAACAATCAATTCAATCTTTTCAATAGGGTGACCGATATTGTGTAAAGCGAGCAAACGATTCCAAGTTTGCGCATAGGGGTCAAAGCGATTATTGGCAGCTCTCTGCGCCCCGGGCTCATCGGCCAAATAACTTTTGGGCATTTTAACATCATTGGGACAAAAAATACATTGACCCGGACAGGGGTAGGGCTTGGTGAGAACTGTGACTGTTGATACGCCACTTTGAGTGCGAGTGGGCTTCATTCGTAAAGAAGTTCTTAAAACCTTGTGGCAGGCGATTGGATCTAGTCTTTGTAAACTCACTAAGCGTCGAGCACCAGCAATGAGAGCCGGTTTACCAAAAAATCCACCGTTGGGTTTAGGGTGCTTTCTAAGTATACGACGCCAATCCTCATCACGCTGAGGTGGGTGTTCAATCAAAGCATGTAAAACCTGCTCGAGCTGATCTAAGTCTTCGCCCGGATCATATTTTAATCTAAGTTTGTTTTTGCTTTGACTTAAGTCACTACTCATCGCTACCTCTCTTTATTGGGGTATATTATGCTCTTATACATTCACTCGCCTTCTCGCAAGATGATCGCTCACCCTTTTTACGAGGCCCCCTTTGTCTATCCCTATTGATACAAACCAAATTATAAAGTCACTATCAAGCCTTACGTATGGCTTATCCACAAAGAAACTCGCTCATTTTAACGCTCTTGAGTCCCTAAATAAGCAATTTTATCTCACTTATGCAGACGCCTTTCATTCTACAAGAGAATATGGTTGGCGAGGTTGGAAAGAGCTTATCGGCTTACTGCCAAAATCCCAAATCAAAGTTTTGGATATAGGATGTGGAGGCGGAAGGCTTGCTGATTTTTTAGAAAGGGTTTGGGTTAAAGAACAGCAAAAAAACATTGCTTATTATTTGGGTTTAGAGCGTAGTCCCAAACTTTTAGCCCATGCCCGTGCTCGCCAACTAAACAGCAACCATGCTTGGCATAGCTTTGATTGGTCAGCCTCTTGCGATCATCGACCTGAAATAAAAAGCCTTGAGATTAAGTCCTCTCTAGAGTCCATAAGCTTATCTAACGGGCAACAGTTTGATTGGGTGACCCTATTTGGTGTGATGCATCATATCTACGGTTTTGAAACCCGAGTCCGTATGATTGAGCTTTGTGCACAAACTCTTGCCCCCAATGCGGTCTTGAGCATCAGTCTATGGAATTTTGGAGCCCAAGCCCGCTATGAAAAGAAAAAGCTAGATTGGTCAACTCACCTTGAGCATCATCAAGGACTTAAAGCTGAACTTATTGAAAATGGAGACTATTTGTTAGGCTGGGCTGGTGATTCACACATTCCGCGTTATTGCCATTGGATGTCACCCGAGGAAGAAGGCAAGTTTTTAGATCAGATAGCTCAGGCACTACCTCAGTTATCTCCACCGATCATTACAACCATTGAGGGGGATCACAATCGCTATATTTCTTGGAGAGTAAACAGTCATGAGTGAGCAAGATATAACATTCGTTTTTTACTTTATTTGTCGTAAATATCTGCTTTAAAGGGTTAATACATTATGGGTCTTTGTGCATTAAGAAACTTGTTTTATGATGGGGCAAGTGAGTTAAGTGCCGAGGGTGAGTTTTCTGAAATAGGTAAATGAGGCTTTATGAAAGTTATACATACGAGTGATTGGCATCTTGGGCATAGGCTCTATGGTTTGAATCGACATGAAGAACAAACCGGCTTTTTAAATTGGCTTGCCGAACAGATTAAAACTCAACATGCGGATGTACTTTTAATTGCGGGTGATATTTTCGATACTCATAATCCATCCGCTGAGGCGACTCGTCTTTATTATAATTTTTTGACTAAACTCCATCAGCAAAACCCACATTTACACACTGTTGTTATTGGTGGTAACCATGACTCGGCAGCTCGTTTAGATGCGCCTCGTGAAGTTTTAAAAGCATTAAATGTTCATGTGATTGGCGCTCTTCCTAAGCCAAGTTCTTCTGATTGGTCTGAATTATATTGCCCTATTCACAACGCTCAAGGTGAGCTTCAAGCCTGGGTCGTCAGTGTACCTTATCTCCGTGCCTCTGATTTACCATTAACATCCCCCAATGAAGATCATGCAATCATCAATGGCGTAAAAGAGGTCTATCGCTTGGCTTTAGATGGCCTCAAAGATAAGCTAACCGATAATATCCCAGTGATTTTGACGGGCCACTGTGAAATGCAAAAAGG
Organism: uncultured Myxococcales bacterium; assembly: GCA_937146725.1. Lineage (GTDB taxonomy): Bacteria > Myxococcota_A > Bradymonadia > UBA7976 > VGTA01 > CAKZRU01. The sequence continues at coordinate 3,975 of CAKZRU010000016.1, forward strand.
GCTTTTGTCATTAGAGAGCGAAAGAAGCTTTAGTGGCTACGCCAAACAATCATTACCAAGCGATGTTTTTACTGCTCTTAAACAGATCAAGCCGGACTATGTTGCTTTGGGTCACCTGCATTTAACCCAAGCCGTATCCGATTGTGAATGGATAAGATACTCCGGTGCCCCCTTACCTTTTTCTATCGCCGAAAAAGACTATCCTCATCAAGTCCTTTTGGTTGAGTTTAACCAAGGTCAATTAAGCTCGATTGAACCTCTGCTGGTGCCTCAAGAACTAAAAACTCAAATGATTAAAATCCCAGAAAAAGAAAGTAAAGTAGAAGACAACGCTTTACCTTTAAGTTTTGATGAGGTGATTGCTGAGCTTAATAAGCTTCCTGAGCTTGATGAAACTGTAGTAGAGTGGAAACGCCCCTTACTTCAAGTAAATGTTCACTCGGAGCATCCAGATCCCAATATAAAACTTAGAGTGATTAAGGTTCTTAAAAAGAAGCATCCACGCCTAGCGAAACTCACCATTACTTATCCCAAAAAAGAACAGCAAATATCCGAGGATACAGGGCCTAAAACATTTTTGAGCGATATTGAGCCGAATGAGGTCTTTAAAGCGCGTTGGAAAAGTAAGCGTGGTGTAGAACCACCATCGGAACAATTAGCTTTATTCACTCAACTTAAAGATCAAGCGAAACTCAATATCGAACAGCAAGAATCTTTGTCTTCAAGCTCTAAATAAGCCTGTTAGGTATTTATATGAGTGATTGCTTATGCACAGCAATGCTTTAAATCCTTTAGTCCTAGCCTATAAATAAAGTCATAATCTATGAAAATACTCAGAGTCAGCGGTACCAATATTACAACCTTTGATCACTTCGAGGTAGATCTTCAAAGCGAGCCTTTAGCCTCTTGTGGTTTATTTGCCATCACCGGGGCAACCGGTTCGGGAAAAAGTACTCTGCTAGATGCTATTTGCTTAGCTTTATATGGACGTACGCCACGCTACTCTAACCGAGGTGGTTTAAAGATCGGTAAGGCTGAAGATAATGATAAAAATAAACTCAGCTCCAATGATCCTAAAGCGCTGATGAGCTACGGCGCTGGCTTCATAGAAGTTGAGGTAGACTTTACTAAAGACCATCAACATTTTTATCGAGCTAAATGGTACGCACAAAAGGCACATAAAAAACCAGAAGGCGCGATTCAAAATGCCAGTCAAAGCTTTTATGAGCTTAAGTATTTGGTAGATGCTGAGGGTGTAAAAAGCACCGAAGCAAAGCTTTTAGAAGGGCCCAATGTCAAAGAGGCACAGCAAAAAATCGAACAAGCCATCGGTTTAAAATATGAAGAATTCTGCCGAACAGTCTTTTTAGCTCAAGGGGAGTTTGATGCTTTTTTAAAGCGAGAAGATGAACGAGCTCGCTTACTAGAGCTGCTAACCGGAGATCAGCTATATTCTCAAATTTCACAATTAGCTCTTGAACAATTGAAAGATGCTGAAGCCAAGCTATCTAAGCTTAGGGCAGATGTAGATCAGAATCTGCTTGATGAAGATGAATTGGATGATGCACAGCAGCGCTTAAGCGAAAGCCAATCACAGCTCAGTATATTAAAGTCACAACAAAAAACATTACAAAAATCAGAGTATGTGAGTCATGAACTTTTAGGGAAGTCAGCGACTTATCTTGAGCAAAGTCAAGAGTTTATACAAGATAAAAAGCTTCTTGACGAAGCTACAATCAATCCTGAACATAAAAAGCTTTTTGCTGCAAAAAAGCTTTTAAATCACTGTCTGCACTTAGAGTCTTTGCAAGATGAAATTACTGATCATGAACAGCGGCTAGCTCACTTTAAGCTTGAAGAAAGCGGGGCCTTAGAACAAGAAGGTCAGCTTGATACTAGATTGAAGAGTATTAAGAATGACATGGAGCAAAAGTCTTCTGCACGTCACAACTATCAAGATAAAAAAAATGAACTAAAATTGATGGAGCAAAAGTATTCAAATGCAGAATCAATCGCTTCTTCATTGAGTGCAGAACGGGCTAGTATTGAGCATAAACTTCAAAAAGTTCAAATGGATATCTCAGAACATGAACAAGCACTTACCCATCTTAAAAATGATAAGGATAAGCATAACGCTTGGATCATGAGTCAAGTTCAACTTAAGCGCTTAGTCAATCATCAAGATTATTGGCGAGGTCTGTTTAATCAGTTACAGGTTCTTGAACAACAAAAAAATGGCTATCTACAAGAATTGAGTCAGTCTGAGTTTCTGCAAACAAATACTCAAAATAATCTCAAAGATCTTGAATCTCGTTGGTCAGAAGCTGAAAGTAAGCGACAAGAGCTTAGCAACAAGTTGATCAGCTTAAAAACACACCAAAGTAGCGCACAATTGGCTCAACTTAAAGAAGATTCTGAACATTTAGAAGTTCTTAAAGATCAAATCAAGGATGCCAAATACCTGTTAGATAATATCCAAAACGATTTATACAAATTAGCCAAGGTCAAGAAGCAACACAATGAACATGTAGAGTCGCTAGCGGCACTGAAAGAGCAGCACATTGAAGTTAAAATAGAAAGTCGTGTGCTGGGGGGGCGTATTGATGAGCTTAAACTGAGCCTTCAGCGCAATGAAAGCGAATATGTACTTAGTGAACTTAGGCAAACACTAAAGAATCATGAACCTTGTCCATTGTGTGGGGCCACCGAACATGCTTTGGAAAACCTAAAATCACCTAGTGCTGAAGCAAAAGAACTAGAAGATCGCATTCAGGCACTTACTCAGGAACAAAGCTTAGTTCAAAACTCTATTTCACAGATGAGTGAGGAGATGACCCAAAAAGAGCAAGCCTTGCTTTGGTTTAAAAATCAAATGACAGAGCTTCGCTCAGACTGTGAAGTCAAACTAAGCCAATGGTCTGACTATTGTGAGCAAGAAAATTGGCGAAAAGCGAATAAAGAAGACTCATTATTAAAACAACACAGCCGATTAACAATCAAAGACCTTCTTAACGATTCGTTCAGCCTAAACTCTGAATTAATAGAATCATTACTCAAGGCACTCAATGAGTTTTCCGAACAAACTCAACAGCAAAGCGACTCGCTTAACCAGAGTTTGGCCGGTATTAGCTTTGAACTTAAAGAAATGCATGATCTTGAAGCACAAGTTGAGACTATTGTTCAGAATATTCATCAGTTTGAAGAAAGTAAAAATAGTCTTGATGAAGAACTTCTTCATGCCTTTGAGTCTCAAACAAGACTCCAAGAAGACATTGAGGTACACACGGCAAAGATCAGTGAAGTTATAGAGCAACTTGCAACTGTTAGTTCTAGCAACTTGGCTGAAAAAACACCCCATGAGATCTTGGCGCTCAAAGAAGAATGGATAGAGTCTTGTCAAACTTGGCACCATAAAGCGCTAGAACACAATCAAAGACTAGAACATATCGAAAGAAGCACCAAAGAAGTTCAAGAACTTACTGAAGAGTTTACACAGTTAAATCTTCGCCTTTCAGAAATCAAACAGCAATTGGCTAAACGGCAAGAAGAAATGAGTCTCAGTAAGGCAGAAATTGATGGACTTAAACCTCTTGTTGAACAAGCTCTCGAAGGAGATCAGGTTTTACAGAACTTAAAAGTTCAATATGAACAAACAGAACTGCAACTCAAGGAATTAAGTCTAAAACGGACTGAAAGAAGCCTTAAGCTAGGAGAGTCTTTAGGTAAACTTGATCACCTACAGCAAGAAGCTAAATTATCAGTAAGTGAGCAAGAAAAAGAGATGACGAACCTTCAATTCAGCCAAGATGAATTGCAAGCAGCACTCAAACTTTGGAAAATGATTGATCGGCAAGCGCTTGAACTACAGATTCAAAATAGTGCTGAGCAAGAAGCTAAGGTTCTGCAACAAGAACAGAAGCTTATAGAACTTAAGCAAGCACTTATTGAGCAAAGTGAGTTCTTACTGAGTCATCATCAACTAGAACTCAAGTTTGAAGAAAACGATCACACTGAACTCAAAGGACTGCTCAAAAAAGTTAAGAATGAACTCAAAAAGGTCAATGATGAAATAGATCGTCTTATTTTCATTGAGAGAAATACCCAGACTTTAATCCAAGCCCACCTCGATGCTGTTGCTAAGCAAGGTGAAGAAAGTGAAGAAGTTCAAGAAGCATTAGCTGAAGCAAATCGCCTGCGTAGTATGGTGAAAGTCTTGGGCGGAACAGGTAAGCATATTGGTTTTAATGCCTTTGCTCAAAAATATACCCTTGAAATGATTATTGATCATGCAAATCATTATCTTGAGCAGTTGATGAGTCGTTATCAACTCGAGATGATTCCAGATGATAAAAAGCCATTGAATTTCCAAGTGATCGACCTTGATCTTGGTGAGGAAGCTAGAAGTATCAATAGTCTGTCGGGGGGTGAAAGCTTCTTAATCTCATTAGCTTTAGCGCTTGGTCTATCAAGTACAAGCTCTCAAAATACGCATATTGAATCACTCTTTATTGATGAGGGCTTTGGCACGCTTGACCCAAGTTCTTTGGATTTAGCAATTACCATGCTTGACAATCTTCATGCACAGGGCATTCAAATTGGAATCATCAGCCATGTCGATGGAATCGCCGAGCGGGTTGGCACACATATCGAAGTTCAAACAACCAGTGCCGGTAAGAGTAAATTAAAAACCAGCCAAAGTTTTCATGATGTTTTATGAGTAATGTTTATGAGAGACTCTCTTTGTGGTAAGAAAGAATCATCTTTCGATACTCTAACGAGGTCATCATGAAAAAACATAGTGAAACTGAGTCAGTGTCTACTCAAATTAGCTATATATTTAACACGAGTGAATTAAGGCTTTCTCGATTTGAGCTTAAGGTCAAAACCTATAATGGCCAAGGGCAGTTTAAAGAGGCAACCTATGCTTTTGATGATGCGCCGGTTAAAATCGGGGCACTCAATGATGAAAATCATATCGTATTACATGACGAAACAGTAAGCCGTAGGCATTGTGAAATTGTCCGAGAAGGTGATTCATACTTATTGCGTGACTTGGAAAGTACCAATGGGACTTTTGTTAATCAGGTCAAGATTAAAGAAGTCTTTCTAAATGAAGGACTTGAGTACCAAGTTGGCAATAGCACAATCACTTTTGAACCGATTAGTGAAGAAATATCAATTCAACCTTCACCTAAAAAACGCTTTGGTAAAATGATTGGCCAAGATCTCAAAATGAGAGAGATCTTCACGATTATCGAAAAAATCTCAAATACTGATACTACAGTCATCATTGAAGGTGAAACTGGGACGGGTAAGGATGTACTTGCCCAAAGCATTCATGAGCATTCCAGAAGGGCTAGTAAGCCCTTTGTAGTTGTTGACTGTTCGGCCATTCCGGAACATTTGATTGAAAGTGAACTATTTGGCCATGAAAAAGGCTCATTTACAGGTGCATTTATCACCCGTAAGGGTCTTTTTGAGCAGGCGCATGGCGGAACGATATTTCTTGATGAACTTGGAGAGCTAGCCTTAGATCTTCAGCCTAAACTTCTTAGGGTCCTTGAAACCCACAAGATCAGACGAGTGGGCGGTCTAGCAGAAACTGCGGTGGATGTTAGGGTGATTGCGGCAACTAATCGTAAATTAGAAGATGAAGTGAAGGCGGGGCGTTTTAGAGAAGATTTATTCTACCGATTAAGTGTAGTGCGGATTTTTCTACCCCCTCTTCGTAATCGAATGAGTGATCTTCAACTATTACTAGAGCATTTTTTACGTACGTCTAGCTTTAACCAGACGCAACAGAATCGCTTAAAGCTTAATACCGTGAGTGAAGAAGCTTTTCGGTTGATGCTAGCTCACAATTGGCCTGGTAATGTGAGAGAATTAATCAATGTTGTTGAACGAGCCTGCACCTTGGCCGAAAGTCAAACGTTAAGGCCTCAAGATCTACCTCCGCACTTGCAAAGGTCAGAGTTCCTTGATCATGCCCAAACCGAAATATCTTCAAAAACGACGGAACAAAATAATGCGATTGACTTGCATACAGGGGATTTAGAGCTTACTCGTTCGATTCCCAAAGAAGAAGATACCTTAAATGAAAAAACAAGTGATTCTCCGTTTCGACATTTTTTCGCTGATGAAGAAACTACAGAAAGTGAACGAGAGTTTGAAGATTTTAAACTGGCTAAGGAACGATGGATTTCTCTTTTTGAAAAAGACTATGTTTTAACGGCACTTAAGCGTTCAAGTTATAATATAAGCCATGCCGCTCGGGAAGCAAGTATCGACCGTAAATACTTTAGAAAACTTATGCATAAGTACGATATTGAGGTGCCCTAATGGACCAAAAGCAAATCTTTTACTCTGTGTTGATCATTTTAGTCAGTCTGTCCTTTGGTGCCTGTGCAAGTCAACAACAAGAGCCCTTATCTTTTAGTTTCAACCAAATACAACCCCCGGCTGACTCTCATGAACATGACTTTGGGTATTTCAATGTTCAAAAAAAATGGACGCGACATACAGAGGTTTTTGACCATTTCGAAGGACGTTTGTTCACCAGTGCCACCCTAATTTCGCCGGCATTTGAGCAGATTCGAGTGAAACGTCATCAAAAAAAGCTAGGACTCAGTGTTGATGAAAGCACCCAATTATTAGCAAAGCGCCTAAAGCAAAGTCAGAGTGGGTATCTTTTTTTTGTGACACTTTCATCAAGTGATGCACCCAAGCTTCAACGGCCTAATATCCAAAAGAAAGTTGAAGAAGTAATCAAAGGACGTGAAGACGAGCTCAAAGCAAGTTTGCTGATTGATGGAAATATTTTCTCTCTTAGCCAAATAGATCAATTAAGCTTTAAGCGCGGGCAAGCATTACATAATGATTTCCCCTACATTACACCGGTTAAAACAGGGTATTGGCTTTATTTTGAGGTGCCGGCAGACTTTACTGCAACAGCTTTGGCCAAAAAAAGTGAAAGTCATACTCAGCATAAGTTTCAACTCAGGTTTTCTAGTCTTTCTGCAACAGCTTTACTTGAATGGGACTTAAGCTTTCAATAAACATTATAAAGAGAACGATAAACTTCAGATCAAAGATCATCAGTTCAGATCACCATCCCTACGCTTAAAAGAATTGTATCAAGCACATTATGTCTAATCAGCTTCCCTCCTCAGAACACTACTCAACATACTCAAATCAAAAGGACTTTTGGGTCAGTGGTCAAGATAATACTCGACTTCATTATACCGTATCAGGTGAGGGGCCGGTTGATTACTTGCTCTTTGATGGGATTGGGTGTGATGGCTTTATTTGGGCATATCTGCGCCCTTATCTTGAGGAAACCGGTCGAGTGATTCATCTTCACATGAGAGGACATGGACAAAGTGAAGAGCCTCAAGATTTTTCACATGTTGATATTGATTGGCTTATTTCTGATTGGGAGCAGTTACTTCGCGTAGAGTCCTTATTGGGCAGCGAAAGGCCGCTTATTGCCCTCGGTCACAGTATGGGTGTTCAAGTACTCCTTGAGCTCAGAATCCGACACCCTAAACTCTCTTGGGCTGCTTTAGTTCTGATGTGTGGAACTTTTGAGCATACCGCAAGCAATTTATATGACACCACCATGATTGAGCGAGTATTACCCTTACTTCAAAAAGCGGCAAGTCTAGGTGGTAAAAACCTTCATCGAGTATGGAAAAGGTTGGTTAGTCTACCTTTGGCTGTTCATGTTGCTCGAGCAACAGAGATGAGTGCTGACCTAACTCGCAAGAGGGATATTGAGCGATATTTAAGCCACTTAGGGCGCATGAAGCCAGACTTATTCCTAACCATGCTTCAAAAAATGAGTGCTCATAGTTGTCGCACAGCTCTGTCAGATATTGACACAGCAAGCTTGGTGATTGCAGGTACCTTAGATCACTTTACCCCTCCTCGGCTTTCGGTTGAGTTAGACCATTTACTGCCGAACTCCAAGCTGTTGATGCTTGCAGAAGGGACGCATTCTGCACCCATCGAACAAACCATTGAAGTAAATCAAAGTATTCGCCAATTTTTACAGCAAGAAATCTTTGCCAAACTCTCCAAAAAACCCTGTCCCGCTCCATCATCTGTTTAATCATAGAGGTACGCATATGTTTCAAAATACTAAACCAAGCGCAGCAAATCCCGTTGGGAGCTATTTAGCTGTATTAGTACTACTCGTCACCTTGGGTGCTTGTAATCACTACAATGTTGAACCTCTAGACCAGATTTTAAATGCGTCTAACCGTATTGAAAATCGTCTACCAGCCAAGACTAAACTTGATTTCCTTTTTGTGATTGATGACTCATCTTCAATGGGTGAAGAGCAGAAGGCCTTGGCTGAAAACTTCAAAACATTTTCAGACTTTTTATTTGATGAGCTTCAAGGTGCCGCTGACTATCGTATTGCTGTCACCAACTCTGGCGTTGTAAATGAAGCAGCCAACTGTACTGAAGAAAAAGCAGCGAGCGGTAAGTTTCTCTATAAGCCAGCTAATGAGGGTATTATCATTTCTTTACCCGAAGTCCTCATCAATGGAGAGCCACCAGAGTCAAGGGTAGGTGTATTTCCTGATACGGCCGACTGTGGAGAAAGCGAAGTTGTGATCAGTTCTGAAACATTGCAATCTCTCCCAGTTAATCAATTACCACCAGCTCCAGCAGGGAATCCCTTTTGTGAAGTGCCAGATTCGGCAGCCTGCATCAAGGTAAGACGCAAACTCTATCTCGAAAAAGAGTTTCGCTGTCACTCGACTTTGGGCACATCGGGCTGTGTGATTGAAAAAGGGCTTGAAGCTATGCGCTTGGCTCTTTCTTGCAGTGGCCCCAATGCTGAAATGTTTAAATCATGCTGTATTGATTATAACGAGAATGATCCTAATCAGAATAAATATTCGTATTATAATCCCGCTTGTACGATTGGTCCAAATGATGAAGAGCCAAGCTTTCTAAGACCAGATGCGACTTTGGTGATTATTTTCATTTCAGACGAAAATGATTGCTCAACACCGGTTGATAATCCTACCGCAAGTTCCCGATTTATCTGCCAACCCGGCTGGAATTTGGATATGAATCAAGACAACATTCCTGATATTTATGAAGGACGCTGTGGTCTTGATCCAGCAGAATGTTTCCGCCGAGAATGTGGTGACTTTGCTACTCAAGGTGCGGAAGTTTGTCACAACAAGCGCTGTGATGTTGAACGCTATCAAGACTTGGGCTGTGAATATAATCGACGCCAAGCCTTGGTGCCTGTAAATGAATATCGAGACTTTTTACTAAAGCTCAAAGTACGTCCACTCGATCAAATCCTAGTGGCCACTATTGTTGGTTTCCGCCAATATTTACGTGATGAACTGAATGATCTTGTGCTTAATCCTAGTAATGACGAGCCTTATGAATTGGTGTATAACCCAGGCATTCCGGCTGAAAACTGTGATGAGTCTGTGAACCCCAATGTTTACACGCCAGAATGCTGCCCCAATGGTAACTGCAAGGTAGATTCCATTAAACACAGTTGTAACGTAAGTACTCCACGCGCCGTAGAATGTGCTGCACTCAATGGTGATGATCCAGAATGTCAAAACTTCTGTGGTGATGAGGCCATGTCTTGTGATTTGGTTGTGATTGATCAAAATATAGCAACACCTGGTTCTCGTTATCTTGAACTTGCCGACAGTTTAGGTGCCAATGGTCTTGGATGCTCTCAGGGCAATGAGCCTATTATTGATCCAATTACCGGTGTGATTGAAGAACGTGGAGAATGTGTAAATATTTGTGTCGATGACTTTATCAAGCCTTTACGAGCAATCAAAGACCGAGTTGCTGACTTACTAAATACGTATTGTGTAAATCGTTTACCTGCCTGTTATGCACCGGATGTTGATGGTTCTCTGCGTCTCTGTGAAGGGGAAGAACTCTCTAATGCTACTTATTATAAATCCGGAATTCGCATTTCACGGCAGTGCTTAGTGACTCGTGAGCAAGGTGGTAATTGTGATGCCGTAGAACCACTCACAACTTTACCCGAAAGTGAATGGAGTTTTAGCTTAGGTACCGAAGGATGCGCAGGTATTGTGGAACTTCTATCGATTCCTCCAGCCGGCTCGGAGATCTTTATCGATTATATTGTTACAGCAGGCGAATCTACAAGTGATGGGGAGTCTCTTGAGGAGACAGATATCATGAATATGCAAGCAGAGGAAATGCCTGCTGAGTCTGAAATGAATAATGAAGCAGATATGTTTATGCCTTGAGCTTAGCATCCTAATTCGTGTATTTACACTTGATATAAATCACTAAAACTAAAGGACTAAGCTGATGAGCAATCAATTCACCCACAAGATACTCTTAAGTTTAGTTTTTAGTCTTTATGCTTGCGAACCGATCGACACTTCTCCCCAAAATGATGAGTTTGAGATCCAAGATAGCTCAATCAACATTGAAGAAGTATTAAGTGATTCGGCTTTACTCGTTGACAATGATCAAGAAGTGACTGGTTATGACTTTTACTTGTTAGACCAAGGCCTGCTTGATGATCAGACTGTGGATAATGACTTAGATCAGGAGCTCAGTGACAATGATATGCTTATTGATCAAGAGCTTGCTCCTTGGCTTGGTTCATCCTGTGAAACTCAAGCAAGCCCCCTTTTGCTCAATGAAATAGAGCTTTCAGACCTGAGCAAAAAGCATAGCATTAGCACCGGACAGGCTTTGGGTCGGCAAAAATTATTGATTCATCAAGCTTCGGAGAGTGAGCAAAGTAAAGAATACTTAAGTTTGGTGGGTAATCTGTTAAGCCTCAGAGATAAGCGTGGTCTAATTATTTGGGAGCGGAACACGAGTGGAGTCAGTCATTTACATGGACTGTATGACTTTAATGGTGATGGCACACTTGAAATCCTCGCGAGTTCCTTACAAAGGGTTCATATTTATAATTTGGCTACCGGCACCGAACTATGGCGATCCGAGCCAGAAGATTTAGAAGTCGAACAGGCTCTGACAAGTGTTCACTCGGTGAAGGTTAGCCAAGCATTTGATGAGCTATTTCCTTATCTTTATCTAAGCGATGCTGGTTGCTCTACCGCTGGTACAGGGTATGGCATTATTTATCGTTTTGATGATGGGTTTCAAGATGTACAACGCCAAGTGATCAGTGGTCCTCGTCAAGCAGGACGCTGTGCTAAATGGCATACATTAAGACGTAAGGATAACTTTAGTCAGACAGATGACCTTTATGTTCTCTTAACCGATCAAAAAGGGCTTCATGGCTTTTCTGCAAGCAGCGGTCAGCGCATACTGTGTGGAAATTATGGCCAAGACTTAGTGGCTGGAGAGCTTCCTTACAAGTCTTTAAATAATGAAGAAGTCTGGAGTTGGATCAGTATTTTAAATGGACAGGTTTCTTACTTGGGGCTCAGAGACTATCAAGCAGAAGATCAACACTGTGAATCAGCACAAGATATTATAGCTCCGCTATGGCAAAGAAACCTACCGAATGCTACTCCAAAAGGGCTTATTAACATTGACCTTAATGCAGATCGCTATGATGAGATTTGGGTCAATCACTATTCTGATCCGGCCGAGTCCATGAGTGAAACACAATGGATGACTTCAATTATTGATGGAAGAACCGGTCAAGTCTTAGCTACCCTTTCGAACATGGCAGTTCTTAGTCACTTGTCTTGGTCAGTCAACGCACAAGGTGAGAGTCTTGTGGATATTTTAGTGAGTCTTAATCCTTCATCAGCTTGGGCACCGGGCGAGGTTGTGAGTGATGTAGAAGTCATTCGGGTAAACTTGGAGCAGTTTAACCAAGCAAGCCAGCAAGATTCACCTTTCTCACTTGCTTTCGATCGAATATGGAATGAGCCCTTAAGTTCTGTGGTACCTGTTTGGCACAAGGCTTCAAGCACAGATACACCAGAGTTTCTAAGGCTATTAAAAGTTAATCATGCACAAGACCCTCATCTCATCTTTAAGCGAAGCCTCAATCAAGAAGGGTTCAACAATCAAGAACAATTAATCAGCGTAAGCGCAAGTGGTGTTCAATATGAACTCGGTTCCGAATATTCATGGGCCTACGTTGGTGCAATCTGTCTGCAAGACCAAGAATGCGATTACTCAGAGCAGATACAAGCTGTAGAAAGTAATGGTGCAATAAGCATATTAGATCATCGTTTAAACAGAATTGCACCAGATCCTGAAGTGTCGCTTGAGTTTGTCACCGGCAGTAATGCCTTTGAGTTATATCATGCCCAAGATGCTAGTAATACGCGTCTGGTAACACTGAGTGAGGCCGGTCAACTAAGTGCTTTTTCAATCGATCAACTTGAATTGAGCCAAACTCAGCCTAGTCCGCTTTGGAAGCATTCAGTAAGCGCCTTAGCACATCCACAAGAACTTGGGCCGCATAAGCCCTTTATTACTTCGGGTCCTAACCCAAAAGTCATTGCATGCCAACGTAGAAATCCAACTCAAAGTACTTGGTTAGCCTTTGATTTAGAAAGTGGGGTAGAGATATGGCGACATACCTTAAACAGTGCATTATGGTATAGTGAAAAGCAGTATTTTGCACATAAGGTTAGACATGCTCAGCAAGAGCAGGAGCTGGTTTTTAGAGTTGAACGAGCGCTTGAACAGGCCTCGATTGATAGCTTGTCACCTTGTGAGGGCGAGGAGTATTTATACTCACATTCTAATTTGTTTATGCCTAGTTTAAGCTGTCCACAGCTTGCCACAACGCCTAGGGTGATTCATGCTTTAGATGCTCATACAGGCTCATGCGTGTGGCGAGCGATTATCCAAGAAAACAATCCTTGTTCGCGACCCTCTTTGCAAAACTTAAGCCTACTTGACCTAAATCAAGATGGAAATGATGAACTTTACTATCTTGAAAGCGACACTTTAAGAGTCCTTAATCCGATCACAGGTGAACTCTTAGAAAGTCAAACCATTCCACAGCGTCCTGATCAAAGACTTGTGAGCGGTGGTTGGCTGAAAGGCTTTCAAGGGGGATTACTGCGCTACGGTACTTTTAGCCCACCCGACTTGTACCAAGCCCCAAATCAAAGTATTTTAGAGTATCCTTTATCTCCTCTCGAACCACTTTGGCTAGGTGCAAATATCGCAGGTATCCGAAATCAATCTTGGCTTAGATCTTGGGTAGCAATCAGTGACAATGGAATATGGACTAGATTAGGTTTGGAACGCCCTTTGGTTCGCTACAATAATCAAGGAGAAATAGATCAGATTCTTAGATTGAGTGTTTCCAACGATCTTTCTCAAAGCGAAGCAAACCTGAATCGATTTAATGTTGAATTATTAAATCAAGATGAACTCTTAAGCTCTAGTCCCAACATTACCGGACTTACGGAAACAGATGAGGGAGGCTTAATTGCCAGTACCAATGAAGCGGCTATATTTGTTCTTGATACAGAGGGTGCTTTGCAATGGGGACGTCAATTTGTGGCTAATCCAAGTTTACCAATGTTTAGTGATTGGGATACAGACGGTCAGCAAGAGTGGATCATAGCCACAGCAAATGGTGAGATTCAGTTGTATGACCAAGAAAGCTATCAAGGGATTACTGAGGTTTGGGAAAGCTCTTGTGATCAAGTCGCTTTGTGCTCAAGTGAAGAAGACATTGACCAAGTCATTTTAGGTCAAAGTCTATGCATTGCGTGGATACCTCTCCAAAATACCAACAGTGTACTTATCCAGCTTCAGACTCAGTCAGGTACTGCAATAAGCGAGTGGCTTGAGCCCGACTTAGTTGACCGTTTTGTCATCAACGAGCCTAACTTGGTTGCTGATAATGAGTATCGAATTGCGATTAAAGCAAGGGTATTAGATGAAGAAGGCCAGGCAATAGACACTGCGATCAGCTATTCTGATGGTTTTATGGCAATTGACGATTCTCCACCCAATGTGATCCTCAATCTTGATCGAGAGCAGATCATGCTTGATGAAGTGAATATTCAGCCCTTGCAAATAGAGATTACAGCTTCTGACACGGTTCGTTTAGCCGGTTGGAGCCTTTTAGTTTACTCAGAGCAAAACCAACTGGTAAAGATCATTGCATCTAGTGCAAGTAATCAACAAGAACTGAGTGAAAGATACACATGGCAAGCTCAAGATCGCTATGGAGCTCAAGTAGAACCGGGACTCTATAAAGTGAGCTTTATAGTCAGTGATGATGCAGGCCAACAGAGCGTCGCTGAAGCATGGGTTGATGTTGAGTAATCAGTCAGCTTCATCGCAAGCTAAAGCCTAAACTCATAAACAAGTTGCTCTCTGTCCCCATTATTACAGGCAACAGTAAACTCCATATTCCATAGGCCAGGCATAGTAAACACAATGTCTGTCACTTGGTATATTCCGTCACCCAAATCGTTAGTAGCAGGCTGTTTGGGTGAACCATGACCATGTTCAGGCATAAATGGAACTAAGTCAATCTCACATCCTTCTAATTTTTCAGAGGAGCCATTTGAACTTACTTTAATGGTCCACGTATTACTTCCTCTTTCGGGAGGACTCGGAAGCATTTCTTGGAGCTCAAGCTTGTAGCTGTCTGAATTAATCATAGACCCTTCTAGCTTAGGAAGACTAGGATCACAGGCCCCAAAAGAGACGGCTAAACCGAAATAAACGCAAAGTAAGTTCTTCATAATTTAGCTATAGCGGCGACTTAAACGGCCCAAACCTAACAGCATCATAAAACTTAGTGCCAAAGAAAAGGGACTTGATGAGTTCTGTGCATCACACCCGCCAGTATCTTCACCTTCCGTATCTGTATCTTCAGCATCAAAAACAGTCATCATTTCACCGGCTTCAGTCATCATTTCACCAGCTTCAGTCATCATTTCACCGGCTTCAGCCATCATCTCACCGGCCTCAACCATCATCTCACCGGCCTCAACCATCATCATTTCTTCACTGGGCACACTTTCCGCATCAGCAGGATTGGTGATTTCTCCTGCCGGATTTGGATCTCCAAATACCCAAGTACAAGTAGGGTCACCTAGTTCTTCACCATTACTAAATGAATCACCATCAGAATCAATTTCACAGATATTTGCCCAAATGACATTACCACCTTCAACCCCATCAGTATTTACTGTTTCACCAAAACTGGTTCGTACTCCACCACCGCCGGCATTGACATGGCATAGGCCACAGCTCCATTGGTTATTGGGCACTTGGTTTACGCGGTCTGGAAAGGCAAAGCCTTGATGAGCGGTCAAAAGGAAAGCGGTTACAAGGACTGCACTCACAAACTTAAAGTTTTTATTTTTGTTTTTTTGCATAGGTCATTCTTATTTCATAAAAAAAGCTAAGTCCTATGTTGAGACTTAGCTTTGCTTGAGGTCAAGTAGATCTTTCTAATTTATTAGATTGTGATTCATTTACTCTACGTTATATTTACTCAACTCTTACATGGTCGATCAGAATACCGGGGTTAAGAGCGGTAATGCTAAGTAATGCATCTTGGGCACTTTCAACTTGGTTAAGATCAATGATGTACTCCGCCCAAACATCTAACAATGGTTCATTCATCACAACTACATCATTCCATTCAACCATTAACTCAGCATAAGGGGCAGTTTCAGCAACACGGGCATAGAAGGTAAGAATTTGAGCATCTTGCACATCAGCAATACTGGTCACCAGGCGAGCCGGGTTTAGGTCTTGGCCACAGCGACCATCTAAGCGAACATGTTGTACACCTTCAACTTCAAACTGATCTCCGATATCAGCTCCACTTTGTACTTCAACGCTACCCGTACCATTCAGGTTTTCACAACGTGATCCAGGAGTCCATTCGATTGCCCACTGATTTAGGGTGCTTACAGAAACTCGATCGATTCCAGATAATTCTGGTGACTCAAAAGTTTCTTCAAAGATATACATTGGCGCTGAAGGCTGAACAGGATTAGACTCTACTAAACTACCTTCATCTGCTATATGATCACCATTGGTAGTGGTAGTGGTAGTGGTAGTGGTGGTGGTTTCTTCGATGATCTCCTCTTCGAAGATCTCCTCTTCAAAGCTTTCTTCTGCGTAACGGTCTTCGCTGTAACTACTTTGTGAAGAACGATCATCGTAGTAGTAATCATCTTCTTGGCCACTATCTGATACAGATACGAAGCAACCGGTTAATTGTGAACTAAGAACGATGAGGGCTAATAAGGAAAGACGACTAGAAAAGCGAGTAGAAATGCTGTTTGGGCTTAAAGTGTTTTGAGTTAAAGTATACATTGTAAATCTCCTTTTGTTTTGAGTTATGTCAGCAACGACCCTCTTTGGAGATTCTTCAAAAAAATTAAAACTTTTTTAAAAAGTTAATGATTTTAAGCTTTTATATGTGAGGGTCAATGGACCAAGCCTTCTAGCATCCTCATCTTTTGTTGTAGATCATCTTGCTTTGCTAAGATCACTTTAATGCTATCTTTCATCACCTTGCCTTTAAATAGACCCCAAATCACATTACACTGAATGTGAGGGGTCACAATGTTGCCACCGTTTATATCAATGCCACCATTTTTTGAATCTCGGATCAGCTTAATAGGCTGACCTTTTTGATCAACAAAGATAAACTCTTGGGTATAGCTGAGTGCTGTCGCTGATGAATTGCCTTCAGCAAAGGCCTTCGGGCTCAATTGATCTGGCTTAAGAATCCCACGGGCTTTACCATCTTTGAAAAAGCCTCTTTCTACTTGGGTTAAGGGTCGTTTTTTAAGTCTCGCCAAGATTTTATCATGGCAGTGCTTTTCGATGACAGCTTGACCTGGTTTGGTTTTTGAACAAGCTGACCCTAATAAGGTGAAAGCAGTGAGTAAGAGCGAAAACTTAAAACTACGTGCGAACATTATATTCATCTTGTCTATTATTCTAGTGACTTGAAGCATTAAAGATTGCTACTCTTTAACAGATAAAACTTATCGCTGTCACTAATTATCAATTTTTTTAAGGTTTTAGAGTTTAATGAGTTCTTTTTTTGTGTTGCCTAAATCAGCTTACAAACAACCGCAATTCCTTTTAATAGCGATGATGGCCTTGTTTTGTGCTTGTGAAATACCCGATGCAAATAGCGTGTATATGTTGCCCAAGGATATGGCATTAGAAGCAACTAATCCCGATGCCTTTAGTATAACGCTTGAAGATGATGCCAACTTGATTTCTAGCGACCAAGGTCTAAGAGACATGAATACGGCTGAAGATATATCTCTTGATCCGGAAGCTGTTCTTAATGAGGCTTTACAGCCGAGTCAAAGGGCCTGCTTAGGTCCATGGATGTGTGATAATGCGCAAGGTTGCCATGAGGGTGTATGTGGTAGCTGCCTTGGCTCTGCTGAATGTCCTAATGGCTTTGTGTGCTCTGTTGCTCGCTTGGGAGAAGCAAGTGAAGAAGCAAGCGAAAAAACAAGTGAAGAAGCAAGCGAAAAAACAAGTGACAATGAACAAAGTCTTGGACGCTGTCGGGCTTGTGATGATGAAATACCCAATCTAGCATGTTCCAACGGATATAGCTGTATCGAAGGGAGATGCTTGGAAAATCAGCTACAGCTTTTTTCGGTTGAGCTTAGTGAGGCAAACTGGAGTCTAGTTAAACAAGAACGCTATAACTTTGGCCTTGAAGTTCCTTGTAGAGTCCGTCTTGGCCATGTGAGGCATACACTACCAGAACTAGATGAATCTGAAGAAGCCGAATCCGAAGAAACTGAACAGAGCTTACCTTATGAAACTTTATCCGACGATCTCATTTCTTGTAAAATTCGAGTACATGGAGGAAGTTCACGAGATTTACGAAAGCTATCTTGGCGTCTTATTTTAGATGAGGCAAGAGATGAGATTTCTTGGGGTGATCGACATATTATCTTAAGAGCCGAATATAATGATCTGAGTATGATGCGTAATGTATTATCTTATCAACTATTTCATGATTGGACGACATTACCAACACCTCGCTGGCGGTATGTATGGCTCAAGGTGAATGGACGAGATCAGGGTATGTTTGTGAACGTAGAGCGTTACACAGATCACTCTATGGAGCATTGGGGGCGAGATAAAGATAGTCCCCGCTATGAAGCTGATCCTGATGCGTCCGCTGATCTTGGAACAGGCTCAAGTGCCTTAGTTCCACTGCCCGATATGGCCACATATTGGTCTTCATATGAACTAAAAGCCGGTGCTAGTTATCAGCCTTTAATCGATCTTATTGAAAATATTTTAGGCTCTGAGATTCGAGCAAATTGGAATGAATCAGCAATGCTTCGTTTGGCACCGCAGTTTCAATGGGGAGATCACTTACGCTATTTATCAATTATGAGCTTTATCCAAAACCGTGATCAGATCAGAAAAAACTTTCTTATTTCTCGTCAAACTGATCAAAGAGGAACAGCTCGCTGGGAGGTATATCCATGGGATTTAGATTTGTCATGGGGCTGTTTATATACCGATGAGAACCTAAGTTTATGTGAAGAATTGAGGTATAATCTTTCCATTAATATGGGACGGGTATCAGATGGCTCTGCTCCGGTTTACCCAAGCACTGGTCTATATAATGCTTTGACGGAGCGCAGTCTCACTCCAGAGTTAGCATATAGTCGCTTTTCGGATCTGCTTTGTAGTCTTACTCAAGATTTAGAGCAGAATCCTAGTATGCAACGTATTTTTGGATGGCAAGAGGCCTTACGCGCTTATTTAAGACCATGGATTGCTTTGGATGAAAGTCGTCGCCATGAATACTTGGAAGATTTTGATTTGGCGGTTGATGAACTTAATGAGTTTTGGACTTTAAGGCGTGCTTTGATTAGAGACGAACTTAATTGTCCTTGATTTACGTTTGTTTGATTCGACTTTGTCGTTAGTTAAGCCTGTTGAGCGGTGGTTTGTAGCGTAAAAAGCCTTATCCCAAGCGCAAGTAAAAGCACAATAAGACCTAAATTCATTAGATTTGTGGAAGAGCTTCGTTTAACACGCCAGTGGAGTAGTTGACCAGCCTTGATGGCAACGCTTTTGATCACAATAGGAGCTTTGCCCCATTCCTCGTCTAGATGAGGTGGATTAACATAATACCATCCTCTTTGCTGTTCTTGACCCCACTTAATTAAAAGTTCTACTGCCGCTCCTAGTTGGGGAGCGTTGGGGCCACCACGGTCACCACTGATTCCTAAAGCAGAGATCACAGTTTGACCATCAGGCGATAATGATTGGCCTGGGTGCAGGGTTAAAGTATTGGCTAAATCAAGTTTTTGTGAGGCTTGATCACGGGCAACATAGGTAATTTCAGCAACCGGTTTTTGAGGAGCTTTTTCTGCTTTTAGCAAGGTAAACTCCCAATCATCAAGCTTAAGTTGTAAACCCTTTTTAAGACTATCTTTGGGAAAGGTCACTCGGTCTTTCCCAATAAAATCAAGACTCGCCTCATCTCCTAGACTACTCAATCTCAGAATGCCACCTAAATGATAATCAACTTCAGCCCCGCGACCTCTCTGATAGGCCTCCACTCGATCTCCTTCACTTAGGGTTAAAGTACCTGCCCCTTGGTAACTTAAACCAAAGCCAATGACGATGAGTGCTAAAGCCACTGTGCCTAAAATAGTTGGTCCACGCTGAATCCCATGAGCGAGGTAAGCTCGAGTCGCTAAGCTACCTAGTAGTAATAAGAGGCAAGTATGTACAAGCGGATGACTGGTTTCGATCCCCAAAAAGAGAGCTAAGCTCAAAACAGCACTTATACTGACAATGGCCATTGGACGGCTTAATAAGTTAAAGAAATCGCTAGAAATACCTGTGGAAACTTGATTAGACGACATAAACACTCACCATTTGAGCTCATGGATTAGTATAGCAAGCAGACTCAAGGTTGAAGCAAGAGTTTACGCTTATATAGAGTTTATCTACCTACCTTGTGAGTGGAGATTTTTCAAGTTCCCTAACTGATTCTTTGGAAACTTCCGACCGGTAAGACTTAAAGTGACGTATTCTGTTTCGCTTACTCTTCACCCTTAGTCTTTGCCCTTAGTCTTTATTACATTTGTTTTGGGCTTTAAGCTGTGAGCATCAAAGCGCTTGAATGTTTTTTGTGAATCTAAGGGAGGTAGAATATGACAAGCAGAACAAGAGTCTTGAGCCCGCAATCTATATTGTGCTTGATCGCTCCATTGATGTCTTTGTTCTTGAGCTAGAAATTGTGTCATACCATGGCAACTTAAACAATCTATATTACTTGCTGTGTTTTGTTGCTTGGGCCGCTTTTCTGACTTGAGTCGATATTGGGATTGCAATAGCGATCGCAGACCTACCTCATTGTGGCAACCTTGGCATTTTAGATTGCGCTGATCACCGTAGGCTAAACTCTTTAAGGCTGTTTTATGAGCGCTCGTTTCCCAAGCTTGCCATTGCTGAATATGGCAACTTTTGCAACTTTGGTGATTGGGCACTTGTGCGTTGGCCAAGTTAAGACTCAATACACTTAGCAGACTTAATACACTTAGTAGACTTAATACAAGTAACTTAGGGCTTAAGTGTATCACCCAAGCTGTGTACATTTTAGCTCTTTATAGGCTTTTATTAAGTTTGATGACAACCGGATTAACACCCACCATTATATCTTTTTCGGCTGTACCAACGATATCACCTGGTTGCTTGCTAATGGCATCTCCATCTTGATCAATACGAGCTGAAACACTGACCTTACCTGCTAAAGGAGCTCCCATCATTGCATCTGATTGCTTTACAACATATTTGAGCGGAAAAGCACCTGTCGTGACCCCCTCAAGCTTGGTGGCTGCAATCATCATTCCTTTTTGGCCTTGGGGCGCTGAGCGACGAACAATCACAAATAATACCGAGCCAGCTTTCACCTTAGACTTTAAACTTTCATCAAGCTCAAGTTGCCCATAGATAAATCCGGAAAGATTAGGCTGAGTTGCCTGTGAAGTAGGCAGTGTTCCTGCTGTTTTAGCGTGTGGATTCGCAGCGGGAGCTTTAGCATGAGGATTAGGGGCTTGCTGAGTTGGCTGAGAACTTGCACCACCTCCAGGCCAACCGGCGATCATACCCTGTTGATCTTGAGGTAAGCCTTGTACTTTTTTAATAATGGCTTCTACGCTGAGCTGACTCAAATCAGTCGGTGCAGTATTTGAGTTTGTAACGGCTTTGACTTGTGCTTTGGGTGAAACATGACTCATGGTCACAGTTTGATGGGGAGCGTAGGCAATTTTACGCTTTCCAGAGGTGGCATTGTAGTCTGCAGAAGCAACACCGGCCAAGCTGATAATGCCAAGAGCGCTGATCAGTTTTAGATGATGTATTTGGCGCATTTGATCGTCCTTTATTGTACATATGATAAGGTTCCTTGACCTAAGATGCATGGAGTATAGTGTGTAAGGCTAAGTTCATGCAAGTTTGAGAAGGATATTATGACGATTTTCATGATTTACTTATTCGTCATCGTTCTTTGTTGACTTCTTTTAATGAATGCAGTTTATGTCAATTTCTTTAACAGATTAATAAAGGAATATAAACATGTCTCATTCATTTAAATACTTAAATTTATTTGCAATATCCTTATTGATGTTTGCTTTGGTTGCTTGCGATGATGAGCCAACGACTACGCCAAGCGCTGGCACTGAAGCGGGCATTGAAGCCGGCACTGAAGCAGGCACTGAAGCGGGCACTGAAGCGGGCACTGAAGCGGGCACTGAAGCGGGCACTGCAGTGAACGAGGGCATGCCGGTTTCTCTTACAGAAGAAGAAATATTGACCTTGCCTAGCGAAGCCCAAGAGCTACTCGCTAATGAAACAACCATGGCCTATCGAATTAGAGTTGGCGTTAAGTTAGAAGCATTATATCCAAGTTATGCTCAAGAAAAACTCTTTATACTTGAAGCCTTTACTGACGATGCAAATGACCCAACCGAGGCTTTTTTGTCAGCTGCTGTTGATCGTGTCTGCTGTCAAGCTGACCGTTGGGCAGAAGAAGGGGTAAACCAAACGACTTGTCGTGAAGCAAGGTCTGAAAATATTTGTACATCAGCGGAGCAAAGCGACTGCTATCGTTGGGGTGATTCAACCGACTTCCTAAGTTCTGAATCACCAACAGGATATTGTATGATTGAGGCAGACAGTGATACTTGCTTCCCTTGTCTTACAGTTCAAATGCAATTTGCCAATATCATAGATCTTGCTAATCAAGCCTTAGAGGAAGCCTTTAACACCACTCCTGAAACCGTGGCTGGTGCAATGAAAGCTTTTACTGACACGATTAAAACTCCTTTGATGAGTGCCCTTGTTCTTGTTGATGACGCCAACAATGTCTTATTTGTTGTTGTTGAATCGCTCATGATCAATATCAATGGTGAAGATATTTATTATCAGATCCCTGTGGAGGAAAGAGCCTATTCATTGCAGGGCAGTGGCATGATTGTAAGTATCGGCACAAACCTATATGACTTACTGAATGATACAATATTACCAACACTTAACATTGAAAATGGTGTGGCGGGAATCATCACCGGTGCTTTCGCCAACTTAGTTTGTGGCTTTGTACCAGATGTTACTGTTCCATTATTTGGTAATAGTAGAGAAATCTGTGCTGAACAACTCACTGAGTTTGCTGTAGATACCGTGGATGCTCGTATGAGATCAATGGCCTCTGAAATCAGCCTTGAGGTGGGCTCTCTTGATTTCCCAACTCTTTCCACAAGTGGTGGCTCTTTCTCAATGAGCATTGCTGATAATACAGCTGAAGCTAATTACACTGTTCTTTCCGAGTAGTTTTTTAAGATCCATTAAATATTAGGTAGATGAACACTCAGCGTAATGTGTTTGACTAACAATGAATTGAACTTCTTCTTGGGCAAGATTACCTTGAATATGCTTCAATCGCTCGTTGGGTTCGGCAGTTGGTTAGTTTAGTCAATTGGCCTAGTCAAATCATTGAATAATTATCACTAAATTATAGATTGCACTGAGTTTTATTGATGCGATCTAGTTTATACTTGGCACAAGTCGGCATAAATCCAAGGTTTAGCTTGTTATGCAAGACGAAGTCACTTATTCAGCTTTACTATTGTGAAAAAAAGGATTTGATCAAAGCAGATGTATACTAAATGGATTACATGGATAATGTTAGGGCTGTTAGTTGGCTACTCCTTTTCTAGAAGGCATGTGAGTGGACCTAAGCTTGATATACCAGCGCCTACTTTTAAGGCGAGATTGAATGATAACAGTGATTTTGACCTTGAGAACCATAAGGGAAAGGTTATTGTCCTAGATTTCTGGGCCACTTGGTGCCCACCTTGTCGTGAGTCTTTACCGGCATTATCAAAGGTAGCAGCCAAATATAAAAATGATCCAAAAGTATGGATCGGCTCGGTTAATAAAGAGGATTTATCTAGACCTGAAATGGATCGTTGGTTAGCCCAAAGAAAACTTAAGTTCCCGGTAATTAGAGATTACCAATATACCATCTCAAGAAACTATAAGGTTGAAGCATTGCCTACCATGGTGATCATTAACCCAAAGGGGCAAATTAGTCATGTTGAGGTTGGCTTGGTGAGCAGCCATGTGCCCACTTTAGTCAAGCATTTAAGTAAGTTAATCGAAGAAGCACGCCAAAAATAATCTTTTTATAGATACTTAGCTTACCCATTAAAATTATTTAAGTACACTCTCATCTTTTTTTGGTTTTTTAGAGCGACATTCGCTAAATTAATTCAAGTTTGGCTTGTATGAGTTCTTTGTTGATTCAAGGAGCCATAGGCCGTGTTAAATGACCCTTTCATGTTGTGTGAAAGGAGGCTGCTTATGAGCCTCTTTGTGTCTATCGCTCCCCAACGGGGATCGCTTATATTACTGTCGATGCTGTTCACTGCAAGTCTTGCAAATACAGCATGTCAAAAGACGCCTGCTTCCAATCAGCAATTGCTAGCGGAATTAAGTACATCTAGTAATCAGCAGGAACCACAGATTCAAGTCCTTCGTTCTAGTACCAAAGACTCGGTACTAACTACGACTGCCTTGCTTCCCACTGCACAAGTTCAAGTCAGCAAGAAAGAAGTTGAACATGGGACGACAGTAATAGAGTTAACAAGCTTACCCAAAACAAGTCAGATTTTCTCAGAAGATTCAGCGCATATTAAAGAAAAACTTTCTCTCGCCAAAGAGATTCCTAGCCTTGAACATATTTCCTTATTGGGGCAAAGAGCACGGCAAGAGCGTTGGTCTGATCAACATACACTACGCCATGGTCCGATTCCTGACTATGCGCCTTTATCTAAGGTGTATGCCCATCAACAATTAGCGGGTTTAGCTCCCGAAGCCTCTATGGCTTTGGTTGATCACTTAAAAGATATGCTTGAAACCGAAGATTATGATCCGGGAGAGCAGCTTGAAGGTGAAGAGTTTACAGAAGATACTATGCTTTTGTGGATGAGGGACTATCATCCTATATATGTGCGTAAACGCAGTGGTGAATTAGCGGCTATTCATTACTTAGCTCACAATCCAAACCGAGCTAGATATGCGATTAAACAAGATAGTGAACAGGGGTTAACCGCAGAAGTTTTTACGGCTGATACCCCCAAAGAATCAAAAGTCATGAATACCTTCTTTAAGCAAAGAGCCAAAAGAAAGTTTGATATCACCGAGCATATACCATTATTGCACGAGAACGGAAACTTGATCATAGTCGGACCATGGGTGTTCTTGTCTGAGAGGATTTTAGAGGATAATAGCCAACTTGAAAGCGACGAACATCTGATTACAGGTGGTTATTTACCCAGAGGCAAATCAGGCGTTATTAAAATGATTAGTGAGGCTTTAGAAGTTCCTACATCTCGGGTGATTATATTACCAAATCTACCTCATGAAGCGACTGGTCATGTTGACCTATATCTAATGGCGATCAATGACCATCAAGTGCTTATTCCTAAAATTGTTCTTCCTATGGAGCTTTTATCTGCAAATCCAGTGGAAAGAGGCATTGCTGAGGATGTACAAGAGTTTTTGGATGACCGAGCAGAACAATTAGCTAAGTTGGGTCTTGATGTGATTCGCTTACCTCAATTACCGCCCTTGTACTTACCTGCACTTGATGAGCCTGAAGGCAATTTTGATGTAGTTTTTTACTCTCCAACCAATGGTTTGTTGATTAAAACCTCTGAAGAACAGAGGATATTACTCCCGCACTTTGAAGCGACTCTTGTGCGTCCGGAGTTTCAAGAGTTAAGTAAGGCTTATGAAGATTTTTGGCACGAAGCTTTTATCTTGCTTGGCTGGCATCCAATCCATGTTGAAACCACAACACTTGGGCGATACTTGGGCCTGATTCACTGTGTCACCGCTGCGACCCCAAAACTCCCTTTACTCGAAGAATGGCTTGCGCTGAAAGCCAAGGTTAATCCTAATTCAACATCAAAGCTAAATACATCACCGGCAGCTACAATTCAGTTGAATCAGCAAGCCGTAACCAGCCCACCAGCAAAAACAGTTTTAGATTTGACCTCAAGCACTCAAAAGTCCATGATCCCTGTTCAGAAGTCTAAGATAAATAGCATTTTACCTACGCTGAATAAGGATCTAAGTCATGAATCCAAGCAAGCGAGAATCACTCACTAGCCATTGCATACTTTCTGAAGCCCTTAATGAATCGATTCTAATTTTAGATGGTGGAATGGGCACCATGATTCAATCCTATCAACTTGAGGAAAGTGATTATAGAGGCCAACGTTTTAAAGATCATCGTTTCTCACAAAAGGGTAACAATGACCTATTAACCTTGACCCAACCACAAATTATTCAAGCCATTCACGAAGCATATTTGGATGCTGGAGCGGATCTGATTGAAACAAACACCTTTAATGCAAATCGTGTATCGATGCTCGACTATGGCATGGAAGATTTAAGTTATGAGCTGAACTTAGCTGCCGCTCAAGTAGCCCGTAAGGCTGTCCTTGCTCATCAACAGAGAGCAGCACATGGAAAGCCCAAGTTTGTGGTTGGGATTTTGGGACCAACCAATCGAACGGCTAGTCTTTCGCCCGATGTCAATCGGCCAGGGTTACGAAATATCGATTTTGATACTTTATTGATCGCATACCAAGAAGCTGTAGAGGGCTTAATTGATGGCCAAGTTGATGCGATTATGGTGGAAACAATCTTTGATACACTCAATGCCAAAGCGGCCTTATTAGCGGTGAATAAAGCCTTTGAGAAAAAGTCGATTCGCTTACCCATATTGATTTCAGCGACCATTACAGACGCAAGTGGCCGAACCTTATCTGGACAAACAACGGAAGCCTTTTGGGCTTCTATTCAACACGCACAACCTATAAGTGTGGGTTTAAACTGTGCTTTAGGTGCTGAAGAGATGCGCCCTTATGTTGAAATCTTAGCCAAAACTGCAACCTGCTTTGTGAGCGCTCATCCAAACGCCGGCTTACCCAATGCATTTGGAGGCTATGATGAAAGCGCTGAAGATATGGCTAAAGTTGTCGGTGAGTTTGCCGAAAAAGGCTTATTAAACTTGGTGGGTGGCTGCTGTGGAACAACGCCTGATCATATTAAAGCTATGGCCGATCGAGTCAAAACGCTCAGTCCAAGAGTTCCACCCAAGCACAAGTATCAGACTTTACTGAGTGGACTTGAGCCTTTGCGCTTGGATCCGAGTCTTCTGTTTGTGAATATAGGGGAAAGAACCAATGTGACCGGTTCCGCCAAGTTTAGACGTCTCATCAAAACAGGTGATTATGAAAGCGCATTAGAAGTGGCTCGCCAGCAGGTTGAAGGTGGCGCACAAATTATTGATGTCAACATGGATGAGGGAATGCTTGATGCCCAAGAAATTATGGGGCAGTTTTTAAATCTAATTGCAAGCGAACCCGATATTGCAAGAGTACCGGTCATGATTGACTCATCTAAGTGGTCAGTGATTGAGGAAGGGTTAAAATGTTTACAAGGTAAAGGCGTGGTCAACTCCATCTCTCTCAAGGAAGGAGAAGCTGATTTTATTGCCAAAGCAAGGTTGATTAAAGCATACGGAGCAGCAGCGGTTATAATGGCCTTTGATGAGCAGGGGCAGGCTGATACTTGTGAGCGCAAAATTGAAATCTGTGAAAGAGCATACAAAGTGTTGGTTGAGCAGGTCGACTTTCCACCCGAGGACATTATTTTTGATGTGAATGTCTTTGCGATTGGCACTGGAATTGACGCGCACCGACGATATGCGATCGACTTTATCGAGGCAGTGAAGCATCTTAAGCAAAGCTGTCCTCATGTGCATTTTAGCGGGGGAATTAGCAACTTATCATTTGCCTTTAGAGGGAATGACAAAATTAGAGAAGCTATGCATTCGGCCTTTTTATATCATGCGATTAAAGCTGGGCTTGATATGGGCATCGTGAATGCTGGTCAGCTTGAAATATATGAAGAAATCGATCCTGAACTTAAAGAGTGTGTGGAAGATTTAATCTTTGATCGTAAAGATGATGCAACCGATCGTTTATTAGCCTTGGCTGAAACATACAAGGGCCAGGGAAAAAAGAGTCAAACCGAAGATTTAGAATGGCGCTTATCAAGTGTAGAAGAACGTCTATCACGTGCTTTAGTGAAAGGTGATATGCGTTTTATCGAGGAAGACACCGCTGAAGCCTTAGCTCAACTCGGTCAGCCCTTGGATGTCATTGAAGGCCCACTCATGACAGGAATGTCCACTGTAGGAGATCTTTTTGGGGCCGGTAAAATGTTTTTGCCACAAGTGGTCAAAAGTGCCCGCGTGATGAAAAAGGCTGTGTCTTGGTTAGAGCCCTACATGAAAGAAACCGAAGGGGGCAAGGCGAAAAACGCAGGCAAAATCTTACTAGCGACCGTAAAGGGAGATGTTCACGATATTGGAAAAAATATTGTGGGTATTGTGTTGCAGTGCAACCATTATGAAATTATCGATATGGGCGTAATGGTCTCCTGCAAAGACATCCTTAAAAAAGCCAAAGAAGAAGATGTTGATGTGATCGGTTTGAGTGGACTGATTACGCCATCCCTTGATGAAATGGTTTATGTGGCTCAAGAGATGGAACGAGAAGGTTTTAAAGTACCACTGCTCATTGGAGGTGCCACTACATCCAAGCGTCATACAGCGGTTAAAATTGCCCCTAAATATACCGGTCCTGTTGTGCAAGTACACGACGCGTCAAGAGCGGTGGGCGTGACATCTCGTTTGTTAAGCAAGACCCAGCAAGCAAATTATTTAAGCGAGATTCATGAGGAATATGAGCAATTACGCCAAAGTTTCCAAAACTCTAGGCGAGTTCCATTAGTTCCTTTAGAGCAAGCCCTTAATAATAAAGCAAAGTTAGATTGGCAAAGTCAAAACCCACCCGTTCCCAAGCGCTTAGGGCGTCAAGTTCTTAAAAACTTCCCGTTGGCAGAACTCAGTCGCTTTATTGATTGGAGTCCATTCTTTCAAACTTGGGGCTTAGCAGGCCGATATCCAAGCATACTCAACGATGAGTTAGTGGGTGAACAAGCTCGACAACTTTTTGCTGATGCTCAAAACTGCTTGCATGACATCATCCAAGCCCAAAGCTTACAAGCACATGCCGTTTTTGGTTTGTATCAAGCCCAGCAAAGTGATGACGGAATGGGGATTATTGTCTATGAACAAGAACAGGTCATTGCCCAGTTTAATTGCCTAAGGCAGCAAATGAAGCGTCCGCCTGGTAGAGCAAACTTATCACTTGCCGATTATGTAGCGCCCAAAGCGGAAGCCACTAGTCATATGGGGATGTTTGTTGTGTCAGTGCATGGAGCAGACAAATTAAGCCAGCAAGCGGCCGAAGAAGATGATTATCAAGCGATTATGATCAAGGCCTTAGCTGATCGTCTTGCTGAAGCTTTTGCGGAATGCCTGCATCAAAAAGTTCGTACAGAAGATTGGGGATATAGCCAAGAAACGGATTTAAGTAATCAAGATCTGATCGATGAAAAGTATATTGGTATTCGTCCGGCACCTGGTTATCCAGCCTGTCCGGAACACAGCGAAAAAGCGACGATCTTCCAAGTTCTACAAGCCTTTAATACGATTGGAGCTGAGCTAACCGAGCATTATGCGATTACACCAGCCAGTGCAGTCAGTGGTTTTTACTTTGCTCATCCCGATGCAAAGTACTTTGGTTTAGGACGCATTGCAGAAGATCAGGTTACTCGCTATGCCGAGCTGAAAGAATGGAGTAAGCTAGAGGCCGAAAGATGGTTAGCACCAAGTCTTGGATACATAAAGCAAACAGACGAGTAGTCTTAGGTGCTTAAGTTTAAAAATATTCAATGAGTCTCAATGACTTATGCATAACCAAAGGAAAGATAATGAGCGACCAAACCTCAGAACGACATGATCTTGAGATGACCCTTCCTCAATCCACCCAAGCTCAAACAGTTTTGAAAGCTTTAACCACCTTGCAAGAGCGCTTTCGAGATGGCCTAAATAACCTATCTCTGCACTGGGGTGACCAAAAACAGCTTGTTCGTAGTTCATGGCTGAGAGATCAGGGGCAACATGGTGGTGGCTGGCGTTGGGGCGGTGTTGATGAGGGGATCTTAAACCGTGGTTCTTTAAATATATCTTCGGTACATTATGATGATTTACCCGAAAAACGCTTATCTTCAGCGACCGCCCTGTCCTGTATTGTTCATCCTCAAAATCCTGTCGCTCCTTCGTTGCATACTCATATTTCATGGACTGAAATGCGCAATCCAAAGGAAGGGAATGGTCAAAAACTCGGTGGATGGCGCTTTATGGCTGATCTTAATCCTTCGACTCTTTTTGAAGAAGACCGTTCGTTTTTTATTGAGCAAATCGATCAAAGCTTAAATAGTCTACCTGCTGAATGGTTGAATTATGCTAAAGCACAAGGTGATCGCTATTTTTGGATTCCAAGTTTGGAGCGTCATCGTGGCGTAGCCCATTATTATTTGGAGCAGTGGCAGGGTGAGTCAGCCGAAAAAGATCTTGAGTTAGCCCTTACTTTTGGAAAAACAGTGATTGATAGCTACTTACAGATTCTAGCAAGAGCCTTTGAGCAAAAAGAAAAACGAGTAGAGGCCAACTTTGAAAATCAAATCGCATATCATAGTGCCTATTTTTTACAGGTACTCACCCTTGATCGTGGTACAAGTTCAGGCCTTTTGGTGCATCAGCAAAATGATGAGGGCATTATGGGCTCATTGCCCCAGAGGGTAAGCACCAAGCTTTTGCGTTCTTGGGTGACCCGGTTACCCAAGCCCCAAGACCAATTGTTGGAAGCATTGATCGACTGCCTATCCAAGCAAAGCTTGGGAGAGCAAGCTATAAGCGAAATTGACTCGACGACTCGTATTAAACTTGCCCAAATTGTCAGAGAACATTACCAAAAGCATCCGGAAGCGCTAGCTTTGCAAGCCCGTGGTGATGTTTTGCCTCCCACCGTGGCCAATCATAGCTCAGAAAGCTCAGAAACTGTTAATCTTGGCTAAAGGTTTAAAACTAAACATTAACCTAAAAGCTTAAAGACCAAGATTCTAATACGCCCTCATCTTGGGCTTCCAAATCTTCAATCATCAAAGTCCAATCTCCGTTGGGGTCATAACTTGAAGATCTAGACACTGTAAAAGTTTTTGCAATTTGAGTGCTATTGCTGGTTTCACGATTAAAAAGAATCATCTCTCTACCCTTGTGCCAAAGTGAGATCTTTAGGTCGCTTGGATAGCTATGGTTCAAGTTTAATTTGACTTGAAATTGCTCTCTAAGACTCTCGATATTATCGATCATCACAGTGATTTGGTCATAGATCTCACCGTCATCAGGAATACGCTGACTTTGGGTAGAGCTAAAGACTTGAAGGCTATTACTAGCATTCAATGTAGGATTGATTGGAGCTTCGGGAAAATCGGGGGGAATCGCTGAGCCGGCGGGGGCGACGAGTTGGCCTGCTTGTATAAAACCCATCGTAGTACAGTGTACAGCACCACCCATTTCGATGATATTATCAGCATCGATCACAGCAATATCATACTGATCTGAAAACGCTTGTTGATAAGCGCGTAATGCTTCAGCTTCAAATTGGGGTTGACTAGGATAAATAGGCACAATCACCAAGTCATTCACAATGAGAGAGTTAGTATACGATGGGTATGCACCTGAGCTTCGTGGTGCCGGCATAGGAATCCGAATAATTTCTAAAGACCAATCTGTCTTTCGTGCAAAATCTTGGATTCTTTGATAATTACGATCGAGTATTGCTCGATTCATTGGGTCGATTTGATCACTATATTCACCAAGAAGCATGGTATTTGGTCCGGTAAGCTTAGCAAACATATCAATATGCGCAGTTCCCTCACCAATTAAGGGCTCTAAGACTAAGGCCTGTGTACAGCCTAAATACTCATAAAATAAATCGGCAAGATCTTGATTATCCTTGGCATAGTTGACCTCTAAAACTCGACTAGAGAAGAAGCAACGACCAGCACCATCACTCATAAAATTACCGCCCTCTATTTCCAGATTGGGGCGATATACAGGCATAGTGAAATGGTTTGACATCAAGGTTGGAATTGCATCATCTCGACGTCTTTCGGGATAATACTTAAAGTCCACAAGCGCTGCTTGAGCTTGCTCATCAACGATTGTCCATGGCCCATAATCTCTAGTCCATACACTTTCATGTCGATATTCAAAAAACTCAAGGCGACTAGGGTCAACACCATTTCTGACCAAAAGGCTTTCCAGTTGCTTGCTTTCGGACAGTGAGCGTGTCAAAATCCAAACCTTGGCGCGTGAAGCACTGAGCTGAATCAAGCTAAACAGGTACTCTGCATCTTGATTATCCCAAGAGATTAAAATCCCTTCTGTGGCCTCAAACTCAGCAAGAGCTCTCGTCTGACCGTTAGGCGGGTCAGTTGTGCCATATAGATTTCTAAAATTGATACGAGTATCAAAGCGATCCTGCTTACTTAGGCTATGTTCAGCTTGGCTAATGTAAGCAGGTAAACTTGCTTCACTGGTTAAACTGAGTTCAGGAACCTCATCTTGAAAGCTAGAGGACTCCACCACCGCTCGATCATACTCGAGACGGCTAGAGTCAGCGATCGACTCGTCTTGACATGCTGAGATTAAGCTCACACACAGGCCGGCAACGGCTAATTTATAGAATAAACATTTCATTTAGAAAACTCCTGATGAAGCTTAATGACAACTCATTTGTATGCCCTTTAACAAAGCAAGCCGACTTTCACAAGATTTGTTAGGCCAGCCTCTATGCTCTGCACTACCAAACGCATTGAATCCCTGTTCCTTTGAGCCCACAGTAGCCATTAGGATTTTTGTGTAAGTATTGCTGATGCTCAAGCTCAGCAAAATAGTAAACATCCAATGCGTTGATTTCCGTATATATTTTTTGACTATGAGCATCGGATTGATCCACTTGCGCAAGCTCGGCTTGAAAAGCGCTTTGACTGGCTGTGATTTCTATCACTTGACTAGGATTGGTCCAATAAATAGCGGAGCGATACTGGGTACCGATATCATTACCTTGGCGCATTTCTTGGGTGGGATCATGACTTTCCCAAAAAAGCTTCAATAAGTGCTTTAAGCTGACTCGAGTAGGATCAAAGTCAACTTGTACAACCTCGGTATGTCCGGTTAATCCAGTACATACCTCTTGATAGCTTGGATTAGGCGTAAAGCCACCCGCATAGCCAACCGAGGTACAGACCACACCTTCACATTGCCAAAATAGACGTTCCGCGCCCCAAAAACATCCCATCCCAAAGATGATTCTTTTGACTGAAGACTCTTTGTTTTCCCGTAGAGTATAAGCAGAGAGTGAGCAAGCAAAAATGGAATGTGGTTCATGAATTTCAATCGCTTGCTGCCGACCGGGTAGGGCTTGATCAGTTGTTACCATTTGAGTTTTATGATTATTTTTCAGTATTGACCACATGGCACTTACCTCACTTGGGCTGAAAGTCATTTTTATAAAATCTTACTCACTTACTCATGCATGCCGAATATAAACAAGCAAAGCACCTAATTAAACAAGGCATCTAGTATATAAGACGAATCAAAGATATATTTTAAGATGCTAGAGATTCAGATTTGGTTTTTTATATTTGTTATTGATCGCTTGTTGACAAGTGAACACTAAGTCCTTATGTTGCGCTCACATAATTTTTTTGTTTAACCTCCCTGCTCGTCTTTTGGATTTCTGAGACGGGCTGACAACCCGAAGGGAGCTAAGATGTCCGTAGTCAAGCAACGTACTTACGAGCTAATCTACTTGTTGCACCGCGATGTCAATGAAGAAGACGGCGCCAAGCTACAAGATCGTTTAAATGGTGTTATTGCAGAGTTTAACGGTTCTGTGATCAAAGAAGAGTCTTGGGGCAAGCGCAAGCTCGCTTATGAGATTAAAAAAGGTGTAAATACCTATAATAAGGCTCTTTACAAATATGTCGTTTTCAAGTCAGAGCCAAGTGTTATCACTGAGCTTGAGCGTGTTCTTCGTATTAGCGATCACTGTATCCGCTTTATGAACATCCGTCTTGATAACTTTGATCCAACATCAGCGTCACCTATGAGTGCAAGCACTGAGACCAGCACTGAGGAGAATGCATAATGAACCGCAGTCGTATCCGCCGTCGTGGCCCACGCCGTAAAGTTGACCGTTTCCTCGCTGACAAAAGCTTAGTCATCGACTACAAAGATCCAAGTGTACTCAAGTACTTCATCACTGAGCGTGGTAAGATTGTACCTCGCCGTGTAAGCGGTCTTTGTGCTAAGAACCAGCGTAAGATTACTCAAGCGATCAAACGTGCTCGTATGATTGCTCTTATGCCTTTCACCACAATCAACCAATAAGGAGAAGAACATGCAAGTCATCCTAAGAGAAGATGTTCGCCACCTCGGTTATGTGGGTGATGTCGTTTCTGTAAAGTCAGGTTATGCACGTAACTTTTTGTTCCCTCGTGGACTTGCAGTGCACGCTGATGCTCGACAACTTAATCGTCTAGCACATGAAAAGCGTTTGATCGAAGCCAAGCTTCAAAAGACTCGCGCTGAAGCTGAAAAACTTGCAGAGAAATTTGTTGGTTTCAGCTTGGTTGTCAAAAAGGCAGCAGGCGAAGGAGATAAGCTTTTCGGTTCAGTAACCACCATGGATGTTGAAGAACTTCTTAATGAGAAGGGCTTTAGCGTAGAGCGTCGTCAGATCATCATGAGTGAAAACCTAAAGACCTTAGGTTCACACAAGATCCAACTTCGCCTTCACCGCGATGTGGTGATTGACCTTAATGTTGAGGTTATTCGCGACGAAGACTAAGTACACACCAGTACATAGTTTAAGGAAGAATCAGTACTTAGATATTGGTTTAAAGCCTTTACAGTTTAGATGCCACAGAGTCACTCAAAAAATAATTTGGGTTGATCTGTGGCGTTTTACGTTTAAAGATCAGTTAAATAAATAGACAAGAGCTTTGATTGTGTGGAAAGTCATTACGAAGACA
Source organism: uncultured Myxococcales bacterium (assembly GCA_937146725.1). Classification (GTDB taxonomy): domain Bacteria; phylum Myxococcota_A; class Bradymonadia; order UBA7976; family VGTA01; genus CAKZRU01. The sequence goes on from CAKZRU010000016.1 coordinate 38,532, forward strand.
TATGTGTAGGGAAAAATCATGGCGGAATTAAATACCCCAGAACATCTAAGAGCGCTTGAAGCCGAAAGAGCAACTCTTGGTACAGTTCTGTTAGACCCAAACTCCTTTGATTTAATTTCAGCTTTGCTAGAACCCGATGACTTTCATGATCCTCGTCATCAGCTGATCTTTAGCGCAATGCGCTCAATGTCAGCTAATGGAATTGGGATTAACACAGTCTCAGTGATTTATGCTTTGCAGCAAGAAGGCGCCTTAGAGTCAGTGGGTGGAGATGCCTACATACTTGAGCTTGGCACTGAAGTCGGTACTTCATTATATGCTGAAAGCTATGGGTTAATGGTCTACAGGGCGGCTGAGGTTAGGCGACTGATTGCTTTGTGCGCACGTATCATTGAAAAGGGACAGCAAGGTGACTATGAGCACTCCGAAGAACTTTTTGATGATGCTCAACAACGTATTTTAGCATTAGGTTCAAGAAAAAGCCGACAGGCCTTTACTTCCTTTTCAGATGCTGTTGCCGAAGCTCTTTCACTGATCCAAAGTGCTTTTGAGGCTCAATCAAGTGTGACCGGAACCAAAACAGGCTTTACCGAATTTGACAATATTACTTCCGGCTTGCAACCAGGTGATTTAGCGGTTTTAGCGGCTCGTCCTGGTATGGGTAAAACAGCCTTAGCTCTTAATATGGCCTTTAATGCAGCTACAAGCGCTGAACGACCCTGTACTGTTGCTATCTTTAGTTTAGAAATGCCCACGATTCAGCTTGCCACTCGTATTATTTCTAGCGAATCCCAAATCAGTAGCCATAATCTCAAAACAGGCATGATGGAAGAACATGAAATTGATCGCTTGGTAGAAACTGTAGAACGAGTGAAAGATGTATCGATCTTTATTGATGATACACCAGGTTTGTCTATTATGGACTGTCGCTCCAAATGCAGACGACTTGCTGGTGATGAAAACTTACCACCAGTGGGCTTGGTTGTGATCGATTATTTGCAACTTATGAAAGGCCCACCAAATGCCGGTAACCGTGAGCAAGAAATCAGTGAAATCAGCCGTAATCTTAAAACATTAGCCAAAGAGTTAAATGCACCCGTTGTCGCACTTTCTCAGCTTAATCGTGGTGTAGAAAGCCGACCAAATAAGCGACCATTACTTTCAGATCTTCGTGAATCAGGAGCGATCGAGCAAGATGCTGACAAGATTATGTTTGTGTATCGTGATGAATACTACAATGAAGAATCAGAGGATAAAGGTATTGCCGAATTAATTTTGGCTAAGCACCGTGCCGGCTCTACCGGCACAGTTCGTTTACAATTTGTCGGTATGTTTACTAGATTTAATAACTTAGCAGAAGAAGATCAGCCTTTCTGATGAGTAGGCAAAAGGACAACTTTGGATTAAGTGACTTACCGCCCTCGGGTCCTCAAGCATCGGTAAACTTACCTGAGGCCAAAACTAAACAGAGTGGAACTCGACAAGTGCCTCCGACTGAACCAAGTCCTGAGTTTCCACCGGAGCAGCCCTATCTGCCTTTTGATGATGCTTCTTCAATTCCGCCCACCGATCCGGGGGATGAACTTGCTCTTATTCCGCCCACCGATCCGGGGGATGAGCTTGTTCCCATTCCTCCTACAGATCCGGGGGATGATTTATTGAATGGTCATAAAGACCTAGATTCTGACGTATTTGAACAAACTCAATTTCCACAGATGTTGACTGAAGAATCTCAGCAACTCAGTTCTTTTCCATTAATTCCACCAACCGAGCCCAAATTACAAAAGCAAACCGATGTGTTAAATCGCTCAGAGGATGTGGATCGAAAAATAAAACAGACCGCTTGGACCACGCACATTGCCATTGAATATGTATTTCCATTAAAAAGCTTTTTTAAAGACAAATGGGGTACTTTAAGCTTTTTAATCGCTTTTGTTGTGATTTATATGCTCACTACAGGGCACAGTACCCAAACAACGACTTCAATCTCAGATGCGATTCAATGGGGAGCAAACTTTGCGCCAAAAATTAAAGGGGTAGACTTTGAATGGTGGCGTTTACTAAGTGCTCCATACTTACATTGGGATCTGAGCCACATTACTTTTAATGTGGGGGCTTTTTTACTTTTAGCTTCACAGTTTGAGCATTTATTAGGTTCATTAGCATTAATAGGTATCTTTACGACAAGTTCTACGCTGGCTGGTATGGCCACGCTATACAACTATCCTAACCAAGTCTCAATGGGAGCCTCTGGCGGGATATATGGCATATTTGGTGCTTTACTCATGCTATTTCTTGCAACTCAAGGCCAAAAAGTAAAGTTTGCTAAATCAATCACCTTGGTCATGCTCATTTGGCTGATTCATTCATTAGAAAGTAACTTTAATTCTGTTCAAGCCGATAATGCGAGCCACTTTGGTGGTTTAGTGAGTGGCTTTTTATTATGTTATTTCCTATTGCCAATACCCGAAGAAATAAAAACAAAGTCACAGATCAAAAAGCTATTTATGCCGGTGATCTTTACCGGTTTTTTGGTACTCATGATATGGCGAGCATTACCAGCACCACATCCGATTTTTGAAGTCATTGAGCAATATCACACTAAGGCACAGGTTTTACATAAATATAGTCAACGTTTTTCAAGCCTTAGTCCCCTCCAGCAGAGAGCTTTATGGGAAGCGGAAGTTAGACCAATACTTCAAACCTTAACAACCAAACTCCTTGATAGCACAGAAACAGAAGACCTAGTTACTCGCAATGAAATCAAAACTGTGACTCATGCAACTCAATGGGGACTTAAGCGTTTATTACATGCTTGGTGGATGCAGTTTGCAGCTGAATTTGAAGCTGTTCCCAAAAGCATTCAGCTGACTCAAAAAGAAACCTTACCCTCTGCAGTGGTTTATGACTTATATGAAACGATGTTAGCTAAGCACAGCATCGCGCAAATTATTGAACCAAGTTGGGATGAAAGAATCAAATCTTTAGAATACTACCAAGCTTGGCAATATCTCAAGGAAGCAAGAAAGTATCTTACCCAAGTCTGTGCTGAATTAGTTGCGGAAGCAAGTTCGGTTGAAGTAAGAGCTTTGGGCAGCTTATGGGCTCAAGCTGAAGTCAGGAATAAGCGACTTAAATTGGTGGAGGAAACATTAAAGCAAAGAGAGTTTTTAAACTCGACCGACATCATTACATTGACTCAGATTAAATGGCTTAATGCCCAAATTAAAGAGGTCATTCAATTAAGCGCCGTTGAGTTAAGAAAGCCAATAGATCAACAGGTTTTAATGCCAGAAGATCAAATTAAACTTGCTAAACTATTATACCAAGCAGTTTTAGCTACTCCTCCTATTGAACTTGACTCTGAACTGAGCTTTAAGTTGAATCGTAAAGGACAGATTGTAGTTGTTAAGGGCTTTATCCCAAGACAGGGGCAACTGTTTCTAAGTGCTCAATCGTGCAAGCTTTCAGCGCCGTCTACTCAACAATTAGCAGATGAAAAACGAAAGCAAATAAAAACTAGATCTAAGTCTAAATTGGACTCTCAACCGCATTCACAACAGCAAGCTAAATCGCAACGCTTTATTATAGAGATAGTTCCACCTCTACAGCCAAGCAGTAGTCAAAAGGATATATTGAACCATGCTGATCAAAAGCGGACTCAAGATCATTTACCTTCTACCGATCTCACCAACAACAAAGCCCAAGCGATTCAGCCCCCATGTCTTGAAGGATTTAAAGTTCTTGGTTGGTTAGGTGCTGATACGGCACTTAAGAATCATTCTGTTTGGCGGAGTTACCCACTTGATTGATCTCTTGTTTGGTATTGCCCTCTTGCTCAGCACTCATCTCTAATAAAAGTACCTTTAGGTGATTAAGTTGGATTTGAATGTTGATTAGATCTTGTTGGCTCGGTAATGCACTGAGCTTAAGCAATTGTTCATAGTGATCTTCCAATCTGTTATACACTTGCGCTTTCAGTTTGGCTGACTGACGAATTGCTTGGAGGAATAAGGGATGAGCTACAAAGTTCATAACAGCATATAAAGATTTACTTTCACACTCTTCAAGTAGAGCTTGGATCATATCTTTCATAACAACTCAAATCTCTGACACTTCATCATGACTCGGTTCAGCTTGAGAGTTTTCTGATGAATCACTCGTGATCATTTGTATGGGAGTTCCCCAGTTAAACTCAGCAAATAACCCATGTCTTGGCCTACATCTAAACATGGTAATGGCAGCAAAAATCATAAAGGGAAGCATGGCGGTTTCTTGGCGTGTAAAAAATGTTTCCATAACCCCAAGTAAGGCATAAATCTGTACTAAGCCCCAGGCGATTACACAGGAACGCCACCCTTTTTTAACTTCGATACTTGATGGGATTTCGGCAAGCTCAGAAGGCGTTGGAAGAGCTTTGAAGCGTCTTAATCTTAGATAAAACATGGTATCGCACAGGACGGCGCTGAGTAAGCAAAAACCTAAAAATGGAGTTTCATAAGAAGTGAGTTGCTCAGGTGTAATCGGTGGTAATTGAGGTAATAACCAAGCGCAAAGACCGGCTAAACCCAAAGGAGGGATCATCGCTGTAAAGTACATGGTTTGACTCAAGCGGTAATGGCCTTGCAAACTCATTACTTGTGGCTTCGTAGAAGGGAGGATTTGAGATTGTTTGCTCATCATACGTTCTTTGCGATTTGTGTTTAAGACGAATGGGGAATGAAATAGCATATATTCAGCAAGTAGCCAAAGTCTAAGCTCAATCTCTACATTCGTTTGACTGAGCTCTGAGATGCTTTGGGGTTAAGCTAGAGTTTTGATTGTTGACTTGAAAGATCTCACCATCTTCAACTCTGACTGCAGTAAGTTGCTGGCCCCAAATACAAGCACTATCCAAGCCATAGTAATTTCTTCCATGCTGAATTCCAAACGCAGCCCAGTGACCGTAATAAAGCATATCGGGAAAGAAGTTATTATGCTGTTCTTGATACTTGCTAAACCAAGGAATTAATTCGGTGGGAAGCTCCTGAGGATTCCCTTTGAACCAACCGATTGCCTTACCATTATGATCCACTGTGCGAACTCGAGTAAACCACTTGAGATCTCTGATCCACTGAGCTTTCTCCGGCTTTGGTTTCTTATGACTAGACTTTCGTGTCTCATGAGAATAAGTCGAGTTTAGCTCTGCTTGAGGATTAGACTTTAAGCCCTTACGACTAGGATGTGCCAAAGCTAAATTAAGTAAGCCCTCATCACTTTGTAGAGCTTGCTCAATCACTTGAGCACGTCGTTTACACTCGGTCCAAGACCATTCCGGATTGAGTCCGGCATGCACCATAGCAATCCTTCGATCGGTCAGCTTAGCTTCAAAAAGAATAGGTTGCCTTCTGAGCCATGTACAAAGCTCTTTTTGTTCTGACTTAGACAGACTTAATAAGTCATCCAAAGTATCGCCACTAGATGTATGCGCTCCATACAGACAGGCCAAAAAGTGGAGTTCATGGTTACCCAAGATGATTTGCACCCATGAATCATTGTTCTGAGCCCATTGTAATACTTTTAATGAGTCGGGGCCACGGTTGATCAAGTCGCCAACACACCAAAGTTGATCACCTTTGTTTAAGGGCAAGAGCGATAGCAAGTTTTGCAGGCTATCAAAACAACCATGGATGTCTCCAAGCACATATGTTGACATAAATATTCCTTAACCACAAAGACTGTTGATTAGAATGGGTAAAGAGTGCTGATCTCTTGCAGTATGTTACGCTTTGTTTTATTGAGTAGGAACAAGATTTTCTCCTAGAATAATCATAACTTGTATTCAAGCATAATGAGCTTTGAAAACAATAGAATTGAGGAAGTATGCAGCAAAACCATCATCAAAGTCAGTACCAAGTCGGGCTACGATATAAAAACAGAGTCAAGATTAATCAAGATTGTACTCTACAAATCAGTGTTCCGCTAAAAACTAGAAACATCATTTGTCAGCTTAGGCGTTTCTTATTCTCTGCAACAGCTTTCAAAGTAACTTTTACTCTTTTAGCGAGCCTCTGCTTGATCTCTAATGCCTTTGCCCAGTTACAAGAACCTGAAATCAAAGAGCCTAGTCTAGAACAAAAGCTTGATCAGGTTTTTGGTACCATTGTTGGTCAGATGGCGAGTGTTTTATTATGGGATGTAGTGGCTTGGGATAATGATACACCTTTAGAAATTAGAAAGGAGATCAAGGCGAGTCAAAGCTTTGCTGACCCTTTAGGCTGGGGTATTTTTGTTCAGAGTACAGATAAGGTTGAGCTACTTGACTATGAAGGAGAGGTGATTTCAAGCTTTACTCAACAAGGGTTAAGTATTGAGAAAGCTTGGGTCATTAATGCCGGTCGGGAACTCATGGTGAAGGCTAAGAATGGTAGCCTTTACTTTTTTTATCGAAATATAAAAGGGAGTGTTACCAAAGCCCTAGGCCCCTATTCTTTACCGCAGGGTAAGTGGACAAGCTTTGCTGAAATAAACCAACAATTACTCTTTGGTAGCGACGAAGGTCGTTTATATCGCTTAAATCGTAAGGTGGGTGCTGAGGTCACAGAGCAATCATGGGAGATGACCACTTTTAATTTAGCTGAACCAATTCATCAAATCCAAGCACGAAATGATGGGAATTATTGGCTGATTAGTGGACTGCAGGGTAATGCAAGAGTCATTAAAGCACTTTCTACCGAGAAACAGTCTCCGTTAAAAGTGACGGAACTCATCAAAGTAGAGCGACCACAACATCTTCAGGGTGAGCTCCTTAGTTCTGGCTTTACAGAGGGTCAATTATGGTTTGCACTGAGTGGTGGCCTGTTTACATGGGATAGTACTGCCAATCGCCAAGGGTTTAGCTTGCAGTTACCTAAAGTAAACACAGTACAAGTTCTTGCTCAAGACCGTAAGCCCAAATCAGTCATTTACATGGTTGGCGTTGCTTCTGGTCCAAATCATCTGATTAATCATGCCGGCCAAGAACTTGAGCTTCCCAAAGATCCTACCCATCCTCTCCACAAAAAGATCGATACACTCTTTAAACTTGAGGGAGCGCTTTGGCTTTCGAATGCACAGGGCTTACATCAATTATCAAGCTCTGCAGACGGAGCAATTCAAATTCAAAACACCTTAACCGAAGCCAAATCAGCTCATGCTTTATTCAAGGGCGGAGCGCATTTAATGACTCAAACAGGCGAAAAATGCTTAGTTTGGTTTAAGGCAGACTTTAAGTTGCCCTTAATTGTTTTATGGCTAGTCTTTGGTGCGCTCTTCTTCACGATCCGTATGCGCTTTGTTAATCTTCGCTTGTTTAAACATGCCATCGCTGTGGTGCAGGGTAAGTATACCGATCCCAATTCTGCGGGTGAAGTGAGTCACTTTCAAGCATTGACCTCCGCCTTATCAGCTACGGTGGGCTTAGGTAATATCGCCGGTGTGGCGATTGCTGTCGGTCTTGGAGGACCTGGCGCTACTTTTTGGATGATTATGGCGGGCTTATTAGGTATGGCATCAAAGTTTACCGAGTGTACCCTAGGACAAAAGTATCGCACCGTTTCGCCAAGTGGTGAAGTTATGGGTGGTGCGATGCACTATTTATCTAAAGGTTTAGCCAAAGAGCGAAATCTACCCCGCTTAGGCAAGGTACTTGCCGTATTGTTTAGTTTTTTATGCATTGGTGGTTCTTTTGGAGGCGGTAATGCCTTCCAAGTGAAGCAGTCACTTGAGGCCGTTGCCGAAGTTGTTCCGGTATTAAGCGAGTTTAAGTGGGTTTATGGTCTGATCATGGCAATTGGTGTTGGTGTGGTGATTCTTGGTGGTATTAAGAGTATTGCCCAAACCGCGGAAAAGATTGTCCCAGCCATGTGTGGTATGTATATTTTAGCATCATTATATGTGATCTTGGCTAATATTTCTTTGGTACCACAAGCCTTTGCTGAAATCATTGGTGGCGCTTTTTCACCCGATGCCATTTATGGTGGCGCTGTGGGTGTGTTAGTGGTTGGCTTTAAACGAGCCGCTTTTTCTAATGAAGCAGGTATCGGTTCAGCGGCCATTGCTCATGCTGCTGCTAAAACCGAATATCCGGTTCGTGAAGGTGTGGTTGCGCTATTAGAGCCCTTTATTGATACCATTGTCGTTTGTACAATGACGGCCTTAGTGATTGTCATTACCGGTGCTTACCATAACCCAGAATATGGTGCTTTAGTTGTGGGTAATAAGGGGGCTGCACTGACCTCTCAAGCGATGGGTGAGGTTATTTCTTTCTTCCCTTATGTATTATCTGTTGCGGTTATTCTTTTTGCATATTCTACAATGATTTCATGGTCATACTATGGAGAACGTTGTTGGTCATGGCTTTTTGGGGAAGATGCCGCCCTGTTCTCTATGGGTAAGCATGCATCGCTCATTTATAAGATCATATTTTTAATCTTTGCATTCTTAGGCTCCATTGTGAATGCAACAAACATTCTAGATTTCTCAGACCTGATGATTCTTGGTATGGCCTTACCAAACATTTTTGGGATCTTATTTTTAACCAAGGGTGTTCGAGAGGATTTAGACCAATATGAAGCAAAGCTTAATGCGAATGAGTTTCCAATTTATGATCCACATAGTCATGAGGAAGCAAATGAGTCCGAAGAACAATAAGATCGAAGCCAACTAAAAAGAGGCTAAGCAAATGATCTTTGCATGACTTTATTAATGCCTTTTCTATGAAGCTTTAAACTCTATAAATCTTTAAACTCTGCAAAGTTTAAGATATATATTTCATGACTATGTTGAGGATTTTTTAGCTTTTCGAGGCCGTGATTTACTCTTTTTTCTGGGATTCGATTTAACTTTTGCAGTTACTGAATCTTGTTGAGAAGAATCTTTAGCTTGATGGGCTTTGGTTTTATCTTCTACCGATGGATTTGCTTTTTCATTTGCGTGGGCTTGAGGATTATTTGTTTTTGGAGGATTCTTTGATTTGGTTTTAGCTGAACGACGCTTACGCTTTGGAGACGCTTTTTGATCTCTTTGTTGGACGGCTTCAATGTGGTCTAGGTAATGTCCACTGACTGCTTCTATATCATTCAGTTCACGGTTAGGATCATGTTTTTCAGCCGTCAAGTCTTTAGCGCTGATATGACTTGTTTGATGATCGGCGACACTTTGCTTCGAAATGCTTGCTGCTTCTGATAAATCGATCCATTTGACTCTTGGATCATTACTCATACGTATTTCATCACTAAACCAAGGGACAAGACTTTGATCTAAGTGAGTAAGCGTGCTTGCTGTACACAATAATTCAGCATAGCTAAGTACACCATCAGAGTTTTTGACTTGCTTTTGGTGATGATCGATTTCTGTGGCTTTCAATGTTTACCCTCTTGTTCTATTTCTTCGACAACTGCCACTACATCACTCGTTTTCACTAGTCGTAAACTCTCATCCCACGGAACAGGTAGACCGGCTTCTTTTGGAAATAACACATAAACCCCCAATGGGATGCCTGATACATTCTCGCCAACATCCTCAGTGGCCAAGCTATCACGTGCAACTTCCACCACCTGTGCGTATAGCGCTACTTGATGTCGTTCTTGTATGCCTTGTGGCAAGTATAGACCACTTGGTGTACGATCTGCATTTTCTTCAAGTTTAACAAGGATTCTAGGTCCTAAAGGCTGAATATGCCTTAATTTATTAGAATTGGACATACTGTTTTCACCATAAAAATAGTGTTCACGATAAACGATCAAGTTAAAAGATCATTTTGGGAAGGGCGCATTAACTAAGATAACTTACTTTGATCAAAAACATTGATCAAGAGTCCTGTTCTTAACTTGGGCTCAAACCAGGTTGACTTTGGTGGCATCACTTCACCGCTGTCAGCAATACCAATGAGTTCTTGCACTGAAGTTGGATAAAGTGCAAAAGCGACTCCATTACAGGCATCTGTTTTTTCTTCCAAAGCTCTAAAACCTCTAATGCCACCAACAAACTGAATATGATCACAGCGTCTGGGGTCCTCGACATTTAGGTGCTTGGACAGCACATAATCTTGCAACACACTGACATCAAGCTGCGAGGTTAAAGCCTGTTTTTGAACCATTTCTTGCAAGTGAGCCTTCGCTTTTAGCACATACCAAGACTTATCCAAATACATTCCCCAAGTTTGCGAACTTGCCGGAAACTGTACCGGACTACTAGGATCAATATCTTGCGGAGCCGAGCAAGCCTGTAGCTCAAAATCTTGCTCAAGAGCTTTTAAAAGCTCTAGGGCCGTCATGGAAAGTTGAGTCACAACTCGATGATAAGGCAGTACCAAAAGTTCATCGGCAGCAAAAGAAACTGTTAAAAAGTGACCCGCAAGTTCTGAATCCTCTTGTAATGAACGGCTCACTCTGGCCGCCGCCGCCGCTCGATGGTGTCCATCTGCAATGTATAAGGCATCAATTTCAGCAAAGTCGTTTTGAACTTTTTGAAGATCTTCGCTTTGATGAATCGCCCAAATCTCATGTAAAATGCCATCTGGGGCAAGATGAGATACATCTGCAGTACTTTCTTGATACTGCGCAATCAGGATTTTAAGGCCTTTATGGGCCTGATGAGTCAAAAATACCGGACCAAGATGAGCGCCTAAACTGAGTACCTGCTTCATGCGATCATCCTCTTTGCGAGGCAAAGTGAATTCGTGCTTTTTTATTTTATCTTGCCAATAGTCCTCGGCGCTGGCTAACCCTACAATACCAGTTTGACGATGCTCTCCCATTTGCTGGGTATAAATATAGTAACTAGGCTTTTCATCATATTGCATGATTGCTTCTGTGATAAGTCGACTGAGTTCCTGTTGAGCAAAATCATAGGCTTCTTGGTCATCAATACTGATTTGATCATTTAAAACAGCATCTGGACGAGTCACTCTTAAAATACTGTTTGCCTTACCTGAAATCATGTCTCGAGCTTCACTACGGTTCATAACATCATAAGGAGGGGCGGCAACCTCATCAACATGTTCAGATGTAGGTCTTAGTGCTCTGAAGGGAAGTAAGTGAACCATTTTGATTTCCAGACTATATTTGAGTGGCGTTAAAGATTGAGAACTACTTTGGGATGAGTTTTTTACTTAGTCAAGCCTTGCTATGTTTGCAAGTAATCTTCAAGGCCAATCACCATTTTCTAAATTTTTGATCGAGCTTATTGCTTGGATATATTGCTTATTCCTCTTGGATCATCTAGTTTAGACTCGTTTTTAATTTATATAGTTTAGCCCTAAAATCTGATGCAAAGGGATAATATGTCCACTCCTCACCTTGGCGAGTTTTTTGCAGCGCTACTTGGATGCGCCATTGAACGTTGTGAACGTGGTGATCCGGCTTCGTTACGCTATGAAATCGGTAGATTAGCTTATCTAACCTTTGGTTATTCAGAACGAGACTGGCTAGACCAAGCCTTATTTGAGTCTGACCTAAATGATGAAACACAAGGCGTACTTTTAGCACAGTTAGACCGTGAGTTAAGTGCATCAAGTCCTGCTTGGCTTGATCGAATTCAACTACGAGCTTTGATTTTAGGAGTGATCCGCTTAGTGAGAGCTCAGTGGTTTACACGAGAAGAATTACTACGTGAAGTTTGTCACATCTTTAGTCTGTCAGCCGACCAATTAGCAACCACAGATTTAAGTAATGTTGCGACCTTAGCTCCTCATCTGTGGATTATGCTTAATAGTCGAGCTCAATTAAGAAGACGTTCTCCCAAAGTGAGTACAGAGTGGGCACCGATTCCCAAAGAATATACGGCCTTATCTGTGATGGTTTACCAAGAAGACTATTGGCTACTCTTAGTTAGACGCGCCGGCTTAACCGCTTATTTGGAGTTGACTAGAGCCAGTGATCACATTCGGGCTCAAGAACTAAAAACAAGTTTAGCCGAAAATGTCGGTGGTTGGCTAGAGATCACTCGCTGTGGTCAAGAAGATGAATGGGTTTGGGCTGAGCATCCAGCACATCTTGATTTATCCTTGTTAACGCGTATGGAACAAGCGCTTACGCCCGAACAAGCAGTATTGGTATGCTTACCGATCTTACGTGCATTGAGTGCTTTACATCGAACTCATAGAGTTTGTGGAGCATTAACCCCAAGCTCAATTTTGATCGATAGTGGTTGCCAAGCAATGCTTGGTAGTCGTCTCGCTTGGTACCCACATATATTTGAATCCCAAATCGAAAGTCTGAGGACTAAGGATTTAACCTATTGGAGCCCAGAACGTTTTTCAGATTTCGCTCTACCAACCCCACAGTCAGACATGTGGGCCTTTGGTCTTATTTTATATCAACTATTATGCGGCGACCTTCCGTGGCGGCAACAGCAAAAGGTGCCTGAGTTAATTAAATATATTAAGCAATTTGATCATACTGAGGCCCTAAAAAGAGTTCCGGAATCCTTACGTTCGTTCTTAGCCCGTTGCTTGACACCTGACCTTGATCATCGCTGGTCACATGCAACTCAAGCCTTGGAAGCTCTGTCGGATGTGGCAGAGCTAACCAGCCCTCTGCTTAAAGGGCAGCGCTTAAGTGAACAGTGGACTGTACTTATGGAAGTTGATGGTCCACAACGCTTTATCGAAGAAACTGCAATTATCCCAACGTATGAGCCAGAGGAAGATTTAGCTCGCTTTGTGCAAGTTCGTATCGATCTAGATGATTTAGCTTCTCCACATATTGATGCACTCACTCTAAAGCCCTTATTTCCCAAACTTAAAAGCTTGCATGAGCGTTGGTGGTCAAATCATGCACTTATGCAAGAGACTCAAAATCAACAATCTTCATCACTTGAGTCCTTTAGACTGAGCTTAAGTAATATTGCGCCAGAGTTTTTATTTGAGCAACTTACCTTACTGAGTCAACAAAAAGAGTCTCTCGAGTTACGTTTCCAAGATCGTGTGAAGCGCTTAGTTAGAGAACGAGAGATGATTCGTGAAGAAGTGAGGCAACATACCAAAGAGACCTTGCTTAGTTTATGGCAAGAGTTAGGTTTACCCGAGGATCTGATCCCTAATTTATCTCTTGAGGCAGCAGCTAACCGTGGTGCTAAACGCACTGCTTTAGCAAGCATACCGCGTGCTCAAGCCAATCCCAATGCCTTACTGACCCCGTCAAGCCCAGAATTAAACTCTGACGATAAGAATGCACCTAAAGAACAAGCTAATGTCCAAGTGCAAGAGGTCAACAAGCAAGAAAAGTTGATGCAGACTGAGTCAAAGCGAAACTTAAACAAGACAGCAATAGAGTTTGCGATTGCTGAAGAGCAGGTAGAACAGTCTAAGTTCATGCAAGAACTAAGTGAGGGTGAAAGCGGTCTACAAGGTGAATATAACTCAGTAGACCGTATAGCAAAAATGAGTTTAAGCCCCCAAGAGTTGAGCGTAGCCGAAGCCGCGCTTCGAGAAGAGATTTTCTCTACTCCTCCTATGGAAAGGCTTGAGAAACTCAGTGAATTAGGAGCCTTAAAAAGGGAAATCGAACTGTCACAGCCTATGCTCGCCATAAGCCCTCCGCCTCCTGAGTGGAGTCAGCCCCCTCAATGGGATGCCCCTCCGGCTGTGGTTTCTATCGCTCCGCAAGAAGAACAAAACTTGGCTGATTTAATCGACATTGGTGCAATAGAGGCTGGCGACCAGTTACAAGAGCCCAACAACTTACAAGAGCTCAACGACTTGCAAGAATTCCAAAACTCTCAAGAAGCCCAAAACTTGCAAAACTCACCAAATAGAGAACTAAAACTATCTGACTTGCCCGGTCCTGCTGAACTACATCATAACGCTAATTCTCAACCAATCGAATTAGATTTGTCAGATAGTGATGTAAATGCCTTTGATAATATTGAAGAAGCAGAAGTTGATAACTTAATTGATGAATTAGAATTAGAGTTAGCAAACTCAATATCTCCTGATGAGAAGCTAGATAATGCACCAATAGATGAGATCAGTATGGGGACGGAAATGCTAGATCCTGTTTCTTCAACTTGGGAACCTCTAATCATTGATGACTTTGATGAATATGAGGTTCTTGATGAGTATGAAATTCTTGATGAACTCACGTCTCAAACGCTTTCGGATATGCTTGCACCCGAGCAGAAAGATCATCAGATTGCTGATGAAGACTTAAACCAAGTCCAAGTGACTCCTCCACCAATTCCCCAACAAGCCACACAAGTTATGAATGACTTACAGCATGAGCTTGTAACGAGTGAAATTGTGACGAGTGAGACTATAACGAGTGAAATTGTGACGAGTGAGACCTTACATGATGAAATTAGCTCAGCAATTACTCTTTTGGGCGCTGAGCCAACTACAGAATTAACGACTGAGATCACGGTTGACACAGAAAATATTTCTGACCTACAGCAAGAAGCGCAAAGTAGCGAAGGAACTCAAACTAATGCAGAAGCTCAATCTACAGAAGCTCAATCTGCAGAAGCTCAATCTGCAGAAGCTCAAACTAATGCAGAAGCTCAATCTACAGAAGCTCAATCTGAAGGAGATGCATAATGACTGAGAATCTTTTGTCTATCGCATCCATAGATCAGTCTTCGGCTATCCCCTATCAACTTCAAAACACACTCTTCAAGATTGGGCGCTTTGTACTAGAACAAGGAACACATCAGGACCATAGTAGCTTTGCACTGTCTTTTATCAGTCGCTATTATCAAGCCTTAAACTTGTGGCCTTTAGAGTTTACTGAGCGTCTCTTTGAGCATGCCAAAGAATTAAATGCGCAAGATCGAGTGGCTTTAGGACAAACGCTTTCTAATCAGCTCAGACCTTGGCTTCCTCCACATATTGACGAATTAAAGATTGCTGATTTTTTTAGAAGCGTCTGTCTAGTGTTAGACCAATGTGACGGTAATCTTTTGACCTTGCTTTCGGCTTTTAATGAAGAAATCCTAAGTCCAATTAAAACAAGGCTGAATCCTAGAAAACTTATTGAAGTTGAAGAACGAATGGGGACGGCATTATATTTGGCGATTCTTGAGCTTACAGAAGAAGCCCCCAGCCATTTTATCCCTAAAAGTCGATGGCCACAGATTTCGGAGTATACTCTTTTACAAAGTTTAGCACCCATCAACGATGTTTTTCCTTTTGTCGCTCTAAGAAATAGTGATCATTTACGTTGCACTTTATATATCAGCGATCAACCGATTCACTTGTTACCTAATATTGAACTCAGTGAATGGCCAATTCATTGTGTACAGCCCCTAGAAAGTGGTCGTAGTGAAGTTAAGCAGAGTCAAACGACTCAACAAGAGTCTCGCGAGCTTTATTGGACTAGTCTTCCGGCAACCGGCCCCATTAGACTCACAGAGCTTTTACCATTTACTGATATTTACACAGCGCTCTACATAGGTGAACAGCTTCTTGAAACCTTAGGCGCTTTACATCAACTTGGTATTTCTTTTAGAAGCCTTAGCCCAAATGAAGTAGTGGTCGATCATCGATTCCAACTTCAATTATTGCCTTTTTTGGAATATCAAACACGCGATCGAGCATGGGCTGGAGATAGTACGCTTAGAGTATCAGATTTCAATTCCATTTATATAAGTCCAGAGCAACGCCTTGGCCAAAAAGGTGATTTACGATCTGACCTGTGGTCATTTGGGGCAATCTTTTATGAACTTGTGATGAAAACGCCTTTGATTCAGAACTCATCATTAGTTGGATTGTCTGAGCTCGATTCTACCAGTGGTATTATGCCCTTGGGTGATGATTTTACCAACAATCTAAAATTGATTGTTAAACGCTGTTTACATCCCAATCCAGACCATCGTTGGTCAGATGCACAACGAGTTTTAGAAAATTATCGACCTATCGCCAATGAAGTTCGGCAGACTTTAAAGAGTCGCGGTAGAAGCGCACAGTGGACAAGAGTGATTGGTGAAGGTGTACTTAGGTCATTTATCGATCAAAATATTCATGCGCCACCTCATCCGGTAAATCCTTCATTCTTCTCCTTCTTAGAAAATCAAGAAATTCCATTGAGTACCGCCGAAGACCCAAGTGCCTTACTCACAACAATCTTTGCTCAAGAAGAAGCCTTAAATGAAGATATCGGAAAGTGGAGCATTTTATTAGATGAAGCCGAGCAGGCGCAAAGAGCCTTAATCTTAAGAATTAAAGATGAAGTTCCTGCAATCACCTATGAGCACTTAGAAGACCTCGTTGAAGAAAAGGTCTTAATCAAAGAAGCCTTGTTACAAGCTGAAAGTAAAATTGCCTTCTTTGAGCGACGGCGTCCCAAGCTTTTTGCTTTAGCATTGGAACGCTTTATTGAAGACTCTGAACTCAACCTTGATCTCCAAGAGCTTCTTAACTTGGATTGGTCCACAGTCGATTCATTGCCTGATGATGGAAACGATCAGGAGGGGGGGCCGATTGACTTAAATGAAGATCAGTCTGATTTTGATGATTTAGATCAAGATTTTGCCGATGAAGCGAATGAACAAGAACTGCTACTTGATGAACTTGAAGCGCAAAGTGTAAAGATCTCTGAAGACAGTTTACAGATTGATGAGTTGGAAGCTCTTGATGATTTAGAGCAACCCGATGAAGATGAGAAGCTTACGCGGCAACAAGCTGAGTCGGTATCACAGAGCCTGCAAGAGATAGAGCCACAAGAGATAGAACCACAAGAGATAGAACCACTAGAAATTGCTTCTCATCCTCACAAAAGTGATGAGAATGATTTACTTGAAGCTCTAATCGATTCTGTCACAGCTGCAGACTCGCTCTCAACCAAAGAAGTTGTCATCGAAGAAGCTGGCCATGAACCTTCTGATCAAGATGTTATAGGGGTTGAAGCCAATGAGCAAGACTCACTGCCTTCTCAAGACTCACTGCCTTCTCAAGAGCGAATCACGATTGAAGTCGCTGAAGTTAGTGCAGAGTTGATTGAGAATAGTGTGGTCAATGAGAGTGATGCTTCTGGCTTGCCTTTTGATTTAAATCAAGGTTCTGATATCATTGATGATTTGAAGCAAGGTGTACTATCCGATCATGATTTGAACTCAGAATTAGTCTCTAGTCCTCATCATGAAGATCAGAATCTTTTGAATGAAAGCTTGGCCGAAGCTTTAGAAGATGAGTTTCAAGAGCCAAGTCCATTAGAAGAGCCAAGTCCATTAGAGGAACCAAGTCCATTAGAAGAACCAAGTCCATTAGAAATTGCAAATCCGGATGTTGCGACAATAAAAGCAACGATCGACAGTGCGGCGATTAAAGGCATAGAGGATTTTGCTGACCTTAGCATTTTAGAGAGAGATCAATTACCCGAAGAAGAAGCGCTTACTGATGACTTTGACTTTGGTGACTTGACCGGTATTGAAGACTTACCGGAAAATGAACAGCAAGATTCATTGTTTGGTAGATTGGGCATAAATGACCCCTTACGACAAATGGACTCTTATGCATTGAACAAAGATCATGACCTTGTTGTAGACCATAATCTAGAACAGAGATCAGATGACTTGGATGTGTCTGAGTCTGATTTTATGGAAGTCTCCATAGACACGCAGAGCATAGAATATAAAGAGGAGGATGCACTGTTTACCTCAGCTCCTCTTCCACTATATTCTGATGACCTCAGCTTAGATATGAGCGTTGAAGAGTCTGAGCCAGAGCCAGCATTGCATACAGAATCAGTGAATCTGCTTGAGAATGAGCAACTTACTGAT
The DNA here is from genome assembly GCA_937146725.1 of uncultured Myxococcales bacterium. Classification (GTDB taxonomy): domain Bacteria; phylum Myxococcota_A; class Bradymonadia; order UBA7976; family VGTA01; genus CAKZRU01. The sequence continues at coordinate 56,265 of CAKZRU010000016.1, forward strand.
GAAGATAAAAGTGATGGTGTTGATAGTGTTCTCGAGCCGGAATCAACTCTAGAACCCTCAATGGTGATTTCAAAGGAATCTATTGCAGCTGCCTCTGTGGAGCTTCCCAATGAAGAGATGCTCCAATCACTCAGCCAACTCATCGAGTTAGAGGCAGAGGGTGCGAGAAAGCAGGTGATTATGACACCACTTCCACAGGTTTTATCTATGACCACAGATGAGCGCAGGCAACTTGTCGATTTATATGAGCGTTATGTAAAACTCAAAAAGGTGTATAATGATGCGCCAGATGAAAACCTAAACTTCGAAGACTTTAGAAAAGAAATCGATTTGGCACGAGAGATGGCCGTTGAAGTTCATGGCTGGGAAGCTGTGAGATTTACGGTGAAGGTGAAGGATGGCAAAGTGGTACTTAAGGCCAAAAAAGCGCTGGTTTCCACTTAAGACTCTCTAAAGTATGCCGTAAATCATATAGCCTAGTAATTTTAGCCTAGCATTTAACGATAGCATTCGACTAAAGAGCTAAGTCATGCTAGATTATTAGATGAGTATAAACTTTAGAGACGAGGTGTAACTATGCCATCTGATTACGGTTATCCAATTCCTCCTTCAGGTCAACGACCTCAAATGTATAATCGGGTCGCCTTAGAAGAACCTAAGGAACTGATTAGAGCTGAAGAAGATCAATATCTGAAGCAATCTGGTATTGAACAGATCAAAGCCAAGGTTGTCACTCAAAGCCGAGAGATTCTTGATAATCGCTTCAGCGAAAGTCAAGTTGATCGCTTTAGAGGAAATACTGAAGGACGAAATCTCAAGGAAATTCCACCAAGTCTTCCAATTTCTCGTTTACCTAACCAAGTTCAAGCGTTTAATCCATTGACTGCTCGCTCATCGAACATTAGTACCTTCAGTATGGCAGAATCGGCAGCAGCAGGAATGACTCAGGTTCGACCTGATGTGAATACCGGTTCTGCTGTTAGACCATCGGCAGATGAGAATCTTGCTCAAATGAAAGAGAGTATAGAAGCGCGTCAAGAAATTAGAGAGCAGCAACTAGAGCAGCTTCCGTCGATCAATGGAAGCGGTGAAATTGCCGCTAGATTTGATGCGATTGAAGAACAAATTCGACAGCGTGCTCTCGATGAGTTTACTGATCTTAGGCCAGGTGGTCCAGAGTCAGAACGGGTCTCACTTGAGAATGCCCAAGTTAAGCAAGATTATCGTGAAGACTTTATAGAAGATCAAAAACGTGATTTAAATCTTGAAAATGCTGTTTTTGAGCAACGACAATTTGAGCAGGTACAGCAAGATGAACAAGTTGTTGATCGTCAGCAAGAGGTGCAGCGCAATGAACTGATTGCAAATGAAGCAGTGGCGCAAGAGCGTCAAGTCACTCAGCAAAATGATGATGAGCGTTCAGCTGAAGCACCGATCGCTAAAGAGCCAGGGGCACCAACAAATACTCGCGGCGAACCATTAAACTCAGAGGAACAACGCGAAGTACAACGGTTGGAACGTAGGGATTTAGAGGTTAAAAATCACGAGCAAGCTCATGCTCGAGCAGGCGGTTCTAATATTCGAGGCGGGATTGAGCTTTCATATACCACCGGTCCTGATGGACGACGTTATGCGACCGATGGTGAAGTTAATATAGACCTCAGTTCAGAACGATCTCCACAAGCAACTGTCAATAAAATGCGACAAGTTCAAAGAGCTGCTTTAGCGCCAGCAAATCCATCGGGAGCTGATCGAGCAGTCGCTTCTTTGGCCGCTCGTCGTGAACTAGAAGCTCAAGCTGAAATACAAGAACTGCAAGCTCGTGACCAAGAGATGAGAGCCAGAGAGCAAATGGCTGGAGAGCCAGCCAAACAAGAGGCATCTAATGAGCAAGCCGGTAAAGTTGAAGTGAGAGAAAATGTAGACCACATTGCTGGTGCTCAATCTGTGATTCCAGACCCAAGCTTTACGCCTAGAAGCTCAGGGATTGAACAACAGTCTTTGGAAGCATATGAAGCAAGTTATCCAATGTCAGCACCTAAAGATACCTCTAGACCGGTTTCGGCACCAAGTAAGAAGTTTGCTATGGGTGAATTAAATGCACCGCCAGCTTCACCAAGGTCAGAAACACCATCAGCTCAATATGATGAAGCGATTGAAAAGGCTCTTGAAAGTTATTAAATCCCTGACTGAAACAAACTTAATCAAGCATGATGAGCGCCTAATCACAAGAAAGCTCAACCCAATGCTCTAGTTTTAGTTTATTTTTTGTCCAAGCTATGTTTGATCTCTTGATGAATCATCAAGTCTATTTTCATTTCAGTTTGAGAGCGCTCAGCTTTTTGGTAATCTGTGCGCTAATCCTCATAGATGACTTATTAGATAAGCTAGGAAAAGAGTAATGAGCGAAGTAGAGCATCCGGTTAATTTTGTGGAAGAGATCATTAGAACAGATCTTGCTGAGGGAAAAAATGATGGGCGTTTAATGACCCGCTTTCCTCCGGAGCCTAATGGGTATTTACATATTGGGCATGCTAAATCGATCTGTTTAAACTTTGGCTTGGCCAAAAAACTAAACGGACAATGTAACTTACGTTTAGATGATACCAATCCTTCAAAAGAAGAAACAGAGTATGTCGAGTCTATTAAAGCTGATGTCAAATGGTTAGGCTTTGATTGGGGAGATGGACTTTATTTTGCTTCTGATTATTTTACCAAGCTCTATGAGATGGCGGTTCAGCTGATCAAGTCTGGCAAGGCGTATGTGGATAGTTTAAGCCCTGAAGAAATTAGAGAATACCGTGGTGACTTTCACACGCCAGGACGCCCTAGTCCGTATCGCGAACGGAGCATAGAGGAAAATCTAGATTTATTTGAGCGCATGAAGGCCGGTGAGTTTAAAGAGGGTGAGCATGTTTTAAGAGCTAAGATTGACATGAGCTCAGCTAATCTTAATTTCCGTGATCCACCTATGTATCGTATTCTTCATGCTCATCACCATCGCACCGGCAATGAGTGGTGTATTTATCCAATGTATGACTTTGCTCATGGTCTATCTGATGCGATTGAAGGTGTGACGCACTCGATTTGTACCCTTGAGTTTGAAGACCATCGACCATTGTATGATTGGTTTTTGGAAGCGGTAGGCTATCAAGAGTCAAACCGTCCTCATCAATATGAGTTTTCAAGATTAAATCTAACTTACACTGTGATGAGTAAGCGTAAGCTCCAACGCTTGGTTTTTGACCAGCATGTCGAGGGTTGGAATGATCCCCGTATGCCTACGATTGCTGGCCTTCGTCGACGTGGCTATCCGGCCGCATCTATACGAAACTTCTGTGAGCGCATCGGTGTGACCAAAAATCATGGCGTGATCGATGTTGGGCATCTAGAGCATGCTGTACGCGATGAACTGAATGCAAGCTCGCCAAGATTAATGGCTGTTCTGAAACCTTTAAAGGTGGTGATTACCAATTTTCCTGATGGTCATGTGGAAAGCTTTGAAGCGCCCTTATACCCAAGTGATGAAAGCTTTGGCTCACGTATCTTGCACCTGACCAAAGAAATCTATATTGAGCAAGATGACTTTATGGAAGAAGCGCCTAAAAAGTGGTTTCGCTTGTCACCCAATAAAGAGGTTCGATTGCGTTATGCTTGCCTAATCACCTGCCATGATGTGGTCAAGGATGAGCAGGGCAATATTACTGAGCTACATTGTACTTGGGATCCAAACTCTAAGGGGGGAACGCCGGCTGATGGACGCAAGGTAAAGGGTACTTTGCATTGGGTATCAGCGGACAAAGGGGTCAAGGCTTCAGTTAAGCTGTATGATCGTCTGTTTAATGCTCTTAACCCTGGTAAGGGCAAAGATGACTTTATTGAGGATCTCAATCCAAACTCTCTAGAGATGATTTCCAACGCTGTACTAGAGCCGGAATTAATGAATATTGAAGCGGGTAAAACAGTGCAGTTTGAACGTTTAGGCTATTTTACAGCGGATTCGGTGGATTCGGTGCCCGGTACTCCGACCTTCCATCGAACAATTACTCTAAAAGATTCATGGGCGAAATTAGCTAAAAAGTAAAACTAAGGGGTATGAAGATGAGCCAGATAAGCAAAAGCCTAACCAAGTTATATGTAAACGAAAAAGGCCAATGTCAGTGTGGGGCAGTATTTAATAGCCGCACATTATGGTATATTGGGTGTCAACAAGATGTAGATCCGACTCAAATTCAGTATGAACTTGAGCAAAGTAACCTACATACTTGTACTCAATGTGGACAGCAAACTCGTTTTTTAGTGCCAGTGCTTATTGATCATCTTCATCAGCATAAAGCTAGTATTTTTGTGCCACAGCCTTTGGCCTACAAAGCCTTGAGTATTCAGTCCGAGTTGCTCTCATACTTATCGCATGAAGCAACAGTTCAAGCACAGCAATATTATTCTCAAGCTGAAATTGTAATTGTACAACAGGCCTTAGCAACTCCTGTGACTCATGCCGAAATTGATCAAAAAAGTACACATTCGGCCTTAGGTCATACAAAGAATGATCTAGACAAAGAGATTGGAAAAACCAAAGAAGCACCAGTGATTGCGCCTATCCCTCAAGCTTTACAGAACTCGGTTTTAGAGTCCGCAGAGTTAGCCCAAGAACTCGCTGAATCACCTACTCAAGTCATTAAACCAAAATCTAAGCATTCTGTTTCTAAGGTAGAGCAAGAAATCGCCAAAACAAGCCCTCTCGATGCTTTAATTGATACAGCATTAGAAGATCATACGGTGATTAGTGATCTAGAAAAAGTTGATTTCAATACTCAACCCACCGATGTTAAAGAGCGTAAAGAGACGATCCCTAAAAAGCAATCGACTCGTTCTTTACCGCCATTGCAAGCAAAGCCAAGTGATGAGCTAAATAAGCAAGACAATGAGCAAAATCAAAAAACGATGATTTCGCTTGTTGAGCCCGAAGAAATGCTCAATGTAAACCATAAAGAGCCAACCAAACGTTTGTATGCACAAAATATGAAGCGCTTTGATGAGCAAATGGCCAACCAGCACAATAAATATATTAATGTGATTGATGGTCAAGTCGAGCTTGCGATTAAGATCGATGAGCGCAGAGTAGATCGCTGGATTAACGAAGATCTCGATATTCGGATCCAATTGCATCGTGAGCTCCAATTAGGTGCGCCCTGCCTGACGATTTTTACGACCAAAGATGGCAATGTACAAGATGAGCTTTATTGGCCTATTCATATCGATGGCTCAATGGGACCCAAAGCGCTTCGTAGTTTGCGTAAAAACTTTAAGGTAGAGTTAGTGCTGTTCAAAGCTGATGGCCAATTTTATGGCCAACGAATGATTGAAGCACCTCTGGAAGAAAACTGTGCCTATATTATCAACTATGTGAAGCAAATGGGCATGACGAGTAGTATTGCTGCCAAAGCAAGAGCCATTATCGCAGCAGAAGATTTTGATAGAGAGGGTCAAATGAAGCACCCCTTTAATCAAAATAGTTTTTCCGATATTGAAAATGCAAAAGATGCTCAGCTTGCTGTGAGTATTTGGTCATATTGGAGTACGGTTAGACAGCGTGATTACTTGATCTTTGTTAAGTCCTTTCCAATTCCATGGCTCAGACGTTTACAGCATCGAGTTCTAAAGTCGGCGATTGAGTTTGGGATTCACATGCCACTGAACTTGCAGAGTCAAGCGGTTGCTTTAGGCTTAGCAAAAAGCGATGTAGAACTATTACAAAAGTCAATGACTCACTTTGTAGAAGTTAATTTAAACTTCCGTGCTTCCGGTTTAGACTCAATCGAAACATGGGAAAATTGGGATGCCTTGCTTGCTCAACTTTCACAAATGGGGATTGATGCGGATGAAGAAGTTGAGCAACTTGCTTTTCAGGCTATGCAAAAGGCCGGCGTTGACTTAGAGTTTGAAGATGAAGCTTTTGGAGAAGAGGCACTCACCAACTCCGAAGCGTTGCCTCACCCTGTTTCCGAGCAGATAGATGGCAGTGATTTTGATTCTCTTGATGATATAAGTGAAATCCATGAGGTCAGTGAGTTAGAGGCAAGTGATGAGCAGGATGTTCCTCCTCCGGTTGATCCCGAACTAGACTCCGACTTCCCTGATGATGAAGAAGCTGAGTTGATCATGGAAGACTTTATTGAGGAAGAATATCTGACCGATATTGGCGGAGATGCCTTTTTACTCATTGATGATAATGACATCATCGAAGAGGATATTATTGACCCAAAAACAGCTGAAATCGGTGATCAATTAGCTCAAACTGGTAGCTTTGAGATTAAAACCCAAATGTTTGTTAGCCAAAACGATGAAGCTGACTCGGATCATTCATCGAGTGAAGGATAAGAGCGATGCGTTATGGGATTATCTCTGACGTTCATGCTAATCTTGAAGCTTTAGAAGCGACTTTAAGAGTTTTAGAAAGTCATAAAATTGACCAAATTGTCTGCTTAGGTGATGTGGTTGGTTATGGCGCAGATCCAGAGGCCTGCTGTCAGCTGATTCGTAAAGTTGCTACACACACTATTTTGGGAAACCATGATGCAGCAGTTGCTGAGCGAATGAACTATCAATTCTATCGATTGGCAGCTCGCAGAGCTTTGGATGGACATCGGACAGTACTCAGTCAAGAGAGTATTGAATGGCTTAAGTCTTTGCCCTATATCGCTCATCAAGAAGAAGCTAGTTTTTGTCATGCTTCACCCATTGACTATACGACCTTTAAATATATTTTCGGAACCGAACATATTACTCCACTTGTAGAAGCATATGATGAGCAGCCCTTTGTGACTTTTATTGGGCATTCTCACTTATGCAAATGCTTTTATTATAGCGCTCAAAATGCAGAAGAGATTTTAAACACTCGCTTTCATTTAGTGCCCGGATATCGCTTTGTAATTACAGTGGGCAGTGTGGGTCAACCTAGAGATCATGATCCACGAGCTTGCTGTGGCGTATATGATAGCTCTAGTGGTGAGTTTGAATATATTCGGGTGCCTTATGATATTGGCGCTGCCGCAAGTAAAATCTTTGCTACGCCTTATTTGGCTGACACCTTTGGCCACCGACTCTTTTTGGGCATCTAATGCGTATTCTATACTTTGGAGATCCTAGAGCGGCGCTTGGCCTACTCGAATTAGAGTCAAAATCTCTCAGCTTGTGTGGAATTATACATGGTAGGGCTGGTGGTGAAGGTGCAAAAAAGCTTGGAACGCTTTTGCGAAGTGATCAGTATCGCTCAATTCCACGATGGCGCTTGCCTGATCTGAATGATGAATACATTAACAAGGAAATTGCTAAGACCAAGCCAGATCTCATTGTCAGTGTATTTTATCCACGCCTAATTCCAGCCTCTATTCTAGAACTTGCCCCAGGCTTAAACATACATCCAAGCGCTTTGCCCAAATGGCGTGGGCCGGATCCGGCCTTTTGGGTCATTGCGCAACAAGAAGAACAGACAGCGATTACAATTCATCGCCTAAATGAACATCTAGATGAAGGTAACATCCTTCATCAAGAAGTCGTTAAAGTCCGTTCTCGAGAGAGTGGTGGAGCTTTGGCGGTACGCTTAGAACGGCAGGCGGCCCAGTTAATGGTGACATACTTAGATCGTCTTTCCCAAAATAAAAAGTGGAAAAATTCTATCCAAGGAACAGCACAAAGCGGTGAAGCTTCATGGGCACCACTTATGGAGCCAGATGACCTTGAAATTGATTGGTCTAAACCGGTTAAAGAAGTAGATGCCTTTGTCCGAGCAAGTGCACCCGATCCTTGTGCTTTTAGTGGTTTAGGGCGAGAGTTGATGGTGGTGCATCAAGGACGGGTGGGCCAACTTAGTAAGCCTTTATCCCCTCAGGAACTTACTGCAATTCCCATTGGCCAAGCGCTCATTGAAGAAGAGGCTTGCTTGATTCGCTGTGGAGAAGGCTTTTACCAATTGGATGAAGTCACAATTGGTAGGCGTCGTGTTAAAGGTAAGCAATTAGCTCAGCTACTAGGTGGTGTTTAACCACACTCTTTTAGATGTTCCTTAATACAGGAAATTACTTAAGCTTTAAGTGCTTGACTAAGGAGTTTCGCAAACCACCGCTTCTCTTTGCTGTAGTCCCCAGGCCTCACTACAGGATGCATTACACAGGTTTAAATCGCTTTCTTCACAGCTACGAGAGCCTAAACTAGGGTTGATTGAGCGCCCATTTAAGGTATAGCTTGGAATGAGGGAACTACTGCAGTCACAAGCGCTTGGATGCTCTACTTTACGTCCATTACTTCCCAAAAAGCGAGTTGTGTAATTGACCAAATAAGCATCATGATCAAAGATCCTAAAGGGTTGGGCGTTATAAATCCCATGTTGGCCTGTAGGTCGTATTAAGGGGACTCTCAGTGCGTCAAAGCGGCCGGTCTCTCTTTCTTGGGTCAACCTTAGTCCCTTTGGGAAATAAGGAATCGGGAAGATTTGAGCACGCTCTTTCCAGTCCTCCGGACAGCGGAACTCACCATTCATAGCGCTCCAGTCTTCATTACCACAGCTGAAACGGGATTTTCCCTCACTCATGTTTTCGATATCAAATAAGGTATATGGATGGATCATTTCATCATCAGAGCTTTCATACTGAACTTCATTACTTGACTGTGACACAGACCATCTTTGTAGCTTTGCATCTCCTTCAATCACATAAGTTTCGATCAATAATTGATCTGTACTCATGGTGGGGTCACTTAGATTATATTGGGCATCTAAAGGCTGAAATAACCCTCGCCAACCATAGTGTGGATCTGAAAACTTAGCTTCATCACGAGTCCAAGAGCCAAGCAGACCTTGGATTCTGGCTGCAGCTATACCGGTATTGGTGGGTACTTGTGTATCTCCAACTGTGGGCATTTGTAAGACATGAGTGTGGCCACCTTGAAAGCTGTCATAGTCTACTTTGATAGGATCTTGGCTAATTTTACTACTCCAAACAGCAGGGTCTCCTGGGCAGATCGCTTGCTGAGCTAAGCCCATAAAACGACGATAAGAAGCGCTATTACGATCAAGTCCAAGTCCTTCTTGCAGGGCAACTAAACTTTGACCTGTTGAATAAATAGCCCCTTGAAAAACCACCGGCCACATAAAACGATCAATGGTACTTTCCGCCGGTGCATCTAATTTTCTTTTCACATCATACTCTCCATGTTCGTCAAAAATAGTCGCTGCTTTGGCAATGTCAGCTTTAAAGTGTCTGATCACTAGACGATCTCCTAAAGCTGTACTCTCAACCACCATGGCCGGTTCTCGGTCTTGATCATTTAAACCAAGTAAGGGTCTTTTTTCTGAAGCGGTCAAAGCATCGGCAGGAATAGAAAGCATTAAGCGACCTTTGGCATCAACAGGCCGGCGCTTTACTTCTCCATTTGAAAGGTTTTCTATTTCAACCCAATCTCCAGGTTCAATATTATTTAATCGGGCAAAGGGGATGATTTGCTGACGGGCATTATTATTTAATAAGTAGGCGAGTTCTAACTCTCCTGCTTTTAAGTTGGCAGTTTGGCCCTCGGCAATCACTTGTTCTTCCTCAGATTCGGCTTGAGGGTTAGGCGTAAACCCTTGACTCTTAAAGCAACTTTTGCCCTCTCCCTCGGTGATGGCACGTTGGTTATCATCCATTGCAGTACAGCCCACAATAAATGGCCCTAAAACCGGTAACATGACCGCTTGGGGTACACCTTGTTGGCTTGATCTAATTGCAATATCGACTAAACCGGCTCCGCCTGCATTGGGAGAAACTGTGTTTAAGCTAGGTTCTGCACCAGCTAAAACACCGGCAATAATACCACCTAGTGAGATCCCCCACATACCGATCGTATTTTGAGGGCCACCAAAGTCTATGACACCATCGCCATCAACATCTCCAAGCTTATATCCTTGTTGGTCTTGCGTCTGACCATCGGCATTTCTAAGGATTCTGACAAACTGCATATATTCTAGGCTTGTTTGCCTCACCATATCACGAGTGTGGAAAATATCACTTGTCCACATATCCGCACCAGAATCCTGCAAGCCATCATTATTTAAATCCCGATCTCGACCTCGCAATAATAGCTCTTGAAAGTCTGGAATCCCATATTGAGCTAATATTCTAAAGGCAAGCTGGCTATTGGCCACACTAGGATGATCACTTAATAAGGCATTTAGACCATGTCCATAGGCATCGAGGGCACACATTGCATAGCCCATACTGGTTGTTCGCCCAATATGCCCCACTGTAATTTCAGCTCTTGACCCGCCATACCCATGGGCATAAAGAATGGTAGGAAAGGGCTTACAAAAGGGTTTACCCTCTGGGTTTCCTTCACTACAAGATTGATCGAGTTCTTGTGGTAGGCCACACCAAAAAGTGACTTGAGTTTGGTCATGTTTGAGCTTGCCTTGATGAGCATCAATTTCCCAACGTTCATCTGCTGTTTGTGGGTAAGCAGGAGTTGCAGTAATATCCTTATCTCGATTATAAAGTAGGTCTGGTGCAGTAAAGGTTCCTCCAAAAATCATCGACATACTCGCAAAATCGGCCTCTAAAGCACAAAGGTTGGCTTCCCATTCTCCTCTAACCTGCCAAAACTTACTCATCCCTAAACCAGAGCAACCACCAGGTAAGAAACGATCGCTTTTAAGTTCTTCGGCTACTTCGTTATTTTTATCGAGTTCTCCACGAGTCCACAAATGCAAATCAGATACCGGAAACTCGTCTTTGAGTTGAGCAAAGGGGCCAGAGCCATATAAGCCCGCTCTTAAAGCTTCTAAATCCTGAGTCATTGATCCGGTGGTAAAAGTCCAAGCAAAAGCAATATTATTCAGACTTAAATCATATCTGCCTAGCCAAGGCTCAATCACTTTAAGCGCTTGGGTTTGTTCACTGGGATTAATGCCTTTGAAAGGGCTTTGCACCGGTTCTCCGTTTTCTCCAATAAGCCTATCACTTAAAACAACTGCATATTGACACCCTTGCTCTAATGGCCAAATGGGTCTTAAGATCAGAGTGTTACTTTCTCTTTCATAGAAGTTCATCAGCTCATCTGTGACACATTGCTGTCTAGCTAAACTACCTTCTTGAAGATCTTCACAGGCATTGGGATGAAGAAGATTAGCCACATCTAAGTGACCATCCCCATCACGATCCTCACCTTCATCTAGGATTCCATTTCCATTACTGTCTTCATTCCACTCCTCAAATAAGAGATTATTACTACTTGCATGAGGATCGAAGTGACTAAAGTAAAAAAGTTTTTGGTAATCAAAGCTCAGTCCATTGGGGGCCAAGTCGTTTGGTTCTGCTTTCAGATGTTCAAATAAAGTGAGCGGAAAGCGTCCACGCCCAATATCAAGCGCAACTTCTTCTGAATAGCGCTGACAACTTGGATCTATATTAAAGACATACACAGCATCATTTCTGAAATCATCTCGATAAAGCCCTTGTGAAGGATTATGCTCATTATGTCGCTTATGTAAGTCAATGACATCGATCGCTTGGTCAAAAGAAACAGTAATCGGCGCATAAGTACCAAAGCCATCAAGTTGATTAAAGGCCTCTCTCGCTCTTCGTTCCACCTCAGTGCTAGCGAAATAGCTTACATTGATTCTTGCTTGAGTGGGTGAACTCTTGTCATAGCGCATGGCCGCATCATTGGGTAAGGGGATTTCTGGTAGTGGTTTAGCCAAAAAGTCATAGATCACTTGAGGGCCAGCTCCGACAGGACTCTCTTGCAGAGCTTGTGGTTCATCACTCAGTAAACCCGAAGATGAAAGACAGCCTGATAGGAACATAATGGATATTAGGAAAGTAAATGGTTTCAGTATCTTAAGTAAGGGTAGCCAAGCTTTTTGGAATGAAGGCAAGCTTTCTTTGGAAGCCTGTACTATTGAGTTTGACGAATACAATAACGACATGTTTGACCCTTTATAAATGAAATTACAAAGAGTTTATATAACGTTTGTTATTTAAAGTAAAAGCAAAAAGATTTAACTTAATTCTCATCGCTTTCCTTGATTTATTCCCCCAATATCCCCTATCGAATGTGCAGAGTGAAACCTCTCTCAGAATCATAGGAGTGATTTATGACCTCTGGCTTTAAAGATCATTGTGGTATTTTTTTAAAACATAGTCTGACTTGTATCGCTTTGTTGCTTGTTAGTCCAAGCATCACTTGGGGACAAGACAATGCAAGCGCTTGTAAGCATAAGGGTAATTTACTTTATCAAAAGCAAGCCATTAAACCGACTCGAAGTGTTAAGCGTACCTTACGAATGACCGATGGTTATCATGTAGCGGAAGGCTCATTTTGGTCGGTAGAGCAAGCCGCAATTATTACTGCTGGTGGGGTTGTTACTTTTGACTTAGGCTTTAAAACTCCTCTAAGCGCCTTTACTGTACAGGGTGATAATAATGACCTATACGAGGTGTATGGCTCTGTGGATGGTAAGCAGTATAAATTGCTGTGGCAGGCTGGCAAAGCACCCAAACCTGGCCTTAGAACACGTCATGAAAAGTTAAAAGTACCTACAAGCGAAGTTCGCTACCTTCAACTTAAGGCCAAAGATGGTGATAAGTCTTATTCGGTATCAGAGCTTCAAGCATGGTGTGAAGCACCTTCACAATGGCCACCTAAAGCAATGCTCACTAGAGCGATTCAAAAAGATGGCAAAGATGTACGTAAGCATTTTATTGGTAAAGGGAAATTGGGACTAGCACTCTTTGGTATGTTAGCCTTTCTTTTTCCAAGATTGCTCTTCAATCGTCGTCGTGAAGATGAGCTAGAAATCGACTCCGATGGTCAAGCTGATGAGACGCGTAAGAAAGCTGAAGAAAAAGATGAGTCTAGTGATAAAAGTGAAACTCTAGAAGCGATTGATCATGATGAATTAGCAGATAAGAGTGAGATTGAGAAGCACCAGTCTGAAGAAGACAAGTCTGAGGAAAATACGGTAGAAGCTGAAAGAATAGCGCCAGTCCCAGAAAGTCTAAGCCACGATCAACTCAGAGGCTATTTTGCTTATGCTTTTGGTATGATTGTTGCCTTTTACAATACATGGCTCGGTGGCGCACAAATGATGCGTTCCTTGGATGAATGGGCCGACAATGGTGCCTTAAGTCAAGGATTATTCAATGCTTTTAGCTTTCCACCAGAGCATGCTAAAATGGTATTCATCAATGGCGTGGCTTTAGCTGGCTTCTCATTAATCTTGCTATTGTGGCTGGCCTATCATTTGTATCAGCAAAGTCACTTTAGTAAGCTCATTCCAGCCTTACAAAGTTGGGGCATTGTAGGTGTGGTTGTGGTCTTTATGAGCCATGCTGATGAAGCTTTAGGTAAGCGCAGTAATTGGTGGCCTAGTGGTTGGGAAGGCTTAGCTGTCATGTTATTGATAGCCATCCCATATTTATGGTGGCACTTTAAGGCAAAGCCTCAAACAAGCGAAGCGCCCGAAAGCTCTGAACTCAGTCGTCTAAGAATGCGTTTAGGTGGTAAGCAACAAAAAATTGGCTGGGCCTTGATTGCCGCTTGTGGCTTATTTGCTTGGTTTAGCTTTGGAAGCTTTCATGGTAGTAGAATCACTCACTTTTGGGATAGCTTTCACTATTATGTTGGATCAAAGTACTTTTCCGAGACTCGCTATCATCTCATCTATCACTGTACGACCTTAGCTGAATATGATGATGGACGTGATGCCAAACTTAAAGATAGACCCTTACGTCATCTCACCGATAATGAGCTCGGTAAGTCACAAGAAGTAAAAGATGAAAACCATCCATTAACCAAAGAATGTCGATCTCACTTTAGTCCAGAGCGTTGGAGAGCCTTTAAACAAGATATTCGCCTATTTAGAAGTTATATGGGCGAATCTTGGTGGAAGAGAATGTTTAAAGACCATGGCTATAACCCAACACCGGTTTGGACTTTGGTAGGGAGTCAATTAACCCAGTGGGGTTGGCAAAAGCATATTCCTCCGGTCGAATTGGAATATAAACCAAGTCTTAGAGATCAACGGAGTTCAAGTCAAAAACAAGCAGCAAGAGATCGTTTTTACAAAGAAGATCGGCCTCGGTTTGAACAAGAGATTATTAATCTTAACTTGGTTGACATCGCTTTATACTTTATTTTGTTTGGCTTGTTCTTATGGGCCTTTGGCTTAGAAATAACCGCCTTTACCTTGGTTATTTTTGGCACAGGCTATCCTTGGTCTTTCGACTGGACCGGAGGTTCGGTGGGTAGAGCACCATGGCTCTTCATGTTGGGCTCAGGTCTCTGTTTCTTAAAACGAGGCTATCCTCTTATTTCAGGCTTTAGTCTTGGTTGGGCTCTTTTATTAAGGATTTTCCCAGGTGCCATACTTGGTGGAGCAGCCGTACAAATATTAATGATGTTGATTGGCAAGACTCCGTGGAAAAAAGAGCATCTGCGCTTTACGATCGGTGGTCTATTATCTTTAGCAATCTTGATTCCTTTAAGTGTACCTTTTACTCAAGGAAAGTCTGAATTATACCAGGGGGCGACTCCGGCCTTTAAGGAGTTCTTTAGTAACTCCCTTAAACACAAAGATACTCCGCTTACAAATAACATGGGTTATCCCACCATTGTTGCTTTTCACCCTTCTTACACAGTTCATAAATCACTCAAGATTCAAAGTAAGATGAAAAATAAACCCAAAGGTTTTTCTGTATGGAAAACTAAGGTGCGAGAGCTTAGGAAAAGTCGCCGCTGGATTCAAATCATAAGTATACTCGCTCTATTTGCGGCGATGTTTTATATGCGTAAACGATGGACTTTATGGGAAACCACAGCCGCCAGTGTAGCCTTTATGTTCTCTATTTTTGAGCTGACTTGCTACTATTACAGCTTTATCATTCTGTTAGTTCCATTGGCCTATCAGCGTGGACGTGAAATGTTTATGCTTTTGGTCTTTGTGATTGCCTCGCAGGCAACCCAAATCTTAATAGGTGCAACAGATCTGGAATATTTTTGGGAATCAGTTTATGCACTTATCCCGATCTTTGGGGTGATTATTGGGCGAGTATGGGAAGAGTTACAAAGCAAAAAAGAGAGAGCAGATACAACAGTAACTGATCAAATACAAGCTGAAGCTTAATCAATAAAAGACTCACTGTTCAAGTCACTTCTTTTGAGAGCTCATACCAAGAGGCTTTATCAAGGGAATTTTCGGTTTATGGGCTCAATGTAATGATGTGAGCTTGGGGTCTTTAGACCCCACCTATTTAAAATATGTAAATATTTATAGGTACTTAATAAGGTGGTGTGTCTATTTTCTTGCCAAACTCTTGTAAGATCACTAGATTCTCACCACTTATAATTTAAGACTAAATAACCTTTAGTATTTCATCCTTAAAAAATGGATCGTTATTTATGATTTTCGATGTGATTGACCCTAAAGAACATAGCTTTAATGAGTGGATCGATAAAATAGAGGGCTTTTTAGAGTCTTATGATCCAAACTATCAACGCGAAGAAGGTGAATTATACTTCTGCCAAGATGATATCGCAGAGCCTTGGAATGAAGAATCTGTATTATATACAGTGTCAGGACCAAACGGGGGTAAAGTTGAGCTTCGGGGATCGGATGATCAAGTGTATCTTTTCACTGAAGAGTTTGCAGGCCGTAACTTAAAAGATACTAAAGAAACCAATTTTTTTCATTTGGTTGCGCCTTCATGTGTCTATGGCTTTTCACATAATAATCTTGAAAAAAGTCGTTTTCATAAAGGCCCTGTCCAAGGGATTTACTTCTTATACCAAGGTGAACGGGCAGAGTTTCCCCAGCCGATTAACTATGAGCGTTTATGGGGTAATGTCCTGATTAAAGCGATTTATTGGATCCATAATCAAGTTGGACGCTTCCAAGAACAAAAGAAGTTTGTGGAAGTGGAACAAACACAATATAGACTAGAGATGGAAGTAGAGTTTATGCATCCTTCAGCAGTCAATATGGTGATTGATAAGATCCATAATCGTAGTGCGATCAAGAGTCGCAAAGATAAAAAATTAGTCTTGGATTGGCCTGCACCTACTTTTGAGCATATGAAGGAACTTTTTGAGGGGATGCCAAGAGTTAAAGAGCAGTATGCAAACCTCAAAATTCGGATTGTTTGGGAAGCATTGTTTGCTGAGGGAGAGCCTCAAGAAATTACTTATATTGGCGCTGAAAAAAGAGAATTGAAACCTCTCATTCATCTTCCTAAGACTCGGACATCTAAAGCCTTTAGAGATGCTTTTAAAACTTATTTTAAGGGCTATAGAGTCGATAAGCAAGATTACCTTTTAGATTTTGTTGAATACGACAACTAGTAGGTTTTACCTTGATTCCTGATGATGTGATCCAAAAAGTACGTGAACGCGCCGACATTACTGCTGTTGTTGGTGAGATCGTCACGCTTAAACGAGCGGGAGCTTCTTTGAAAGGGCTTTGTCCTTTTCATGGTGAAAAAACGCCCTCGTTTGTGGTGAATCCTCAACAGGGCACTTATCACTGCTTTGGGTGCCAAGTACATGGTGACTCGCTCACTTTTATCAAAGAAACCCAAAACTTGAATTTTCCCGAAGCCGTCAGAGCTTTGGCGAGTCGAGTAGGGGTTGAAATTGTTGAAGAAAAGCCATTAAGGCCCGAGCAACGTGCGCAAAGAATAAAAAAACGTGCTTTAGAAGATCGCCTTTTTGAAGCTCAAGAGCTTTTAACTCAATGGTATGAGCTCAATCTAAAACGTTCTAGTGTTGCGCAAAGCTACTTAAAATCTAGAGAAATCACTACAGAATCCGCTCAAGTATTTAGATTAGGATGGGCAAGTGATGATGTTGCCCAGTTTATGCGCTGGGTCAGAGAGCACAGTGTTGAGCTAGAGGATTTGATCACTTTAGGCGTAGTCATCCCTTTTGATCCCAATCAGCCGGATAAGCGTGGAGATAACCGACTAAATGGTGGCCGTTTACGCTTCCGTAATCGGGTAATGTGTCCTATCTTTGATATACGAGACCGAGTGGTAGGCTACAGTGGTCGAGTTGTTGATCCTAAACAAAAGATTGCCAAGTATTTAAACTCACCAGAAACGCCAATATTTACCAAGGGTGATCAATTATTTGGTTTAAAGAGTGCAAGAGTGGCCATGCGCTCAAATAAGGTCAATCAATTGATCTTATGTGAGGGTAATTTAGATGTTATTTCGTTGTGGCAGGCCGGATTTCAAAACACAGTTGCCGCTATGGGAACGGCTTTGTCTGAGCGACAAGCGAATCTGATCAAGCGTCTAAGTCCTGCGGTGATTTGTGTGATGGATGGTGATGCTGCAGGACAGGCAGCTGCATTTAAAAGCTTACCCACTTTGCTTGCTCAAGGCTTAGATGT
The DNA here is from genome assembly GCA_937146725.1 of uncultured Myxococcales bacterium. Lineage (GTDB taxonomy): Bacteria > Myxococcota_A > Bradymonadia > UBA7976 > VGTA01 > CAKZRU01. The sequence goes on from CAKZRU010000016.1 coordinate 73,687, forward strand.
TAGAGGTAAATTACTGCCACTCGACCAAGATCCAGACTCCTTTATTCGCGCTTATGGAGCTCGATCGTTCAAAGAATGGCTCAGCGATGCTCAACCCTTAATTTTGGTTAAGTTACAAGCGATTGCAAAGCAATATCCAAGGGATCCGATTGGACAGGCAGCCATTGTGAAGGCCATGCTTCCCTTGGTTCAACTCATCAAAGATCCTAATCAACGGCCTCTCTTTCTTGATATTATGGCCAAGGAAATCGGCGTTGATCGTAGCTACTTGAGTGAACGTTTAGTCGATAGTTATAGCAGTTCCCAAGGTGATCGATATTCGATGCAAAGAGAGCAATCTCTTGCAAATCGTAATGCTCATACTCATCAGGATCATCACCCTCAAGCCCAAGTCAATGATCAAGGCGGCGGGGCAACCAAAAATAAACGCACGCTTAAAAAAGAGCTAAAAGATAGGCCTTGGTGGGCCAATGTAGCGATTCAACGTGGCTCAATTAGAACAAAAACGCGTCATTTTGGAGATAAGCCTAAGGGCGAAGCGGATTTAAAAATCGCGCCTGCGCCTCAACCTCCTCGTTCCCTACAAGTATCTCAAGAACTTTCAGTGAGTGCGGTCTCATTGTTTGGATATGAAAGAGAAGCGATCTCCACTTTATTTTACTCCCCCAGTTTACTCAATTTATTTTTAGAACGTGGTCACTTAGAATACTTTGCGCATTCCGGGGTACAGCGCTTTTTGATTTCTTTAAAGCAAGAACGAGATGAAGGTCGCTTTGCAACCGGTGAAGCCTTTTTTAAAACTGAAAATGACCAAGGACTCATCGCAACCTTAAAAGATTGTATCGCTCACCCACCCATTCAAGATGAAAAAATTGATCCAGAGCGCGCACTCAATGATTTGAGCAAGCGTCTAAGACTAGGGCTTTTACAAAGTCAGCTCAATCAAACAGTGGAAGCACTTAAACAGCTTTCACAGACAAAAAAAAGTCATGATTCAGACAGTAATGACGTTTTGAATCAACAGCGACAACAGTTACTCGAATCCTATCAGAAAACTCAAGCCCAGTTGCAAGAGCTTCTGCATCCTCTTAAAACCTCTTAACGCTTGTCTAACCCAATCATCACTGACTAAGTACTGAAACGAGAAGACATATGGCAACTCCAAACCGTAAAATACAAAGAGATCGCTTTAATGAGATCTTAAACCTTGGCCAACAACGTGGCTATCTTACTTCTGCTGAAATCAGTGAAGTCTTTAATGATGATACTGAAAGTAAGGCCTATACCGAGTTTATAAGCACTGTTAAGGAAATGGGGATTAAGGTTTTAGACAGTGGAAATAACCGCTCGTCAGCCGAGGAAAGAACTTCATTTTCTTTTGATTCAGGCCGAGCAACTCGTGAAGATGATAATGATAGTGGCTTTGGACGTAATAATGACCCAGTAAGAGTTTACCTACGTCGAATGGGGTCGGTTGAGCTTTTAAATAGAGCCGGTGAACAGCGCATCGCTATGCAAATTGAGCGTGGGCAAAATGAGTATAAACGAACAATTCTTGAGACTCCGTTGAGCTTTAAGATCGCTTTAGAATATATTAAGCGAGTCGAAGAGGGAGGTTTACGTTATCGTGATGTCTTTGAAGAAAATGATGAAGAAGAAGCTTTATTAGCGGAAGCTTCTGAGAGTGATGATGATGACTTAAGCGAAGAAAGCGAAAGCATCGAAACCAAAACTGTGGTCAAGGAAGTACCTGTTGTTGAAGCTGCCAAACCACGACGTCGTCGCCAAAGAGGCCGAATGAGCCAACAGATGGTGATCGATCAGGACCAACTCGTGGCTGAATATGAGGCCAAGCTTAATGCAAAGAAAACTCAAGATCAGCGCGTCGATGATGATGATCAAGATGTAGACTTAGATGAATTACCAGCAGAAACGATTAAGGTGAGTGCTAAGGCTAAAAGCGCTAACAATTCTGTTAAATCAGATGCCAAAGATATGGGAGCACAACCCGGTAAGCCAAATGAGGGTATAAGCGCTGATGAGGATGAAGACGAGGATGAGGACGAGGATAATGAAGAAGCAAATGCTGAACTTGATCAAGAACGTCGTAAATATCTCATCGATATCACCAATCGTCTACTAGTGCTTGACCGAGAACATCGCAAAAATGTAGAGCGCTTAGACTCAATTGATGAAATGACTGTCAGTCACTTAAAGCGCATTCAAACTCGAAATAAAAATATTAGAGGCGAAATCTCGAACCTACTTAAAGAGCTTAGTTTGGTTAAGAAAGTTACTGATCATATCGGTGCCGAGCTCAAGCGTTGGTATAATCGAGGTATGGATGCTGAGCGTAATGTCTACTTACTTGTTCGGCAAGTTGGTGCTGAAAACGAACAGATCCTTCTGACTGATGTGCGTAAACTTCGCTTGTGTACAACCCGAGAGGATGTCGTAGCGATTTGTAAAAATTATCGTACAAAAGATCCCAAAGTACTGATGAATTGTGCGGATAAATTGAGAGCGCATAAGCGAACACTCAATCGCCTCAAATTAGAGACTGGCTATAATTTAGTTGAATTGAGTGAGCAATATAATCGCTTACAAAAGTTTGAAAATCATGCCGAAAAAGCGAAAACTGAGTTGGTAGAAGCCAATCTCAGACTCGTGGTCAGTATTGCCAAAAAATATACTAATCGTGGTTTACAATTCTTGGACTTAATCCAAGAGGGAAATATCGGTTTAATGAAGGCTGTTGATAAGTTTGAGTATCGTCGAGGATATAAGTTTAGCACTTATGCGACTTGGTGGATTCGCCAGGCGATCACAAGAGCCATTGCAGACCAAGCTCGTACAATTCGTATTCCGGTACACATGATTGAAACCATCAATAAACTTGTGCGCAACCAAAGAACCTTTGCTCAACTACATGGTCGTGAACCGACTCCAGAAGAATTAGCAGAGTTGATGGAAATGCCTTTGGAGAAGGTACGTCGAGTCTTAAAGATTGCCAAAGAACCTATTTCATTGGAAACTCCGATTGGTGAGGAAGAAGATAGCAATTTAGGAGACTTCATTAAGGATGAGAAATCCGAAAGTCCAAGCGAAGCGATCGAGCGACAAAACTTACGTATGCAAACCAAGAAGGTGCTGTCTACACTGACGCCTCGTGAAGAAAAAGTTTTGTGTATGCGCTTTGGTATCGGCGAAAAATCTGACCATACTCTTGAAGAGGTTGGACAAGTCTTTGAAGTCACTCGTGAGCGTATTCGACAAATCGAAGCGAAAGCCTTACGTAAACTTCGTCATCCTTCTCGCTTAAAAAGACTTGAGGATTTCACTAAAGATTAAGAGGAGTTAGATAAAGTTTTCAATCGAATTGCTTCTAAAGCTTGCGTTTCGGATTGATCGACTTTATATATATCGTCTTATAGGGGCCTATAGCTCAGTGGTTAGAGCTGCCGACTCATAATCGGTAGGTCCCAGGTTCAAGTCCTGGTGGGCCCACTCTTACAACATCGAGTTGTATGTAAACTGCATTTAGCAGTTCCTTTCTCAAACCTAGTTATATATTTCCCGACTCCTTAAGCTTTGTTTTAAAGCTCAAGGAGAGTACTCAAACCTGCCAATACAATAGAGGAGAGAGCGTGAAAGATACGCTTTCAAAGCTGTACCGACTCCAAGTTCTTGCTGATCAACTTATGACGACTCATAAGCAAGCTGATGAGCTTAAAAAATTACGAGATCTCAATGAGTCCGATTACCAATCTCTGTTACGCTTACTCAATCAGCAACAAGAGGGCTTAAATGAAGCTCTGCGACTGAAGCAGACCATTTACCGAGAAATGTATAATGGATGTTTTGAGGTAGGACGTATTAAGAAAAACCAAAGCAAGCAAACCCATAAAATTGACTTTCGTAGTGAAGTGCAACTCGATAAGCAACTTACTAAATATCAAAACACCTTGAGTGTAAAGTTTAGAGAGTTAAATCAACTTTTATGGCAATTAGGTGAACCTTTACATCATCCCACATATTTACAGGCTCATTTATCTGGGTCTTTAGAAATATACAATGTGATGGAAGCTGAGCGTGATTTGCAGTTGTCTTTTGCAGGTTATGACCTAAATGAAAAGGTTCAAAAGAGTAATGAAGATACTCTTGAGGAATATCTGCAGGCTCAATGTAAAAAAGCAAGCAATCTCATTAAAAAAATGGGTGGAGCAGGACGCTACAATACATTTTTAATGATTAGTGATGCTGAATGTGCGCGTTTGGTTGATGGAGGCTTTATAAATCTAATTGCTGAAGACCAAAAGCTTCTTGAGTCCAAGCTCACACCAGTTGAAGAAAAGCGCATTCTAAGAGACAAAATTGCTAGAATTCAAGTTAGCTTTGAAGCAAATGCTCGCTCTTATACTAAGCTTTCTAGCGCGGAGCCTAGACCTAAAAACTATGATGAAGTTTTACTTGAGGCTTCAAACTTAGGTTATGAGGAAATGAAGGCACTGCTTAAGCCTCATCTCCCCTTCAGTGTTGAAGGGCGCCCAGAGATTAATGATAAGATTCTGACTGACCGCTTTGATCTTGATTATGCAATTAATCACGAAGGCTTTTTACAAGTTTTCCAAGAAAAGTATGATCGCTTGACGAATCTACGCTTAAAGATGAATCGGGTTGAGGAACTACAAGAGCGTGAGCTACGTAATGAGGAAGCAAAGGTTTCTGACAAAAATAAGCTAAGCATCACGATTATTAACGAGCTTAGTACAAATCCTCAGACTCGACGCCACTATAACAAGTATAGAGATATCTCAGAAAAGCGTGATCTCTTAGCTGTGGCCTATGTTAAGCGTCCGACTGATAAACTTGATGCTCCTTTCAGCTACAAAGAAGAGTTCTTCTGCTCCGGTTGTCATGTAGTTATTTCAAAGGGCTTACATCAGATTGTACGCAAGATGGAAGAAATGAAGGTCTGTGACTCTTGCAATCGTATCTTGGTTCCTTTTGCACATGTCAAGCAGATCAAAGAAGAAGTTGATCCTTTATTAGTCAGTGAAGAAGAACGTATCGCAATGGAAGAACGTGGCGAGCTAGGCTTTATCCCAGCTTGTAGTAATTGTGAGTGTGAACTATACGAAGATAAAGAAACTAAGGATGAGTTAATTGTGGCCAGTGATTACTCAACTAAGTGTCCACATTGTTCTTCATACATTGTACCTTTATCTTATGAAGAATATGATACGAGTGCTAAATAAGGCTTGAGCTTCAGTAGTTAAATACAAAGTTCAGCGCTTTAAGAGGAGGCTTGAGTTGTCTAGGTAATCGCTCGCCTCGGTGAGAGGAAAGTCCGAGCTTCGCAGGGTATGGTGCTAGTTAACGGCTAGTCGGGGTGACTCGAAGGAAAGTGCCACAGAAAGCAAACAGCTAGCCTTTGAGCTAGTTAAGGTGAAAGGGTGCGGTAAGAGCGCACCGGGGATATGGTGACATATCCCGCATGGTAAACCCCACCAGAAGCAAGGTCGCAGAGAAGTGAGCTCGACTCACCTAGGTACCCGCCTAGTATCTCTGTTAATCCCGCTCGAGTTAATGGTGACATTGATGAAAGATGAATGATTACTCCCACTGTTTTGGTAACAAGCTTTGGTACAGGACTCGGCTTATGGTCAACTCAGACCTCCTCTTAAAGTGCTGAATACAGGTAATAGGATAATAAAATGAGCCAAAAAAAGACAAATAAGCGTACAGTTTCAACCAATCGTCGAGCTCGTCATGAATACGAAGTTGAAGATAGCTATGAGGCGGGGCTCGTTTTGCAAGGCACCGAAGTCAAAAGTCTTCGTCAAGGGAGTGCAGTGATTAATGAAGGCTATGTGGTGATCACTGATGGCGAAGCTTGGCTTCATCAAGTTATGATTCCTGAATACAGCCACGGTAATCGAGAAAATCACAGTCCAAGCCGCAAGCGTAAGCTTCTGTTAAATCATAGAGAAATTCATAAAATACAAAAAAAAGTGTCTCAGCAAGGTTATTCAGCCTTTGCCCTCGAGCTGTATTTTAAAGGGCCACGAGTCAAGGTCTTGATCGGTATTGGTCGTGGTAAAAAACTCTATGATAAGCGTCAAAGCGAAAAAGAAAAAAGCGCTCGACGCGAGTTAAGAGAGCGCTACTAACGAGTGTTATTCGATCTCGTGACTCTGCTTGCATGAACTAAAGCTTAGGCTTCTTCGATATACCGAGTCTCTTTTAAATAACTCGCTGTCAATATATAAGCTAAAGTCGAGATGATAATCGACAGCGAATAAGGAGCGGTCAGCTCAAAGACTAAACCACAGAACCAACCGGCTAAACCAACGATCAGGGCAGCAGAGGCAGATCGTGCGCCTCCAAACTTACTAAATAAGCCAAAAATGACCACAGGAACCAATCCGGCAGAACCAAAGGAAGCAGCAATCTCAACCAGCTCTTTGATACGATCTGCAAATAGGCCACATAAATAAGCAATGACTCCTAAGATAACTACGCTGATGCGAGTACATTTCATTTGTAATTCATCATCTTTAATCTTGAAAGCATGCACTAAAAAATTGTTAGACATGATGGAAGCACCAGATAACAAAACGCTATCAACAGTAGATAAAATCGCAGAAATGATGGCACCCATAAGCATGATATAAATGATGTTTGGGAAGATAAAATCAGGAAAAATCAAAAATTGCTCTGCCAAGGCCGGAACCACTTGTTCAGGATCCTGTAAAGGTGTGCTCAGTACCTTGGGCGCAAGTAATCCCATAGTCACAGGAATCAGCCCAATTAGGAGATAAAGGCTTCCACCCAGAATGCTTGCATTCTGCGCAATCTTTGCATCTTTAGTGGCCAAGATTCTTGAAATTAACTCAACGGCCACAAAGGTACTAAAAATAGGAACGGCCCAAGACTCAAAGGCCTCAAGAGTAGTTCCCGAGCCCACATTAAATAATTGTAAACGCTCGGGCTCAACCTGTAACTGCTGTGGTTCCACTGTCCACAAAATACATACTAACAATAGCCCTAAGCCTAAGATCATGACTATGCCTTGAATAAAGTCTGTCAGCGCACTCGCATACAAACCACCCAACATGGTGTAGCCAATCACAGCGATGGCTGCTAAGGTAATCGCCATATTAACATCTAAAGTTGTAACAGCGCTTACAACTTTACCAAAGGCTCTAATTTGTGCCCCACCCCAAATCACTGGTCCGGGTAATATTAATAACACACCCAAGCGCTCTACGCCGGGCCCAAACTCTCGGCGAAATAAGTCACCGAGGGTTAAAAAGCCTCCATTCCAAAGAGCCTTGGCAAAAAAGAGCCCCATCAGTATCAATGCCACCGAGTAGCCAAAAGGGTCTGGGCCTGATGCGCCTAGACCATGTTCATAAACCGCTCCAGCTGCCCCCACAATTGATTCAGCACCAAACCAAGTAGAAAAGATTGTGAGTGTGGCTAAACCAAGACCTAAGCTTCGACCCGCCACAATAAAGTCTTCTTGACTAGTAATTTGTCTTGATACCCAAACTCCAATCAGGAGTTGTAACAAAACATAAATAATAATGGAGGCTGTGACCACTAATCTCTCCTTAAAAGGCTGAAGGCATAATCATCAGGGGGAACTAAGCCAAGTATTTCCAAGCTGGTCGCGGCCAAGTTAGCCAAACCTAAGCTTTGTTCTGAATTGTGAATGAGCAGAGGACATTGTTTTAAGGGATCAAAAAGAGTGAGAGGCACTTTATTGAGCGTATGGCTGGTTAAAGCTTTAGCTTTACCACTCGCATCATAGTTTATCGCACCGCTTTTTTTATCGCGTTCAAACATTTGCTCAGCATTACCATGATCGGCAGTCACCAACACCGCACCACCAAGTCGTTCAACACCTTTTAAAAGTCGTCCTAGAGCTAAATCTAAGGCCTCTATGGATATAATCGTTGAGCGGAGGTTGCCGGTATGACCAACCATATCACCGTTGGCATAATTGATTCTAGCAAAGTCACAGTTGTTTTGACCGAGGTGAGCCAAGGTCACATCAGTAATTTCGGCTGCTTTCATCCAAGGTCTTTGCTCAAAGGGTACTAAGTCACTGGGGATTTCTTGATAGCATTCAAGCGATTCATCAAAGTAACCGCTACGATTACCATTCCAAAAATAAGTGACATGTCCAAACTTTTGGGTTTCACTGCAGGCAAATTGCTTAAGGCCATTATAGGCAAGATGCGCACCTAAAGAGCGATCAATGACCGGTGGGTCTACCAAAAAGCGTTTGGGCAGCTTTAGGTCTCCATCATACTGCATCATTCCGGCAAAGCGAACTTCTACCGCTTGACGCTCAAAGGCATCAAAGACCTTATCTTCAAAGGCTCGGGTAATTTCAATCGCTCGATCGCCTCTAAAATTAAAGAAGCAGACCGAATCTCCTGAGTTGATCAAACCGACAGGTCCTTGCTCATCAGCGATAACAAAAGCCGGTAAAAATTGATCGATGATACCTGCTTCTTGAGCACGAGTAGCAAGAATGGCTGCCTTTGCACTTGAGAATTGTGTACCTTGCCCTAAAACATGGGCAGCCCAACCACGTTCTACCATCGCCCAATCTGCTTCATAGCGGTCCATTGTTGTGGTCATACGACCACCACCGCTGGCAATACGATAATCGTAGCCGGAAGAAGCATTAATTTGAGCCAAGACCGCTTCAAGGCGTTCAACATAAATCAGCGCACTTTGCTCACTGACATCTCGCCCATCTAATAAAATATGCACACGACCTTTTTTAACGCCTTGATGTGCGGCTTGTTTGAGCATGGCATATAAATGTGCTTCATGACTATGAACATTGCCGTCACTGAGCAGACCAATCCAATGAAAGGTTTTTTGCTCTTTTAAAGCGCCCTCAACCAACCATTGCCAAGTGCTTCCCTCATATAGCTGTCCACTTTCGATCGCTGTCTGCACAAGGCTGGCCCCTTGTTCAAAGACTCGACCGGCACCAAGTGCATTATGGCCAACCTCGCTGTTGCCCATATCACCATCGCTTGGTAAGCCAACCGCTTTACCATGTGCGATTAAAGGCGTAATTCCATACTCATTAAATAGTTTGTCCAAAACAGGCGTTCTGGCCAAATGAAGTGCATTATCGTCGTGAAAATCACTCAAACCGACTCCATCCATAACTACGGTAACCAAAGGGCCTTGTAGATATGATTTACGTGCTCTTTGAAGTTGGAGAGTGCTCATAAAATATCCTTATATTCTGTGTGGTTAAAAACTTAATTATATTTTCCCAAAACGCTTCAGACGTTCCATAATTAACTCATGGTGTCTTTCGCGAGGCGTTGGTTCTCGTTCTGAGGGGGGAGGTGGTTCAACGACCGGATAGGGATAATTTTGTCCCAAAAGTATGCCAAAGTGGGCTTGGTATTCTTCGGTGAGATGATAGGGTTGATAAATAAAATCAGAACTTAAGTTTGCTAATTCGGGTACCCAGTAACGTACATAGGCGCCTTCCCAATCAACGGCATAACCGGACTCAATGGGATGAACGCTTTGGCTTGGTAATTCAACGCCAACACCGGCAACACTTTGCATGGCGCCCCAAGTGATCGCCGGATGATAATCAATCAGCAGTGTTTCAAAACAACTTGCTGCCCAAGTCCAAGGAAGTTTGAGTTGCTTAACAAAAAAAGCAGCAACAAGTTGACGACCACGAGGACTGATATAGCCGGTACTATTTAATTCTCGCATAAAGGCATCGATCAAGGGAAAGCCACTATAACCCTGCCACCACAGAGCAAAACGTTCACTGTCTTCTTCCCATACTTTTGGAATTTCTTTAAGGCCCTTAAGATCAAAAAGACTATCACCCATTTGCTTGGCATGAAAAATCATAAAGTCACGCATCGTGAGATGATAGATCATTTGGTATACGCCTTGACTTCCACCATACTTGGCTTCATAGGCCAAAACCTCATACCAAATACGACGAGGTGATAAACAGCCTAAATTAATCCAAGCGCTCAGCTTGGTTGAGATTTGTTCTCCACCAAGTCCATGTCGAGCACTATATGAATAAGGAAGAAGCTTTCTTTCCCATACATAATCTTTGAGGCGTTTAAGTCCATGCGCTTCACCGCCTAAAAAGGGAATTGTGCTTCTTGGATCGGGCGTGAAGTCACTAAGATTCATCGAGGAAAGCTTGGGTAAATTACCGGCTCTCAGTCCCATCGGTAGAGGTAAAACCTTTTTGATCGCTAGCTCCGGTGGCTTAGGACTGGCATCTCGTTCTAGCTCCTTACGAAAGCTCACAAAATCCTTTGGTATTTCACCTTCAGCAAAGGGGATTCGACTATAATCATAAAGTGTAGACCCTTCGATTTCAACAAACTCGATGCCCTCACGATAGCAGGCCTCCGAAACGGCAGTGACCTTTTGAGCTTCCTCGTGATCTTGTGGATCTAGGGTATAAAGATGGGTTGCTCCATGCTTATCAGCCAAAGTTGGTAAGATTTCCTCCGGTGGCCCAATACGGACAACCAAGTCGCTACCCAAGCGCTTGAACTTCATCCGAAGATCGCTGAGCGCCTCTAATAAAAACTGTGCTCGATATGCACCACATTTAGGCCAAGCTAAAAGATTGGTTTCATAATCACGAGGGTCGAGTACATATACCGGTATGATACGCCCCTTGCTACGTTCATAAGCCGCTTTTAAACAGCGATTATCATCGAGACGTAAGTCTTTACGAAACCACACAACACAGGGATGTGATCTTTCTTGGAGATTTAAGCGTTGGTCACTGCTTTGCATAAAGCCTTTTCCTACTCTTTATTCGCTTTAATTTTTTACTTTAGCCCTGTTCAGACTCAGTGTCGGGAGGTGATTTAAGCATCATTAAGATAGCTTCGGCAACAATCCATAAACCAAGTATCAAAAGACAAATGCCAACACCAATGAGTAATGTATCAGGACGTTCAGCGCTTAAATAACCATTGAGGTTGATTCCCATGGAAATAAAAGTACTGAGTAACATAAATACAGCCGGAATCGCTATGTAGATACTGCTGCGTTTTTTTTGTTTTAGATACAGAGTCACCAAAGTTAAGGTTAAGCCTGCTAAAAGCTGGTTTGTCGTGCCAAATAAGGCCCATAAAGCTAAGGCGGCTGGTTTACCGTCGATCTTGTAAAAAGCAAAGAGAGCAATTGTAGCGCAGGCTAAGGCAGAGGAAACATAGCGATTACTTAATAATTTAATATTAAGCGGTGCAAGAAGTTCTTCGATATTAAAGCGCAGTAGCCGAGTGGCTGAATCTAAAGTTGTTAGAGCAAAGGAAACGACAACCATTGCAATCAAAGCTGAGGCTAAGTTTGGAGAAATACCCAAATCACTTAAAAACATGGTCGTCCCCTCAATAAAACCACCTAATTTTTGAGAAAGCCCTTTCGCCGCATGAAACGAAGAATAATGGTCATGCCATTTTTCGGGAGACCTAAAGCCAGCAGTACAAGCTAAAACCGCAAGTAAACCCAAAAGGCTTTCCCCAATCATCCCACCATACCCAATGGGACGAGCATGGGTTTCTTTGTCTAACTGTTTGGCAGTTGTACCGGAACTGACTAGGCCATGAAAGCCACTTGCGGCACCACAGGCGATCAATATAAAGACAAAGGGCATCATTGGAGGTGCGCCAACCGGCTCGAGAATAAACGCTGGTGCATCAAAGCTAGGTTGACCAACAAACAAGCCGAGATAGGCTAGACCTAAGCCCAAATAGAGAAGTAAGGAGTTTAAGAAGTCTCTAGGTTGAAGTAGACTCCAAACAGGTAAAACGGATGCTGCAAAGGCATACACTAACAAACTCATGATCCATCCGGTTGAACTTGGCCACCAAGAGGCATCATAAACCCCATTGTTTTTCATCCATAATCCTAACCAAATCCCGACTAAAGACAGTATAAAGCCAACGATAATAATAGGCTTCATCGAGACCTGTCGTTTTTCCATAAGCCACCCACTGACCGCCGCGATAAGCATAAGAAAAATTGAGGGGAAAACGGCTTGTGGATAACCTTCAACTCCGGCCGAAGTGTCACTAGGTGGACTGAGATACAAGCCAAACAGCTTACTGATCACAAAAACGAAAACACCCATCGCGAGAGCGACACCAAAAAATATGATGAGTAAGAATAAAGTACGAGCTCTTTTACTTAGGTAATGTTCAGCAATTAGGCCTACGGATTGACCTTTGTGCCTGGCAGAAAGAACCAAAGCTGAAAAATCATGCACACAGCCGATGAGAATAGACCCCAAAACCACCCAAAGCATTGCAGGTGCCCACCCCCAAATGACGGCAATTGCTGGTCCGAGCATGGGAGCTAGACCGGTAATCGAAGCAAAATGATGCCCAAAAAGAACAGCCGGTTTGGTTGGCACATAGTCTATGCCATCTTTTAGCTCATGCGCCGGTGTAACAGTGGTGGAATCGAGCTGAAAGATTTTCTCAGAAAGAAAGCGAGAATATACCTTATATCCGATTGCATAACAGATTAAAGCAAGAAGTGCAGCCAAAGCGGGGGACATATTGATTAACCTCAGTTTTTAGGTTTATTTAATTCAAGGATCGGGTGACCAATTCACCTCAAGGGTATACTGACCTGATTTTTCATTTTGATTCGCATCAACCCAAGTATCTATAATAATAGCATAACGACCTGGTGGTAGCCATGTTTCAACAAGTCGATGATCCCGTGAGTGACAGGCGCGCCGATCATCCCCCTCAAGTAAGTAAATATCCGGATCTATACTATCATCTGTAGTGGTCACTTGTACTTGAATACGGCCGGAACGAGGTAGGTTTGTCACATAAACAATTTCCGGTCCAGATTCATCGGCATCGCTGCAATTATAATCATTATACCAACGCTCTTGGCTAAGACTGGTGTCTCCTTGATGCTGATAAGGGAATGTTTGAATCATATGAGGACAATGATGTGACCCTGCACCCTCTGTACAATTTTGCCAAAAACGTGGTGAAATATCTCGAGCATCGATTAAATAGTAATCAACTTCATCGCCTAGGTTAGTCCAAGCATGTCCAATAAAATCAAGCCAATTTTCCATGCCAGGAATGACTTGGCAGCCAGCGGAAGCGATATTGACTAAAATCTCTTCTAAAGCACCACTTTCATTACCGGCATGGATATTATGGGCTGTCCCTAAGCGGTTGTAGTCTTGGCCATCAGCATTCCCCTCAAGCCAGCCGTTACGATCACTATCCCAATGTCCATTATTGTTGGTATCATCACGGACAGGATATGAGGGAAGATCAATTTGGAGGGCGTTATAGTCTCTGTGCCAGCCATTGATATATGGATAGTGACGATTAGCTCTTAAAGAGGAACTATTATCGGCCCCAAAGTCATAAACACCAGTGTCAGTATTGACCGGATATTCCTTTACATGCGCTATGCCTTGCTCATCACGCCATAAAAGCACAATCGTGTCATTATATTGGTTAGGCGCATTATAATGCCAATTTAGACTTCCTGGATATGCACCTCGTATACCAATCACATTACGATGTTCTGGGCTTTGGTCTAGTTCACGCCACAGGGTGGTTCTCACCAAATGCTGATACATGTTATAGGCTTCTTCTTCAGTCAGTAAGATACCTGCTAATTCAGCTTCTACGCTTGGCGTTTGAAAACTTGAAAGTTGGTAGCAACGTGGACTTTCCCAGATTCTAGCTCTTTCAAACAGAGGTAGATTATTCACATGGCTTGGGAGTACAATATTGGGTAAGTCCTTCGCTGAATCCTCATGGCTAAATTGCTGCTCTGCTAATGACTGTTTTGACAAATCCATGTGTCTGATGGCTTTAGTCGGTAAATGATAAGCATCGTCTGATTCAAAAAAAAAGTTTGACTCAAATGGTGTAAGACCTTGTTCTAAATCCCTAAATCCATTGCTAGATTGTGCCCAAGGGTGCTCTAAAACAAAAGGGGTGGCCTGAAAGGCACAAAGAGATTCACCTTGTGGTAGCATTGAATCATTGTTTTGGGGTGGTCTAAGGTCAAAGTGGTTTAAATCACCTTCGATCCAAGAGACCATATCTACTGACCCAGCTTCCATTTCACTACCCGCAAGCACAGGAGGCTTGGTTGACCAAAAACCCTCAGTGCCCGCTGAGTCTCCGGCTTGTTCATTTCCAGCTAAACTTGAGCCTTCTTGCATGTCTATGGAACCAGCAGTAGATATTTCTTCCATACCAGCAATCATACTCATCAGGTCTGTCTCTTGAGACTCTGAATCATCACAAGCAATCACCAAAACACAGAGCATAATGAGATGTGAGACATATGAGAAATGTACTTGCTTAATGTTGTTAGTCTGCATGGGGCACTCCCTACAGTAGTTTAATCAAATTCTAAGTTTATTTGATCATACAACAAGCCATAGAGAGTGAAGCAAGTTTTTTAAGCAACTAGGCTTTTTTATCTTCAGTTCCCTTAAGGAGATCCATTGCTTTTTCTGCCTGTTGTAAGGGATCTACTGGATCTGTATCTTGATCTTTGTCTTCTACCGGTACCATGCTTAAGGCATTATTCCAGAGTTCATCGCTCTTTGCCTCATCTTTCCTCATTCTGGCTTGCATTTCCTCTCGCTTCCTTCTCATATTCCCTCCCCCATGCCTCTCCCTCTTCTTCCACATCACCCCTCTCCTTCCCCGCCCCCCACTTACT
>CAKZRU010000017.1 GCA_937146725.1 uncultured Myxococcales bacterium
TAAATAATCATGCACATCAGCAACTTTATAACGGCGATATAGGTTTTTTGTCATCAGAAGCTGAGGGCATGGCTCTCTTTGATGGACTCAATTCCGAGGGGATACGCCAATTTCCTATTCATAACATACCTAAACATGATGTTGTTTACGCAATGAGTATCCATAAAAGTCAAGGCTCTGATTTTGACAGTGTGATCATCACTTTACCACCACACCCATCAAGACTTTTAGGAAGGGAGCTACTCTATACTGCAATCACAAGAGCTAAAAAAAGGGTCATTATTATTTCCAGTCGTCAATCTCTTGTAGAAGCCATTACAAACCAAGTAAGTCGTTATACTTTACATAGTATAAATGTATAAACTATGTGGAGTATGTATAAGGTCATACGTGCATGTTCGCTTAAGCTAAGTAAAACTAAAGTTTTGGCTCAATTTTATCTCCGATCCAAACATAAATTGTAATCGCAGTTAGAGAACAATCGGTAAGTCTGCCCAACAGGTGGTATATCTTGGTGATAAGTTTTCTTTTCGACCGAGCATAAAATGGTCATGGTTCTGATTACTTTGCTTTTTAGAATGTAGCTCTTGCCAAGATTTTGGCTTGCAAGGCAGTCCTCCTACTCGTGCCGTTCCTCGGCCAAAGCGTTGATTAAGCTGGTCTTCAAGCTGAGAAAGTTTTTGCTTGTGAGGGTCTGCTTGAAATATGCAAAGTTCTTGTTGACTGTGGTCTCTAAGGTCCACAGCTAATAAGCTGGCTTTACGCCAAGGTATACTAGGATGGATAGTAGCTAATAATTTCTCAATATCTGTATTTATATTTTGAGGTTTAAGTTTTTTGGGATCCACAGTGATGCCATAAGCTTTTAAAAAAGCGAGTTGAAGCAGTTGGCGGCTTACTTTAATTAAGGACGACGAATCATCTGTATACTGATCTAAACTTTGAGCGATCTTAAGTGAGTGATACCGTATTTTTGGATGCTTAAATTGACCTAAAGCATAAGTCGGATCTGCTTTTTGAAGCCTCTGACTATAAGACTGCTGATATTGTTCAGATCTTTGTTCAAGTCTTTGAGCCGATAAGTATAAAACTAAGGTACCCGCTCGACGTTGATGAGACCTTAGTCGTCTCCCCAATTCTGAAGCAAAATACTCGATAACTTCCAAAAGATCTTTAAAGATATATAAACGTTTTGAAAAGCTACGACTGTACTGAATGGATGAACGAGGTGGAGGCTCAAACTTCATTAATTGGCAAGATTCACCTCTCAGTTCTTTGGCCGTTCGTTGTAAATAACTATGTCGACTTGCATGCTTTATGCGTTCTGGTGAGGCTTCGGCTAAATCTAAGGCAGAGTCTATTCCTAAACGCTTTAATGACTGACCCCATTGAGTACCAATGCCCCACACCTCATGAATGGGTAGATGGTGTAGAGCATAAAATCTATGGCTTTCGTTTTGAATCACTCTCACTCGGTCATTTGAGCGCTTGGCAAAATGGGTGGCGACCTTTGCTAATGTTTTACTTGAGCCAATCCCAATAGAGACAGGTATGCCCGTGTGTCGCCAAATCTGTAAGCGTAAATCTTGCGCTAAATGATATAAATCTTTTAAGGCTAAATCCTTTAAGTCAATAAAGGCCTCATCAATAGAGTACACCTCTACTCTTGGTCTATGATCTGATTCTATAAAGTTTTTAATACAGGTGATGACTCTTTGGGAGAGGTCGGCATATAAACTAAAGTTTGATGAGAAAACCGTTACTTGGTGCTGTTGTAAGCGTTGTTTACACTTAAACCATGGCTCACCCATCTTAATGCCCAAGGCCTTGACTTCTGGGGAGCGGGCAATGATGCATCCATCGTTGTTGGATAAAACGGCCACAGGTTTTTTCCATAAGTCAGGACGAAAAACCCGCTCACAAGAAACAAAAAATTGATCGCAGTCCACAAGGGCAAACATGATGATATACCTATTATCGTTTAAATAAATGACTTCGCTTAAGTTTTGTGGCTCATCTTAAGTTCTATGAATCGTATAACAAACCACGCCCCAAATCATAAAGTCATCTTCTGAGCTAATGGGAATAGGAGGATACTGAGGGTGAGCCGCAACAAGCTCTCCATACCTATGTTCAATTCTTGGTCTAGAATCGGAGCATGCTGTGACCGATGGTGAGTTACGTATATACCAGTATTTAACCGTAAACTCTCCATTTAAAGCGGCGATCACAATATCACCGGACTTGGGATCACGAGCTCGGTCAACGATGAGTAAGTCTCCATGATGAATCCCGGCATCACGCATAGACTCGCCCTGAACCTTCACAAAATATGTAGCATGAGGATGTTCGATTAAAAGCTCATTTAAATCCAAGCTCTGATCAATTTGACCTTCGGCTGGTGAGGGAAATCCGGCTTCAATTACCGATAAGGCAAAAGGAAGTAGCAGGCGAGTATGCTGCTCGGAATAAGCAAAAAATTGCATAACTAAACTGACTTTCTTTGGGTGAGATTGAACACTAGAATAAAAAAATAAATTCTTTTTTAAACATATGTTCACCTGAACAAAAAATCAATACAGTTGATACATATGTTTAGTATTTATTGTTTTCAATCAGTTATGTTGCACATTCATTTCTTGAGACTGTGCTATAAACAACACTGTAAAATTCAAGATGATGGAACATCTGGTGAGTAAAGTGGTTTACTCTTGGACTTGTTTTTAAGACTTGTCTTGAAGAGCTTATCTTTAGATAAGAATGTTAAATTACACAAAGAGATATAAAGAGGGCGATATGCTTTACTTAAGATACTTATATGCTCTGGGCCTGATCCTCATACTCAACGGCTGTGGCAGTGCAGGTTTAAAATCACGTGCTCTGAGAGAGTCGAAGCTTTCGGTTAAGGTTGAGGACCCCATTAACCCGATTACCCGTGACAGTGCTCAATGGGTGATTGAAGGTAAAATTAAAGTGAGTGTGACCTCGATGGACACCGCCCTCAATCAGCTGCGTGTTGAACTTAAAGAGAAGGGTGATGTGACTCGTCAAGATATACGAGGCCAGCAAAGTTTTCCTCGAGCAAATCTGACCTTGCGAGTTAAGCCTCAAGAGCTTCCTAAATTACTTGCTTGGCTCAGAGAAGCCGGACAAGTAGAGTATGAGGAGGTCGCACGTGAGGAAGTCAGTCGGCGACTATTAGCTCAAAATGTGGCGATTAAAAATGCTCAAGCAACTCTTAAACGCTTAAAAGTTTTTATTGATAAGGATAGTCTTAAGGTGAACGAGGTGCTCAAGGTAGAGACTGAGATGAAGCGCCTGAGAGAGATCATTGATAAAAATGAAGGAGAACGAGATTTACTCAAAGGTCGAATTGGCTTTGCCACCTTACATGTGACCTTATCAGAGCGTCCCAAGCGTTTACCAAAGGCACCAAAAGCACAATTCTATGTTTCGGCCCGTCCAAACTTTATTATGACCAACCCACAAAATCCTGAAATAGGCTGGGGCTTAAGCTTGTTTAATCCCGATCGTCCAGCAGCCTTTCACGTAGATTTTGATTATTTTGAGGCATCACAAAAAACGCTATTAACCGTGGGTGGCTCAAGTTACTCCGAATTCTTTGGTGATGGTCAAAATAAGTATTTAAATCCTCATATTGGCTTTAAGATTGGCTATGGCCAAGAACAAGGACACCACTTAGTCTTTGGCGGAACAGTTGGTCTAGAGCTACTTAGATTCAAGTATGCCTTCATGAATCTTAAGGGTGAAGGCTTAGGCTGGGTAGGTGAAGGTGGCTTAGATTGGATGACCCTTGTGGGACTAGATTTTGCGGTTGTTTACTGATTTTATGCTTATGTTTTAAACTGGATGCGTCTAAACTTCTTGCTTCTTATTCAAGTCAAAAACTATGCTCTGTTTGGTAAAAAAAAAGCAGATAAGAAGACCATGATAAAGAAGCTACCATGAAAAAAGTATCGGAACATAATCTAGAGACTGATCATAAGAGCACCGGTAATGAGAGTAGACTGAGTCCAAAGCCAAACTTGGATGAAACTCATGTACCTCTCATCCGTTCCGTACAATCTATGCCGGCATTTCATCTTGATCAAACTCAGGATATGGATGAAAACTTAGCGCAAGGTATAGGGCAATTATCTGAGACTCAATTACCAAATAGTGAACTAAATAGTGCGATAGGAATTCAAGGCTTTGATGCTCTATCCCAGCTAGAGACTTTTGTGCCAGATGCTATTCCATCCTACGCCCAGCCTACCCAAACCCACCTTGCAGATACGAGTGAAGCGAGTTCACAGATCAGCTCTCCTCAATTCAATATAAATGCTCAATGGAGTGATTTGATCGGCTCAGAACTTGGTGGATGTCGAGTGGAAAGAATTTTAGGCCAAGGAGGAATGGGTGTGGTCTTTAAGGGGCGACATTTAGTGTTAGATATTGAAGTCGCGATTAAATGCTTACCGCCTCATGCTTCATCGGTCGCCGCTCAAGAGCGTTTTGGGCTGGAAGCGAGAGTGGCTGCTAAATTGAATCACCCTAATGTGGTCGCTGTCTATCATGCCGGTGTTGAGCGTGGGCTTCATTTTATTGTGATGGAGCTCGTAGAGGGTGAGTCACTAGAAGATAAGATTCGTCGAAATGGCTTACTAAATATCAATGAAGCTCTTGCCTATTGTATCGATATTTGTAAGGCCTTAGATTATGCCGAACGGCAGGGCGTGGTACATCGAGATTTAAAGCCCGGAAATATCTTGGTAAACCATGATCAGGTGGCCAAGCTTGCGGATTTAGGTTTAGTCAAAATGATGAATAAGTCACCCAAGGATGGTGCCTTAACTCATCAAGGTGTAGCGATGGGTACACCGCATTATATGGCACCAGAACAGGTACGAGATGCTCAGTCAGTTGACCATCGAGCTGACTTATATTCTCTTGGTTGTACCTTATATCAAATGGTGTGTGGGCAAACGGTTTTTGAGGCGTCCAATGTACAGGATTTATTAAAAAAGCATTTAAAACAAAGCCGTCCTAAAGCCCAAGAGGTGAATCCAAATCTACCCAAGGGCTTATCAGAACTGATTGAGCGCTTACTTAACCCAGATCCCGAGCAAAGACCAAGCTCAGCTGCTGTGGTAGAAAAAGAAATCTATGGCCTATTTGATCAATGGGCCACCTTACCCAATCCCATTATTTTACCAAGTCACAAACATCGCTCACGTTTAACTTATCATCTTGAGTCACTCGACTTAGAAAAGAAAAAGAATAAAAAACTCAGTTATTTAATGCTTGCTCTTACTGGAGCTAGTGTCATTTTATTAATCTTTTACTTAACCGAGAAGATCACAGCGACTAAGCAACTCCAATCAACAATTGTGATGGCAACTAATCATAGTCAAGCTATGAATCAGCCAGCTATGAATCAGCAAGTAAGTAAAGCAACAGGCTCACAAACCCAGCGCTTGCTTCTTAAAGCGGAACGTGCCGAACAAATCGCCGAACAAGCGACAAGTATGATTGGTACGACTGAATCACGGCTGATTAAAGAACCAAATCAGGCTACTGAATACTATTGGAACTCGATTATTTACCGTTTGGATCAACAGTTTCCTATGCAGTTAGTTGCCTTGATAGAAAGCTATAAGCAAGGGCTTTACTATGTTGATGTCGCTGAAGAAATCATTCAGGTAAGTGAGAAAGTATACGGGCCGAAAGTGGCCAATACAAACATACAGGCTTTGCTTAAGGTCATATCTAAGCCAGCTTTACAATTTGCATATTTAAAAAGTCAAAGTAAGTTCTTGGCGATCAATAAAAAAGAACATTACTCCCAATTAGAAAACTTAAAAAAACAATATCCAGATTATTTTCCAATTTATTTCGAACAATTAAAGCTATTAAAAATTAAATCAGAAGAAACTATATTTCCTTTGATTAAGCAATTGATACTAATCAAAGAAATTAAAAGAAAACTAGACTCTTTAGTTGATCAGAACCCAATATTTTATTTGAGTCAGTATTATTATCATGACCGCAAAGTAAGACAGATTAAGCTATCATTGGAGAGCCTTGATGATTTACTCGATAACTATGAATCAAGTATTAATGAGCCTTTAAAGATAAATCTTTCACTCCAAAAAGACGAAAGTATGATCTCTGTTTACCCAAATGGAATTTTATATGATAAATTTAAAAGTATAAAATATGCCCATTTGGATAATAATGTTAAAATAAACAAGCATTTATTTATGGATCAGGGATTTCTTGCAACCAAAAGTCAAAGTCTTAAATTCAAGATGAGTCATTATCAAAGCTATGGACAAAATACTAATTTAATCATGTTTAATCTACCGATTGATTACCAAGGGATTGTTATTTTTGAACTAACCGACAAGCATAATCATGTAAATTATCTCGCCAAGCAATTTAATTTATCTGATGAATATTATGACAGTTTTAAAAAACTAAGCGATCAAGATGACTGGTATAATCTACCGGTTGCAAAAGCAGGCTTGTCGGCAGTAGGGAGCTTTGTTAAATATAATAAAACCTTTACAATATATCTTAACCCCATTGCTCTCACTAAGTTTTCTAATTTTGTTACTTCGGTAGAATATGTCTTGCGAGCATCTAAATCTAAAAAAGAAATCTATCGTTCTAAAAAGAGTAAGGAGATTACGAACGGCACTCAGCTTGAACTTAAAGGAATGACTATACAAAAGTTAAAAAGTCTTGAACCGGTTATTGAGATCCATCTCAAACTCAAAAACGGAGAGCAAAAACAACTAAAGGCCCCCTTATGGGAGTGCTTTCATAAGGAACCGGAAAGCTATTGAGGCCTAAGACGAGAATTTTGTCCATCCGGTCGGTTGCTTGGCTTAGTTTGTTCGCCTTAGTTCATTTGATTTAGCTTGGTAGATTTAGCTTGGATTTTATTGGAAGCTTTGCACAACTTTCAAACCACCGAGATAAGGATCAACGCTATCATATTCAGTGACGCTTTTAAGGGCTGCATCAACGACATATAGACGATCAAGCTCGGGAAGCCAACGTAACTCAACAGGTAATAAACCAACGCCCAAAATTAATGGATATAGAGCGCCACGATTAAGGGTAAAGTTTAGCGCTGAGCCCACCATGATCGGTAATTGCTCATTGGGTATACCACTTGTGCCTTGCTGAGCGGCTTGATAGCCAAGTTTGAAGCGGAACCATGGATTTTCAAAAAGAGCGCCTAATTGAGCACGCCCCTGCCATTTTTGAGCGACTTTGACCTCAGATTTAACACATTGTCCTTCTTGGGCTTCCCACGGATGCACAAAACCAAGCGCCTGAGTATTGACCAACCATTGATCTTGCCCAGCTCTCAGTGAATAAGCGATCTCTTGCGCAGCACAGCGATACGGCGGCGGGGCTAGGCTGGGCGCCAATTTGGGTAAGCGACTAGAACCAAGTAAATCTAACTGCGGTGCATAAGTCTGACGTTGATCTTGCACTAAAACTAAGCCTCTTTGTGAAACCGACTTAACTCTAAATCTTAATGGATCCTCTCCCTCTGAAGGAGAGCGGTTTAAATAGGGTGCACATTCAGGATCTTTCGATGCATCCTCGTTAAGAGGATAAAAGCGCTCAGCAACAAATAAGTCTCCAGCTTCCACACCGAGTTCACAGAAATCAGCTTGATAGTCAGCAAAATGCCACTCTAGTTCTTGTGCAGTATTTTCTTGTGCAGTATTTTCTTGTTCAGTATTTTCTTGCTTGAGGCTTAAATGTTGGCCAGTGCGACTGCGAGAGTTAGGAATTAATGCTTCATAGCCTACGCTTACATTACCACTAATCATTTGTTGGTAATCGGCTTGGTGTACTTGCACCCCTTCATAGAATTCTAACTGGGTTTTACGTCGGCGTAGTTGATCTTGCAGGTTTTCAGACTGTCCTTCTGTATCACTTCCTACTAAAATACAATTTGGATCATCACTTTGCAGGTTTTCTTCTCGAATGATCGAACAGAAACCTACATGACGGCTTTTATTGGCGGTAATTTGAATCCCATTCATTGAGAATAAGGCTGGCTCGGCAACTCGATTGATTTGGCCGAGTGCAGTACGATTTCTATTCCAACGCTTTTGATATAACTCAAATTGACCAGCCACAAAGACCTGCGGATCGTTTAAACCGCCAGCTCCTTCGGGCAATACCAAAGGCTCAAGTTCTGTAAGAGCATCAAGATCTAATGCCATCAAAGCCTCTTGAGCCGATAAGGGAAGAAGTGGCACATTCGTATAAGGATCATAGCTAAGTGTACCCACAAACTCATCTAAAACAGAAAGCTTATAAGCATAGCCCTCTCGTACAAGATAAAAGGCTTCTACTTCGATTTCTTGAGAAGCTAAGCGAGCTTGATCTTGGCTCAGATTTACTGAGTTATTATTAAGAGCTCTGATGGTACCACGTGCATAAACGGCTTGGTCATTGGCAGTGATCAAAGGACTAGGCATCGTTAAATGAACAGCATTAAGGACATTACTTTGGTCGATTACCCAAGCGGTGACCATTTGGCCACTGCTACGTACTTCAATGGAATGAGGAAAACGGATGTCACTGAGTGTTTGCATAGTGAACTGTCCGCTTTCATTTAACTCAAAAATGACTAAAGCACCATCTTGATCATGGCTCACAAGTATATCTCGCTTACCCTGCATAGTGTTAAGGGTGACTAACTTAAGAATCGCCGGCTCATCACTCACTTGTGAGCCAAGCTCACTGCGATCAGAAGCCGATATACAATCAAGATCCTGACCGTAATCAATAAGGCCATCACCATCATTATCAATTTGATCAGAACATTCCGCTGGTCTTTCAAAGCCATAAAGCTCGCTCGCGAATTTGCTGTGGCAACCTGGATCTTGTGTATCAATCAAGCCATCACCATCATTATCCAAATCATCATGACAAAGATCATCACCTTCGCCCTGAAATTGGTTGATTGAATCCGGAGAGTCACCCACTTGGCAATCGCTATCAGCAGTATCAAAGGCACCATCGCCATCATTATCCAAGCCATCAAAGCAAGAAGAGATTTCTTGCTCATTGCTTTCGCTTTTGTCATCTTGATTACTACAGCCAGGATCCGCCCGGTCAATGAAACCGTCTTCATCATTGTCTAAGCCATCATCGCAAGCAGGAATTTGACCTTCATAGTGCGCGCGTAAACCAGTGTTTTCTACAGAACAATCTGGGTCTTCCATATCGATTAAGTTATCATTATCATTATCGATTTGGTCATGGCACTGATCAAGTTGTACACAGCTCAAATCGGGTGCTTCAGCCCCATACATAATGCAATCAGGATCTTCGTGATCGATCAAACCGTCAGCATCATTATCAAAGAGATCTTGGCAACTTAGAGAAGATCTTGAAAAGCGTAAAGTTTGAGTTAAATAACTGTCATTACAAAACAAACGGGTTTGAATAGGCAAGTATCGAACTGAAGAATGACTAGCATCCATACCAGCATCATTAAGAGATAGGATTTGTAGATTCATCTCACCTGCGAGGGACAGAGCGAGTTGATCTCCGGCCTCATTGATGGATAGTTGACGAGGGCTACGAGCCTCACCGTTTTTATTTGTAATCACCCATGACCGGCGTACAAAATTGTTGGTATCAAGTTCTTGTCCACTTAAAGCGCGATCTAGCTCAAGCGCAATAAGGTCTAAATCTAACTCATAGACAGTTTGATCTAACCTTGAACTTACATACAGCAAAGAGGCAGAGCCATCACTGGGCAATTCTTGATGTAGAGTGGGCCATAATTCAGCATCGGCAATAGGGCCTAAACCAAGATCAATATGGAGATCTGGTCTGAGTTCACGATGATCTTTACTCAATGAGAGGCTGCCCTCATTGTAGTTAATCGTAAACATAAAATCACCGTAGGGATGTACTAATAACTCATTAATTAAGCCATCCGAATGATAGTGACTAATCCCTGGAATGGACTTACTTTGATCCAAAATTGCTCTGGGTCCATTTCCCAAATGCATCACCGCGACTTTATCCAAAGTTGGACTACCTAAGTAGCCTACAAGTTCAAAGTTATTATCGCTTGTACATTCTTCTTTGGTGGTCGAGCTTAGGCTGCGCTGTCCGTCACCGCTTAACTCACTAGATAAGCAACCACATTGCGCTAAGGGGGCAACTTTGATGTCATCGCTACTCAGGTCAACACAGCGGAATTGCAGTAAAGAAGCACCTCCAAGTTGAGCGTTGGGTGGTGTTGCGGTTTGATCACATGCATTCAGTAAACAGGTGGCCAAGGTCAGAGCTAGAAAAGAGCCTAAATATTTCATTTGATCTCTCCAATTTTGGTAAATCGGGTATCCGACCCAGGTTGTAGGTCAATCACCGCAATTTTATGTTCTTGGAACAAGCTCACATAGGCGCGGAGTTCACCCTGACCATTGACTAAAAAAGCAATGTCATGCGGCTGACGACCTACTTCAATATGACTTAAAATACTCAGACTTTGTGGATCAATAACGGTGATTGTGCCCTCTCTGAGGGAGCTCACATACACTAGACCCTGCCCAAGTTCATCAACAGTATTCTGCTGTGATCCTTCAGTAGTAGATCCATTGGACTTACCCGCGACTCTAACAATATTGGCGCTTTGCCCAACAGGAATATTAGCGACTTGCTGTTTAAACAAGGAGCCATCTTCTCTGAGATTGGTTGAAAAGACTTTTAAGGACCCTTCTATACTGCTGACCACATAAAGTTGGGAACCATCAGCACTAAAGGCGATTCCCTGATGTTCATTGCTAAGAACACTATTAGAGACAGGATCTTGGGTTAATAGGCGCAGTTGGCAATCTCCATTGGTTTTTGGCAAGCGCTCGGCTTGAAAAATAGAACGGCCAAAGCGGTCACTCAAGACTACACTACGGTGATTCGGATGCTGAGCCACAAGATTGGCTCCCGGGATTTGTAATTGACAGGCAAAATCCACATATGGTGCTTGCTCGGTTACTCTCCAAGCGCTTAAGGCACCTGTATTGATATGGCTTAGGTAGGCAAACTCCCCATCAAAGCTTAGACCATAGGGCGCTTCACTTGAGCGAGCTTGCAAGCCACTATGCTGAATGAACTCACCCGCACATCGACTGTTCCCACTGACCTGACCACATTTGATCTCAAGTTCACTGTGATCGTCATTGGCTTTGACCTCAAAGGAGGTCACCGTATTTTGATCACGGCTTGTGACTACACCTAAAACTCGACTTGTACATTCACCTTGGGCTTCACGACTTGGACTACAAGTCTGGCTGAGCTTAAGCTCACCTGCAAAAAGATCAACTTCAGTAGTCAAGTCCTCGATGATCTTATTTTCAAAAGTATCAATCACCGAAATAAAGCTTCGATTATAGCTACGATCAAAAACTGCATTACTCACAAATAAGTAACGTCCATCAGGATGTGCAGAAAGTCCTAGTGGATTATAAAATGCGTTTTTTGGTGGTGAAATACCACTTTCTTCCACTCCACAGGCATGGATTGATCCAAGTACACTGACTAAGCCGAGTTTGACAAACCAAGCGCTTATTTGGGCGTTTTTTCTGACTTTGATCACAGAACACCTTCTCAATTAAAACTTAGGAGAGATCACAAGAGATCACCATATGGTGGCTGTTCTATCTTAAAGCGTTGATAGGGTCAACGTGGCTTATGATTTAAAGGTGATTTAAAGGTGATTTAAAGGTGATTTAACGGTGATAAAAACTTTGAGATCATCATTTTTCGGTGATTTTTAAACATGATCTAGCAAAAAACAGCAGAGATTTATGATCTCACTTGATCAAGGTCTTGTTCTGAGTGCTCATTTAGAGTTAGCCTAAATACCTAATTATTCTTTTCTGCATACCCACGATTATTTTTCAAAAGGAGAAAGTATGGCGAACAAAGCTGAAATTGAGAGTTTAGAGGGCTTACTCAGAAAATTACCTGCCGAAGATCAAGCCGAGGCTTTTCGTATTCTTTATGGCAACCACCCCGAAGAAGTCGGTATACATCCAGCGGTACAAAAATTAGCTGAAGAATGTGATTTTGATGTGGCAGCCTACCGCTTTGCTGCCGCTCCTGAGCAACTACGTGGGCCACGTAAGGTGCGAGTGGGTGTGATTCAAACTCAAATCATTGAACCTACAGATGCGCCTATTGAGCAACAGTTTCAAGCGATCTGTCGCCGAACAGAGCAACTCATTCATGCGGCTGGAGCCATGGGCTGTAATGTGCTTGGCTTGCAAGAAGCATGGACTATGCCCTTTGCCTTTTGTACACGTGAGAAGCATCCATGGTTGGAGTTTGCTGAGCCTGTCGATGGCCCATCTACACAATTTTTAGCCAGCTTGGCGCGTCAATACAATATGGTGATTGTCTCTCCTATTTTAGAGCGTGATGATGCACATGGTGGGACAATTCATAATACGGCTGTGGTCATTGGCAACCGTGGAAATATTATCGGTAAGCACAGAAAAAACCATATTCCACGAGTTGGTGACTTTAATGAGTCTACCTATTATATGGAAGGTGATACCGGTTGGCCTGTATTTGAAACTCAATTTGGTAAAATTGGCATCAATATTTGTTATGGCCGACACCATCCACTGAATTGGTTGATGTTTGGGATTAATGGCGCTGAAATTGTCTTTAACCCCTCTGCCACAGTAGGGGCGTTATCCGAGCCTTTATGGCCGATCGAAGCACGCTGTGCATCAATCGCTAATAATTATTTCACCTTAGGCATTAATCGGATCGGTACCGAAAGCTTCCCCAATGAGTTTACCTCAGGGGACGGTAAGGCTGCACATAATGACTTTGGCCATTTTTATGGTTCAAGCTATATCACGGCACCAGATGGTGGTCGTTCTCCTGGCTTATCTCGAACTCGAGACGGTGTTTTGGTGGCTGAGGTTGACTTGAATCACTGTCGTCAAGTCAAGGATAAATGGGGTTTCCAGATGACTCAGCGGCTTAAAGAGTATGCCGAAGCACTAACCGCCGCTTCACAACATGACTTTAAGCCACAAGTCATTAGTGACCCTGGACTTACACATGTTGCACCTAGCGTTGGCACAGCCGGTTTACATCATGAACGTCCCAAGGCCCTAAAAGCACCAACGCCCATGGCACCACTGTCTTTAAGTCAAGGCCATAATGAAAGCGGTTTGTTATCGGCAGTACAAACTCAAAAAACTGAGGTTTAAGTAATGCTTAACATACAAAAAAGTACAGCGTTGCTATGCTTATTCACTTTGATCAGTTTAAATGGGTGTGACGATTCAACAACAAGCTCAAACATGAATGAAGTGATGTCCGGCGAGACTATGGCGGGTACTATGATGCTAGCTGGTGAAACCATGGCTGGTACCGAAATGCTAGCCGGTGACACCATGTATAGTGGGACTATGGCAGGCATGAATAGTAGCGATATGGGATCCATAATGATGCCGATGGCTGGTGATTTAATCGCCGGTGGGATGATGGCGGGTACTATGGCGGGCGGAGACATGGTAGGCGGAGACATGGTAGGCGGTGAAACAACGGGAGGGGATTCAGGTATGAATACACCTAACTTGTGCTCTGGCATTACCGATTGGACTCCGGTCGAACAGCAAGGCTCAATTTATTTGGCCCATTATCTCAGTAGTGAAGTGATACAATATCGTGTAGATAGTGAGTTTCCATATGAATATGGTCGCTTTAATGTGGGGGGAGAGCCCCATGATGCTAGTTTAAATGCACATCAAGACTTGTATGCTGTGGCCTTGAATCTAACCCAAGAGGTTAAATTATATGGGCTGCATGATGTTGAGGAGAACAGCACTTTTAGTGCACCAAATCTTTTGGCAACCATTAATACAAGCCCTTACACACCAAGACAGGTCTTTTTTGATAGCGCTCGCCAACGTTTATTTATTTTTGGCAATGGTGCACTCAATGATGAGGGCGTTCTTGAAGAAATGTATCTTTATATCTTTGATATAAGTATGCCAAGTGCTCCGCTATCCTTAAGCCAAGAGCCCTTTGTTATGCCGGTGTCTACCGCCTTAGCAGTAGAGCCCAAAGCAGGCGTTTTAGCATTGGTAGAGCAAACGACCCATCGCCTGTTTTTATATGATGTCAGTGGCACAGCTCCCATTGCACATGAAGGGGCTCCCATTGATCTTCGTGCAGCCTTTCCGGAAGATGGAATGCAAGCCGGTTTTCAAATTAGAAACTTGCGTTTTGATCCAGTAAGAGGTCGTTTATTTATGGCCCGAGAGCAGGGGGTTGCCTCTGAAGTTATTGCTTACCAATACCCACCGGTCGAAAGTAAAACCATTGAAGGAATGGAGAGCGACTGTAATGCTGTTTTTACTTACAACGATTTACGACATATCCCTGATTCTTTTGAAGTAGCCCTACCCGCCAATGAACGTGCGAATCTTTTGGGTGCCTTTATGGCCTTACCATTGATTGGAGAAGAGTTTATCTTGTTTGTTGCCTATGCTTGGCGCAGTACATCAATTGCAAGTATGGTCAGCTTTATGTCCGATGATGGCCAGCGCTTGGCGCAATTACCCGCTTGCCAAGATTATGAGGGCTTTGGTTGCTTTTATACAAGCTATTTTGGAGGGAATCCCAGTCCTTACAATCACTTAACCGATGGTGCTGGCTGTGTTGATCAACAGTATAATGTATTTGCCGGTGTTGGCCTAGAAGATGATGAAAACACTTCCTTGTTCCTGTTCCGCTTTGACCGCAATGCGGGAACGATGAGCCCTTTACTCACTGAGAATGGACGTAATTTAAGCACAGCTGCTTACCCTTTGGTTCTATCTTGTCACTAAGCAAGTCTCACTAAGCAAGTCTCACTAAGCAAGTCTCACTAAGCAAGTCTCACAGGCTTTAACTTATTGCTATTTGAGTCTTGTTACTCTTGTTACACTTAAACTTACAGCGATTTGGACTAACTTGGTCTGCTTTAAATCGAGTGCTTGATCTGCTGTAAATAAATGGCGTATCACTAAATAAATAGCGTATCACTTAGTCAAGGTTGATGCTTAAAAAACTAAACTAAGCTCGCAAGCCCCACCACCACAGGCGACTTGTTGAGACAGGGTCGTGTTATCTTGGTCTTCGATAACATGCCCAAAATCAATGGGTAGGCTATGCGATCTTAAGTCTTTCCAATAACGATAAGCCTCAAGCTTTTTCTCTCGTTGTGGATCATCGGAGCTGATTTCATCAGGTGTATAAATCGCCTGAAAGGGGGGTTGTGGATAGTCATAATCTCCGCTTGCCGATAAACAGGATACTCCACCATACGCATTTCTTCCGGCCAAAAGCTTTTCTGCAACACTATCCCATTCATTAGCACGAACGGTACAGGTGTTTGAAACATTATGGTTTAGACCCTCAACACTGTTGGGGCGAAGTACGCCAACGCCTACCCACGCTTCCTGAACAAGCTTTACCCAGTCCAAGAACTCTACAGCGCTATAATCCTCTCGAAAAAGAGCTGTTTCAGGGGCTTCAATCGCAAAGGCAATGCAGTCATCAGTGCGATGCTGACTCCACACACTTTCCTCAACTGCAAGTTCATTCACATTTTTATAAGCTTGTACAATGGGGCTTGATTTGGGAGCTTGCACACGTCTAATAAAGCGACGACTATGTTCAAAATGTACTCCACTTGAGCACCCTAGATTGACGGCTGCATTCCCTGAAGGCTTCACAGTACATACTCGGGCCGGCATAGATTTTAATCCACATTTTTTCCAATAAAGGCGCGCTGTTTCTTTAGCGACTTGTGCCATTTGCTCTAAGGTGTCACGCTCTCTTGCCCATGCCGGACCACTGGCGAGACCGGTTAAGGATACACCTAACAAGCTTTCTCGCTCCAAAATGGCTCGAGTGACTGTTTTATGAAGATAGTCATCATCTGTGCCGGTATAGCTTGCTTGAATACAGCCCAAAATTGTTGCTAATTTAACGACTTGGCTTGCTTCTTCACGACTCAGGTCATGCCAAGCACCAACATTAATTTCGCAGAGATTGCAAAATTGAAAAGCGGTTTCAAAGCGATACCCTTTTTGAATCCACGCTTCTCTTTGACTTGGGTCAAGAAGCTCAAGGGAAATATCCACAACTTGACCCTGGGGGTCTGTAATAAGGGTAGGGCACATCGCAATTTCAACACAGGGATTATAAGCGATTTCTGTACTATCCACCCAAATCGTAGCCGGTTCTCCATATTGGCGAGTATGTTGAAAGATCTTTTGGAAATGTGCCTCAGCTTGTGGATCATTTCTTAGGACCACTGCTGAGATATTGGCTCGAGCCCGATAAGGATGAGTGTTCCACCATTGATCTCGTGACTTATAGCCAAGCATTTCTTGATCATCGGTATCGACCGTAAACATACACAGTAAAGCCGCTCGCCTCATGCCTCCGGCCAAAACGCAGTCTGCCGCAATACACATTAAGTCACTTGCATCGCTTGGTTTGAGTCGGCTACCCGCTCTTTCTGAAAGAAGTTGCTCGGCTTGTTGTAGCATGATGCGTAAAGGATAAGGACCGGGTGCCTGCCCACCGCTTGAACCAATGGGGCTACCCTTAGGGCGAATAAGAGAGAAATCAAAGTCTGGTAAGCTTTTACGATCACCCATATAGGTATCAACAAGTGCATCTAAAGCATCGGCCCATCCCTCAATGGTGTCTTCGATCACAAAATGGTCATAGGGCAAATGTAAAAGAGTGTTCTTGTCTCTAACTTGTGGCAATTGAGCAATATGATGATCTTGTACACTGTAACCAACGCCAGCACCACAGAGCAAAAGATAAAGAGATTGAGCAAAGCGACGTGGACTATCCACATAACATGAGGTGCAATTATAGCTACGAGCATGTTTTTTAAGGATTGCCGGACCACCAAACTGTAAAGAACGTTGAGAGCCAAGCAATAAACGGTTTTTATAGGCTTGAGTAATCTGATCAAGTTCGGTTTCGATCCCGTTTAAGAGAGCTGTACCACCAACAGTTTCAAGATGTTGGCGGTGCATATTCATCACACGGTCAATCGATTCATCCCAGGTTTCACGGCGCTTCTTTGGAGCATCATAACGAGCATATTTTTGCGAAAAGTTAAAGTTTGCTAACGCTTGTCTTTGCTGATCCATAATTTGCTCCACTTTGATTTATATTGACTAGTAGTAGATTGACTGTTTGAACTGTCGATCTCACTCAGATGTCTACTTATGATAGACTAAAATCTAGGTCAAAGGTCAAGTGGGAACTTAGAAATGTATGAACATATTTTCACTAGTTTAAAGATTTTCGTAAGATAGCGTTTTTACATAACGGCTAGAGATTTTCTTATAGGATAAATCTATCAGCTCATGGCCGCAAGGATGAAAATATAATTATTTTTTAATTATATAAGTCAAGTACTTAGCCAAGTAGCTCTTGAGCGATTGTTTTAACCAAACTAGGCTCAACTTCTCCCTTGTGGGCCTTGATGACTTGCCCCATAAGACGACCAATATTGATGGGACCCGCACCTTCCAAAGAAGCCAGTGCTTCTTGGACCCATATCCGAGTTTGAGCTTCATCAGCAAGTTGGGGAAGATAGCATGAAAGTGCTTCGATTTCCCATCGGACTTGAGTAGCATGTTCCTCGCCATCCGCGCCCAGAGCCTCATATTCCTTAAGGTTCTTTTTAGAGCTTTTTACATATGAGTCAATGACTGACATCCATAATTCATCACCTTCTTCACCCTTGTAGTTTTTACTGGTTTTTCTTTCGGTGACTTGAGATTTGATCATACGCATAAGCATGGAGGTCTGCTTGTCTTTACCGCGCATCGCTTCTTTCATACGTTCGTTAATTTGAGTCTCTAAACTGGCTTGGCTCATCTTGTAAACTCCCTTAAATATGATGTGCTTTGATATGTAGAGTTGGGACTATCTCAAGACTTGAATGATTTGTCGAGTTTTATGAAAGTTTAGGATTTAAGTTTAGAATAGATTTAGACTTGAAGTCTTGTGATCACTTAGAGTTCTTTTATCACCTAGAACCCTTTTTCTAGATCCATAATAACTTCCGAGTCTAAATGCTCATCTAAATAAGCTTTAAGTCGTTTTTTAAGTCGTAACTCCAGCTGTCGAACACGCTCACGAGTTACTTGAAAACGCTCACCTAACACGGCCAAGGATTCCGGCTCATCGGAAAGTAAGCGCTCTTTCCAAATAACCAACTCTCGCTCATCACTGAGTGTAGCACCAAAATCATTGATATGGCCGTGAATCAAACTTTTATAGTCTTGAATCTCATAAGCTAAATCTAGTCCCTGTGACTCATCTGGTAATAAATTACCGAGACTTTCCCCATCATTTTCGTCTTGGTAGCGAGGGGCATCCAGCGACAAAATCGGTTGGTTAAGTCTAATTGCCGTTTCGACATCTTCTTCGCTTACATCAAGCGCAAGGGCGAGTTGAGCTGTGGTGGCCTCTCCATATAGTTGCATTAAGCGTGTGCGTTCTTTTTCAAGTCTAAAAAACAGTTTACGACCTGCTCTAGTATTGGCAAAGGAGACCATTCTAAAGTTTTTAAGGATAAATTGTAGGATAAGAGCACGAATCCAATATCGGGCAAAGCTACTAAAGCGAACGCCACGATAAGGATCAAAGCGCTTTACCGCCTCACCAAGACCAATATTGCCTTCCTGGATCAAATCCATAATATTGACCCATGCTCGGCGGTACTGCTTGGCAATTTTTACGACTAAGCGTAAATTACCGGTCACTAACTTTTTTGCAGAATCGCGATCTTCATGATGAAAATAGTTTTCAGCAAGGCGCTTTTCTTCTTCACGCTCTAAAAGTGGATAGCGTCTAATTTCATGCAGATATCTTGAAAGTTCATCAGCTGCGAGTAACTCTGTGCTATTGACACGTCGGGCTGGAAGTTGATCTCCACTTTCAGCATCGACTAAACGACGACGACGAGCTCGGCCGATACTTGGTTTTTGCATCGGTAAGGGCAGGGGAGCCAAGCGATCGAGTTCTTGATTAAGCTCATCATCATCTTCTAAGCCAAAACCGAGTTCATCTTCAAGCTCATCTAGCTGCTCGCTGACTAAGACGTCAAGATTAGGAGGTGTGGAAGCTTGGGGGGTGATCATGTTCATATTCTCTTCTCCATGCCTTTGTTTCACTTTTTGGATGTCTGGGTCACTCATGTTGTCGAGTAAAGAATTAAGGTGCTGAGAGGCTAGACTAGAATCAACAACTGGCTTTGTTTTAAAAAGCTCTTGATCATTTGTTTGAGCTTTATCATTGTCGTCTTGTGTCACGCCTTGACCTTCTTCTTTCTCTTGCTTAGAGCCTTTTGACATTAAATATTCTCCAGTACAGTTAACTCACTATGAACACCAAAAAAGACATGAGAAGTCCCTACTTTATAAATGATACAAGTTTACTACAAGAGATTCATCGATTTTTGAGGCTTTTTTAATATAGCTAAGGTTTTAAAATTATGGAAAAAAACAACAAAATACGTGCTGATCTATTTGGCGAAGAAAAAATCAGATGCCATTATGAGGAACATGGCTCTGTCGCCTTGCTCACTTTGGATGATGAGGGCTTAAATGGGTATAGCTTTAAAATGTTTCAAGATATTGATACAGCCATTCTCAAAGCCCGGTTTAATCCCGATATAGAAGCGATTGTCATCACCGGTACTGGTGAGCATTTCTGTGCCGGAGCCAATATCAAGATGTTAGAAGCGGCCGATCCGATCAGTAAATACTACTTTTGCTTACATGCGAATGAAACTCTATCTCGTTTAGAGCACACACCCAAGTTGGTGATCTGTGCGATTAATGGTCACTGCGTTGGTGGTGGCTTTGAAATTGCTTTGGCCTGTGATTTACGTATTGCCCGTCGAGGTGGTGGACGCATTGGTCTTCCGGAAGTGAACTTGGGTGTATTACCAGGCACCGGAGGCACACAGCGTCTAGCCCGTCTCATTGGGCCTTCAAAAGCGATGTCAATGATGGTTAAGGGCGAAACTTTTGATGTAGATCAAGCCCTTGCTCATGATTTAATTCATGACAGTTTTGGGGCGCTTACAGAAAAGGAAATCAAGGGTAAAATGCGCTCTGTTCCAAGTTTAGAGCGTGATGCTTTTGTGCAAAAGGTGATCGATTTTGCGCAAGCTCAATGTAGTCCTCACCGAGCGGGTATGGCTGTTGGACATATTAAACGAGCTGTCCAAAGTGGAGCGAGTTTACCACTAGAATCAGGACTTGCGCTTGAGCGAGAATTGCAAGCTAAGCTTTTTGCTTCTGATGATGCCCAAGAAGGCATGAGCGCCTTTGTCGAAAAACGTAAACCAAGTTTTACCGGTCACTGAAAACCAAAGGGTTTAGGGGATGTCTCACTCATTAAGTCCAGAAGAACTAAAGTTTTACGATCGACAGATTCAGTTAGCACAGTGTGGATATAAGGGGCAAGTAAGACTTAAAAGCTCAACGGTAGCAGTGATTGGGGCGGGCGGCTTGGGCTGTGCCGCCTTAACCGCTTTGGCACTTACTGGGGTGGGGCATCTGATTATTTTTGATTTTGACCATGTGAACATCAGTAATTTACATAGGCAAAGTCTTTATCGTCATCATGATATAGGCCAAGGCAAGGTAAAAGTCGCTCAATCAAGATTGCTTGAACTTAACCCTTGGATAAAAATTACGATCATCGAACGAGCGCTTAGGCGTTATGCTGATTTAGAGCTATTGCAAGAAGCCGACTTAATTGTTGACTGTACTGATCGCTTTTCAGCTCGGGCTAATATTGCAGCACTGTGTAAGGATTTGCAAATCCCTCATGCCTATGCTTCGGTCAGTGGTACAGATGGTCAAGTCGCCTTATTTTATCCACAAGGCGCTTGCTTTCGTTGTGTATTTAAGCATTTGCCCACAGGTGGGGTGATTCAATCCTGCGATCAAGCTGGTGTGATTGGAGTGAGCCCTCAAATGATTGGGGCCATGCAAGCACAAATTGCGGTTGATTATCTCTTATCAGATCGACCTAAGTCCATCAAGAAATCCAGCCTAAACTTGATTACAACCCAAAGCTTCAAAAGCTATGAAATGACCATTCAGCAAGCAAAAACTTGTCCACTCTGCTCGGCTTTAGCAGAAACAAAAGTCGAATCAAAGGTTGCTGCTGAACCCTTTCCAATCCCAATCTCTGTTGAGGAAGTCCAAAAACGTTTTGGTAAAACAAATAGAAGTGAGAAGCAGTGGCAACCTATTATTTTAGATGTGAGAACCCAAGAAGAACGAATTTTAGGATCTATTGAAGGCTCTATACACTATGAGGCCACATCCCTAATTGAATGCTTGGAACAAGCTGATCTTACAACGCTTCAAGAGGCTAATAGAGAATCTTATGAGCTGTTAACCCAAGGTGATATCCTAGTATATTGTGCGCGAGGGCCAAGAGCCGAAAAGGTAGCTCGTGCCCTGCACATTGCTCGTCAAAAGTTAATAGCGAAGAATGAGCTCACTCATACCCTAAGAGCACAAAATGAGATTTATGAGTTAGTTGGTGGATATTCAAGGTGGAGTGAGCAAGCAAAATAGGTTAGCGTATGTGCATCACCCGAATATTGATCGGCTCTTGTAGCCCTGTGACCTAAAATAGATTTTCTGATGTCAAATATACACTTTCATATTATTCAAGTTGCTCACCGTAACCAAAACTCTATCAAGGCCTCTTTAGCTTCACTCTCAAGGCAAAGTCATCGTCAATGGTCTTTAACCTTTATTGATGATGGTTCACCCGATCAAACCGGTGCTGAGTTCCAAAAGTATTCGACAATGTACGGGCTTTCAGAACGCGTACAAATCAAAACCATTCCCGAGCGAAAAGGCTTTGCCGCCTGTGCTTGGATTTCACTCAATGCTCTCAAAACGCAATTAAGAGACAGTCAAGGTCAGCAAGTGATTTTGCTCATGAAAGGTGAGCATCGCTTTTCACATGATCGGGCTTTAGAAAAATTAGTGAAGGCTTTTGAAGATGGCTGGGCAATCGCTTGGGCAAAATGGCGAGATGCAGATGGAGTCGTGAATGAATCAGGGGCGCTTCACCCTTATGAAGCAACCGCTCAACAACCTTGGGTTTTTGCTGGA
This sequence comes from uncultured Myxococcales bacterium, assembly GCA_937146725.1. Taxonomy (GTDB): domain Bacteria; phylum Myxococcota_A; class Bradymonadia; order UBA7976; family VGTA01; genus CAKZRU01. The sequence continues at coordinate 22,251 of CAKZRU010000017.1, forward strand.
CCCATCGCTTTTGATGCTAAGTACACAGGTGTATTGAGCGCCAAAGACTTACAGTTTTCAGAGACGAATCAATTCTTTATGGATGGTGGCTTACAGGCCTTTGGCTATGTTCTATGTGGTACGACCATAAAGCATCGTTATATTCGTGATGTTCTTTTTACCTATGATGAGGTCTGTCCATCTCCCTTTGATGTTAACGGTCTATGGCGTGATGAGTTAATGGGTAAGGACCTACGTTTATGCATTGATCATCTTGCAGATCGTGAGCCCAAAGAAAGACGCGTTGATCAGCGCTTTTTCCAAGAGCATATTTATGAGTTTACCGAGATGGCTTTTGTGGGAGAGCGCTATATGACTCGGCGCGAGTTTGCACTTCGTAGTCTAAGTGGTTCTAAAGGCGATGGGGCCGGTCCATTTGAAGAAAGTCCACTCAAAGACTTAAACTTTGATTCAAGCATCGCTAGTAGTCTCATTGATGATGATGAAGCGATCAAGGGCTTAAGTCCTGATGAGCAAAAAGCGACCTTACTTAAAATGGATATCGAAGATGCTGAAATGATGGCTGAAGCAGGCTTTGAGGAAGAAGCGATTAATGTATTCAGCGAGTTATTAGACTTTGACCCAGATAATGCACGTATTCATACCAATATTGGTGTGTTGCACTGGAACTCTGAAAATACTCAAGAGGGTATGAAGCATTTCTTGTTAGCCATTCGTAATGACCGAGATAGCCGAGATCCTGTATTAAACTGTGCGGGGGCATGGGTTGAGTTGGGTCGACTCGACCAAGCTAAGGCTTTATGTGCAGACTTTTTAGAGCGCTTTCCGGATGACCGCCCAGTGAGTGAATTACTTAAAGAGCTCAAAACCTTGGATATGTAAATATCCATCAAGTGACAGCATAACAAAGTGTATTCAAAGATACGATAAATATGGATAATTTGGGCTTACTTACCAAGACTTTTAACTCGGTCATGGGTTACATTTCAGCAGGTATCTTACTACTTTCGTTTTGTGTACTCAATTATATGTATGAGTCCTTGACTCTATCCTTGCTCAACTTTGTGTTGCCCTTTATCGTTTTTTTTTGGGGCTGTATCCTACTTTTTTTCACGCTCATCAATTTAAAGAATCAGTATAAAAACAAGCTTGTACTTCTCCTTGCCTATACCTTACTGAGCTTGAGTTTATGGCCCCCATTTTGGATTTTGCGGTCTAGTCCCTCAATGGAATATATGAGGGCTCAAAGTAAGCATGAAAGCCCAATCTCAGTGATCACTTGGAATCTACAGCGTATGGGTGATCTTGGCCTGACAGCAGCTGCAAGACGACAAGCTCGTCAGCACCGTTTATCGTGTATTAAAAAGAGCTTAAAGAACCTAAAGCAAGAGTTTGAACAGCCAGTTGGGATTTATGCTTTTCAAGAGGTGAGTAATAAAAATCTTAAACTTTTAGAACAAGAATTAGGGATCAGCTGTCAGCATATTGTATACCGTTCGCTTAAACATGCTAAAAGTGGCTTGGGTCTATGTGTACATGAGCAAGCCGATTGGCGGTTAAATTATGTGCGTAAAATCAAACTCAAAGGTAAGGAGAGTTGGCGAGCTTTATTTGGTGAAATTGGACATAAAGCACACACAAATACCACTTTTAACTTACTCAACGTCCATTTTAGACCTCATAAGATCAATAGAAGCACTATAAAAGATGCGATATTTTCTGTGGAAAATATCAGAGAAATCGCCCAAAAAATCAAAGCGAATTCAATCACCCAACAACAGCAAGCAAAAAGCTTGTTATCCGTGATTAAAACCTACAAAGATCCAACCCTACTTGTTGGAGACTTTAATGCGCCGCCACACACCGGAACTCATCCCCTGCTTGCCGACTCTTGGGATGATCTTTGGCAAGCGGTTGGACAAAGCTTTGGAGTGACCAAATACTTTGGGCAAATCTTACCTTATCGCATTGATTTTATTTATGCTTTAAAGAATAGTTTTGAACTTTTTACTGCCACAGTGCCGGCGGTAGAATGCTCTGATCACCGGCCGGTTGTGACTTGGATTGCCTTGCCCCACAAACCAAAAAATTAGCTTCGTGATTAAGTTGATTTTATTAACTATTTAAATAATTTGACTCATAAAGAAGACATTCTGAATGATTGTACAGAAATCAAAGGGTCTATTTATTCTGGATCACAAGCACCATCACAAACTTGTTGAATGATTCCCTTATCTAAAAACTCGATAATATGTCTTTGGTAACCATCTAGCTGACGAACTGTACCATGAGTATTGTTATCCTCGCTTGGCGCAATGTTATTGGGCGGATAAGGGGCGACCATTTCATCGTAAACATACATGGCGCTTGGTATACTTTGGGCCATTTCGGGGGCCAAAGGTGCCTCTAGCTCTTCTAAGCCCCAAATCCACTTAGGACTAGGTGTAAACACTGGTACATCTGCACTTCTCGCAATCCATTCACTCACTAGGTTATGGACTTGGCTATCATGAATCGCCATATGTATTTGAGCTCGTAGTGGCAAGCGACCCTCAAAACGCGGAGAAATCAGATGATCTACATAGTTAATTGGATCGATGGGATCAAGTTGCTCTTGCAGTTGTGAAAGATAGGCTTGCATGAGCCAAGGTTCAGGATATTCTCGCTCGGCAAAGATCCCCAAGGTAGTCCATTGGGTTGCTCTTTGCAAAAAGTGCGCTAGGCCACCTCCTCCAACAACTAAAACCGCTTTTTCCACGAGCATTGAGGTTGCTGCATACAGGTTACCAAAGGTACCCCCATTGGAAATCCCCATGTAGTAGATTCTAGAGGGATCCAAAGCTGGATAGTTTTCACTTAGCTGACTCACATAGCGGGTCATGACCGAATAATTCACCATGGTTTGCATGACCTCAGCTCTTAAGACATAAAATGATCGTACATCACCGGCAATGCCACGCATCAGTAAGGTCAACAAGTTCTCGTGAATCCCAAACTTAAGACCAATCGCATTAAACTTACCACGGCGACACAGCGCATTAAATGAGCTTCGGGTAGATTGATCATGGTCGCCTAAGAAGCCATGTCCAAACATAATGACCGGTCTAGGTTCAAAGTCATCTTCGCTGGCCTCGGTAATGACTTTGGGTAAAGTCATACTAAAGGTGTACACTTGAGTACCAAGGGCTTGGACTTGGCCTTGCTCATCATAGCTTAGGCCATTTTCTCCAACATATAAGGGCATTTCGGCTTCACCCTTATAAATCGTATTTTCTGTGGTCTGTCGTTCTTCTGTGATGGTGATTCGCCCCAAAGGCCACTCTACTGCCTGCTCTTGCATACGAAGTAAATCAGCATTGACTGAACTTTGTGAGCGAGTATGAAATTGCCAAGCCAAAATAACTGAGTCCATATTCAAGCCACTTGCCTCAATCACTTGGCGTGTTTGCTCAAAGGATACTTGTTGTCTTTCAAGGGGCTCATAGCCTTGAACTTGACCATCTTTTAGCGCTTGAAATGCGCTATTTGCCTCATAATTTTGTCCTTCTAGATCCTTTAGACCACTTTTGATTACCACAGAATAGGTTTGATTTGGGTTTAAAACGACCACCGGTCGGATGATCAGTGTACCCTCTTGTCGGTCATCCACAGTGAGATCAACTTCAGCAAGGTGAGGAATACGCCGCAAGCTTCCATGCTCGATCAAAAGCGTTGTACTTTGGTCAGTGAGCGATTCGCCATGATCACTTGTACTCACTAAACTCGCTTGATCAACTCCTTTTGGCCAAGCGCTAAGGATCATGGGCATACGAGAAAAACCATCCTGCCCTATAAAAGCTTCTGCGGGCATGGTTTTGAGTAATACTTCGCTTGGAAACTCAACTTCAAAACCAGTCTCAGTTTGTGGGTTTGCTTTGAGATAAAAATCTGAAGGATAAGGATAAAGCGCTGACTCTGGATTTAGGGGATTGCCTCCAACTTGATTAGGAAACTCGACCGCAACCTGTTGGTCGGTTTCGGGTATATCAGCATCTAGCTCTTGAAACTCAGCATCCATTTCTTGAGGCTCGGCATCAGACATTTGCTCAACAGAATCATCTAAAGGCAAAGTTGCATCCATAGCCAAATCATTTTGACTTGTGTTAGCGTCATCACAACCCAAAATGCCAAGTATACAGAATATAAGCAAAGATAAGGTTTGAGAAGGTTTAATAGGTAGGAAATTCATAAAGGTCATATCCTTAAGTGTATTGAATAAGCCTTGGGTTAGTTTGAGGAAACTACCAAAAAACAGCAGATGTGTGCTAGCAAACATTCACTAAAGTGTGGCTTAAAATCTTTTATTTGTAGGCCATAAGTTTTTAGGAAATAGCAAGCTCTTTGATTTTTTATAAGCGATGATTGACTTAGAAAAAGTAGGTAGAGCGTCGTCGGAACACTAGACTCATAAACAGTCCAATCAGTAACAAGAGCGACCCTTTATCATTGCTACTGTGACAGCCACTAGGCACAGGGTTTGCTTGAGAACCATCTGTATTATGGTTGTCTGCCCCAGCCTTTGATTCATCCATACCGGCCATTGGTTCCATACCGGCCATGGTTTCCATACCGGCCATTGGTTCCATACCAGCCATAGTTTCCATACCGGCCATGGGTTCAATACCGGCCATTGGTTCCATACCGGCCATTGGTTCAGTACCACCGGTTGGTTCCATACAGCCCTCTGAGCCGTCTAATCCAACCGGACAGGGATCATCTTCATCATCAATCCAGTCATTATCGGAGTCTAAGTCTCTAAAATCGGGCCAACCATCTTCATCTGTATCGACAGGAACACTGTTAAGATCCTCATCTCCGGACTCTTGTAAATGACTTAGACCATCATCATCACTACCGCTAAATAAAGCCAAGATGTTTTAGTTTTTATGTACGCAATGTCGCATGCCCATGCCGCTTGTTTAGAATGTACTGAAAAGTCTCTATTTAGCTTATTTTCAGCTATTTTTAACAAATGATCAGAAAAGGTCGTTTGCTTTTTTTTGGGCTTGCCCACTGCCGCTAAATCTAATCTTTTCATGCTGGTTGCTACCGTGTTTACACAAACTCTAACACCATTTCGATTTAAATATTTGATGAGCAATGGGGAGCCGAAACGGCCTGAGTTTTCTTTAAAGGCGACTCGCAGTTGATGATCTCTTTGATCTCTGGCAACCTGTCTTTCTGAAGGGTTAGACTGTCTGTTCACCCATGAGTAATAAACTGACTTACTGACATTTAGTAGCCTAGCCATCACAAGAATTGGAAACCATTGACGTTCTGAGAAAATCATTTGATAACGATCACTTAGTTTTGATCTTTGGCAAAGTAAACTACTTATAT
>CAKZRU010000018.1 GCA_937146725.1 uncultured Myxococcales bacterium
AGTCAAGCCTTGGGGTTACGTGCTTTTGCTCAATGGGCGCAAAGCGAAACCCTAGATCCTAAAGATCTAAAAAGACTAAAGATTCTGTCATTTTTAGGTTTGGGACTTACCCTTGCAACCTTGATTCAAGCTGTGATTAGTGTAAGCACCGACTTGCAAACAGCTTGGCAACTCACCTTGGGCGCTCAATTTGTTTTGTACTTAGTGACCACCGGCAAAGTCAGCCCTCATTATGTGGCGCTGATCACCGAAGCTCACAAGCCTTTGCAGGGTCTTGAGGGTTGCTTTCAGCTTGTCGAAAAGCAAGAGTTTAACTCGCCTTGGCTAAAACAGTGGTCTAAGCAACTCAAACACAGTGGTACGCCCTCGGAGAGAATTAAAAATATTGCGCGCTATGCGGAAGCTTTGGCCGTAAGGCACAGCGCTTTATTATATGGTGTATTGGCCATCGGCCTGTTGTGGGAGCTTTGGTATGGGACCAAAGTCATTGAGTGGCGTGCCCAGCATGGTGGTTTGGTGAGTTCCGACTTAAAGGCCATTTACGAGTTTGAAGCGCTTTGTAGCTTTGCCGAATATGCACATGACCATCCGGAATTTACATGGCCACAGGTGAGCTTGGATAGTCCGCAGTTTATTCATACTCAGGGCATTGCACATCCTCTCTTTCCACCCCAAGGTCGGGTAAGCAATGACTTTGACTTACTCAGTGACCAAGAGTTTTATCTGATCACAGGCAGTAACATGAGTGGTAAAAGCTCATTTATGCGCGCCTTAGCCTCAAACATCACTCTTGCCTTAGCCGGTGCGCCCGTCTGTGCCAATCAACTTATTTGTCCTCCATGTTCCTTGGCAACCAGTATTCAAGTCACCGATGACCCCAGCCGAGGCTGGAGCCGTTTTTATGCCGAAGTTCGTCGCATTAGCGAGGTGATCAAACGAGCCGAATCGGCAAGTAAACAGCGTCCGGTCTTATATCTCATTGATGAGATGCTCAGTGGAACTAACAGTCGAGAACGCCGTTTAGCTAGTCGAAGCATTGCCGCCCGCCTCATTCATGCTTCTCATGCTGCGGGTATCATCACTACTCATGACTTGGACTTGGCTCAACTGAGCAAGCGCTTTCCCCATGAGCTTAAGCTCGCTCACTTTAGCGATCGCTTTGATGGCGATAAACTCCATTTTGACTACACTTTACGCAGTGGTGTAGCCCAAACCACCAATGCTTTGCATGTTTTAAGTCTTGAGGGCATTGAGGTGGATGAAACTTTATCTGAGCTTTAGGTCGATTGTTAAGTCTTTGAAGCCATTTAACCAAGCTTGAGGATTTCAAAACTTTGCCCATGATGGCCCCATTCAACCTTACCCGGTGCAGTAAACATAAAATACTTGGTTTGAAACTCTGTATCGAGTTCAGGATGAGCATGCTCAAGTATAATCTTGATGCGTTCGCTAAAAGCGCCAAAGCTACCAATACCGGCTTGGCCACGAATACCATCCACCAATACATCATGCAAAATCACTTTGCCCTTATCACCGCTTTCATCACTGACTTTGTCATCGGCTTCATTATCGGCTTCATTACCGATTTGTGTAAAAGGGCTGTGGTCGTTTGCAACCACTAAACTTTCATAAGTAGCTGGACTCTGTTCTAGTTGAGTGAGTTTCATTTGATAGCTCCTATCCATGAGTAAATTACTGAGCAAAGACGAGTATTGTCATTTACTTAACGATTGGAAGCAGCCACTTGAGACAACTTGAGACAGTTTTTTCTGCATTTTTGAGTCGGCTTCATTTCATCAGCTCAGTTGTGCATCATGCAGAATACTTTACCGACCATCGACTTGGCACTGACGTAACCGCGAAAAGACTTCCTCGATACTGCTGACAGCCCTACCACCAAAGGTGGCCAACGGGCAGTTCATCAGCATCGCCTCAGCCTTTTCGCTCCGGTGCTAAATTTTGATCGTGCTAGAACGTCCACTGACTTTTATGATGTTTACTGTGTTTGGGAATAATTGACCCAAGGGTCAATGGTCAACTCGCCAAGTGACCTGGAAAGACGCAGGCCAAGGAAGCTGCCACGGCCACCGAACAAGAGCCCACGGCGGCGAGAGACCTCACAGTCGCCGGCACTGTAGCCCCACCCCCCACCACGGCGAGCCCGCTTAGATGCCCCGAGACGATGTT
>CAKZRU010000019.1 GCA_937146725.1 uncultured Myxococcales bacterium
CGGCTACAGCTTGTGTGCTCAGCTGTTTTGGGAGGGTAATATCTTGATTGAGTTGATCATGACGAACCTCAATAAATCTATTGGTCTGTGTCACTGTATTTGAAGCAAGCTTAGACTCAACTGAACTTGGATGACACTGAATACATTTACCCTCATCTACTAATGAAACCATATTAGATTGGTGCTCGATATGGCATTGTGCACAATCTTGTAAACGATTGTCAGTGTTTGCTGATGATTTATGTTGGGTATGAAAAATACTTTTAGATTCTAGATCTTTGTGACATGATAAGCAGGCAGCTTGGTTTATCTTAGGGATTTCATATGCATGGCATGCATTACATTCATTGCTGCGCATGTGTGACATTTGATTATTCAGCTCTTGATAAGCAGTTCCACTATGTGCACTACTCAGTGAGCCCACTTTGAGTGTCTCTCCGGCCGCAAACCAATATACAACCCAAACGCAAGCGATTACGGCACCTGTTCCTGCACCAAGACTAAGACCACTCCACTTAAAAACATCTAAAGGCTCTCGCCATTTCAAGTCTACGTTTCTTCTAGAAGATCCAGCTTTACGATATTTGACTTTAGTTTTTTGTTGATCTAAATCATTTGTGCTTGAGGTCTGTTCAATTCGCTTATCTTTACTGTTTGGTTGACGACCTTGCTGCCCCATAACTAACTTAGGAACAGCAACTACATTTCCCTTTGAGCTTGCTTGAGGAGTTGAAGGTATTTGAGCTTGAGGGTTAGGGTGAGCTTCTTGAGGCTGAAACTGATGCGCCGAAGCAGTCTCTGGGGCCGCTACAGTTTCTGCAATAAAAGATGCTTGTTGAGAAGAATCATTGCTTGTAAGTTCAGCTTGGCTCTGCTGTGGCCTATTTAGTTGTAATCTTTCTTCTTGTACAGTCGAAAATGTGATGTTGTAAGGTCCAATATCAACTGAATAATCTCGATCAATACGCAATGGGCCTTTTAATGGAGTCCCGTTGACCTGAACTCCCAAGGCACTCCCTAGGTCAAGGAGATCGTAATACTCGCCATTCCACTTTAACTCAGCATGCTGTCGAGATACCAAGCGACCTTCGAGCTTGATTTCCGCTTGAGAATCGCGTCCAATGATAATGTTTGCTTGGCTATACTCAAAGGTTTGTGACTCAGTCGTTCCAGCTTTTTTTAGTACAACTTTTAGAGTTTTTACTGATTGTTGACCGGCAACTTCATCCTCTGCTGTATTCGATTCTGCAAGTTGTACTTTAGGAGGTGCTGGAGTAGAGGCTGCAACACTTGGTTCATCGGTAAACTCAATACGAAGCACAATATCATTTAAACTAATAATATTAGGCTGATCGACTTTAAGTAGTCCACTGCCTTCAACCTGTGTTAAGCCACTTGCTCGACCAGTTTCGCTGACTTTAAGGATAGTACCCGGTGCAGACTGTACCCACCAATACCCTTCATAAAAGGTAATTTGAGCTTTGGACCCCCCAAAAGATACATCAGAGATTTCAGCGCCACTTGCACCGAATCTTAGTAGGGTTTGAGTAGTACTGAATTTCCACTCTCGTGCAGTTTCACCGATGAGTCGGACTAAAATAGTAGGCTTCATCTCATTGATCATCAGATCAATCTCCTTTTAGCTTTAAGCACTGAGCACTTTATAATACGGTGATAATATGAGCAATAATCACCACAGCTAAACTACAACTTAAGCCTAGGTGAGTCACAAGCCAAATGCGGCGCAATCTATGAAGCATAACATAACTTTCTAGCTGTTTTAGCCGATAAGCATCATCTTCAGCCCCTTGTTGCTCAGCAATCGCTCCTTCTTCATTAATTAATTGCCAAGTGGAATGAATGGACTTGCCAGATTCTCCATTAGCCGAAAGGACTTCGCGCAGTTGGGCAATAGCAACCATTGCATCTTCTTCAACTTGAATCCCACCTTCAAGTTTAGTCAAGGCCTTTGGTAAGATCTTATATAGCCACCAACCAAAGAGTCCTATAATGACTTCAAGCCAAGTTAAGGACCATAAACCCAAGGTGAGTCCATTGCCGATTTTTCCACCAGTATGATAGAGCATAAAGAGC
>CAKZRU010000020.1 GCA_937146725.1 uncultured Myxococcales bacterium
TATCCTTGGGCTTAAGCTGGGAAAGAGCTTGAAATATGCAGGCTCGGTTTTGCTAATCACTATCAGAAATGATAAGCCAGAAATTATAAGTCAGAACTCAGCCAAAAACGAGCGGAGTTCTGTTTTTCATTGGGGCTAACCTGAATCAGATAATTGATTTTTAGATCACTTTTTGTGTCAGCACTCGCTTGATCTTTGATCAGCCAAGTGCCTTGATAGACATTCGTTTCTGCAGTCGGCTTTGCTAATACTTCATCCATAAACATCATGGGATCATCATGACCTTGATATTCTGCACCAGAACAAAGGATTTGGTTAATCATATCCCAATCTGCTCCCGAAAATCCTGATTCAAACTTAAGGTCAGCGCCTAATACATAGCCGTCAATCACTTGAAACTGTAATTTGCTTTGATAGGCTTGTACAGTGGGCAGACCATTCTCGGTTTTAAGCTGAAGGCTCATGGGCTTTAGTTTTTGCTCCAACGAAGTAATGTGAGCGCCCAATAAGCCATCGTATGTTTTAACATTTAGCAGAGAATCAAGCTTGTTTTTAAGTGTTGCAATCTGTTTTTGTTCTTGCTCTTTTCCAAATAACTCCGACCACTTTGGGGACTCGGGTGCAACTCGGGGATCTTGCTTTTTCAAAGTGGTCAAATTAGAGTTCAAAGAATTAGATTGATTGATGCTACTCTTAGGTTTTTGCATGCCCTTTTGAGTCAGTTGACTTTTATTAGGCTCAAGGTTTGGCTTAGACTTTCCAGGTATGAACATGAGGGTATAAGTTAAATAGCTTCCACCTAATCCTGCAATAAGCAAAGCGGTTAAGAGTACTTTTAGCTTTGGGCTTGTCACAGATCCTGCTTGCATTTGTGTATCTTGGATTGCAGTTTTTTTCATACTAAACCTTCCTTTAGTGCATGGGAGTCTTTACCTTGTGACTTGATCGGGTTAAAAGTATGATTGTAAACAAATTACACACTCTATCTATGAACTCACGAGGCTATTCCCATGAAGTGTTTTTACCAACAAGGCTCGCTTAAATCATTAAGTTTGATTACACTTTTTAGCTGTTTATCATTTCTACTCTCCGGTTGCCCTGAAGACGTAACGGCAGTTGATGTCGGAGTAAATATAGAAGCAGACCAAATTGTAGATGAACAAGATCAAGACGTAGACTCCGGGTGTGTAGCCGATGAGGATTGCTCAAGGGATCAATATTGCTTAATCGAAGCGGACAATGATTTAGGAGAGTGTGTAGACGGCTGTAAAGTAAGTCCTGTCGACACTTGTACTCGTCCTGGCAGTCGTAAGGTTTGTGATCTTGAAAGCAGGGAATGTGTTCTATCTTGTGAGCTCAACTCTGATTGTTATGACGACCAATACTGTAATGAAGGCTTATGCCAAACCGGCTGTCGACTCGACTCTGATGAAGGAAGTTCTGATAACTGCCCAAGTACAGATTTTGGCCCTCAATATTGCGATGAAGAAACTCGAAGCTGTGAGCAAGGTGGCGTATGTTGTGACTTAGATGATGAATGTTCCATTAGTCCGGTAAGAGCCTGTGAGCAGGTCGGTGGAGAAATCCTGCTCGGTGTTTTAAGCTGTGAGCCTAATCCATGTCGGGCCTTGTGTTCACGTGATGAGCAATGTCCCGATGGAGATTTTTGTGCAGACTTTGGCCGCTGTGCACCAGGTTGCCGAACGCAAGACCCACAGGGCTGTCCAGCAAACTTGACTTGTCATCCGGAGCGCAATGAATGTGTGAATCTACTATGCGAAGAAGATTCAGCCTGTCCGGATTGGCAATATTGTGCATTTGAGGGTCGCTGTCGAGATGGTTGCCGTGAAGGACTTTGTCCGGAAGGCCTAAGTTGTGGTGATGATCATGTATGTCGTGAAACCTGTGCTACAAATAATGACTGTGGTGAAGGTCAATACTGTGATGAAACTCAACAGCGTTGTAGACAAACCTGTGATCCCGCTACACATCAAGGCTGTGCTGATGGGGAAGCCTGTATAGAGGGACAGTGTCAAACTGCATGTGCAGATGATGCCTATGAGCTTTTAGGTGATCAAACTGCAGAAACTGCGCCTTATGTAGAATGGCTACTTGGTGAAGAAGGAGGTGTGCGAGCCAGCGGTATTCAAACTCGTCGTTTGTGTGTAGGTGACCAAGATTGGCTTAAATTAAGCATTAATGATAATGAGCGTATCGAAGTTTTGATCGACTCTCGGCCTAGTTCAGGGCCACTTGACGTAAAGCTTATGGATGCGGAGCAAAATGTATTGGCAAGCAATCAGCCTTGGGTGGTTAATGATCAAATCAGATACCCAAGTCGTGGCCAAGGTTTAAGCGCCGGAGATTATTTTATACAGATCACCGGCACCAGCCAAATTGAGATGCATCCTTATCAAATTGAAGTCAAGGTTGCGCCACAACAGCAAGCTTGCTTCTCTGATCGTAATGATCCAAGTGATGATAATGTCGCCGGCAGTCAGCAAATCGGTTTAACGCCTGCTCTGCGCTTTAGCGAGCAAGCGCGGGGTGATTTGTGCTTTGGTGATCGGGATTTATACTGTTTTCCAATGAGTATTAGTGATGGTCTATCAGTATTTGTCGATACGCCACTCGACTGTGATCCATTATCGGTTCAGTTGGCTTCTTCGGCCGTTTTTGCGTTGGCAAGTAATGACTTTGTTGGGTATGAAACCCAAGACGGACAAATCGGTGAGGATGGGCTTACACATTATGAGCTTGTAGTCGACCCTGAAACACAGTCGTTTACTAATGATGAATGGTGTATCAATGTCAGTACTCAAGGCAGCTGTGAGGGCTATGAACTCAGTGCAAGTTTCTCTCGTCGACAACTCGTTTGCTCCGACCTAAGAGAGCCAAACAACTCAGTTAATCAAGCGTTGCGTCTTGATGATGATGGGCCTTTGGCTGATGGCACTGGTTTGATTCCTGCGAATCAAGATATGCATCTCAATGAAAATCTATTCTTGTGTCAAGGTGATCGAGATATTTTCTCAGTCAACTCCAGTTCTGGTGATGCTTGGCGAGCTTGGCTTATCGATGATTCGGATCCAGAGGATGAACCCTTACGAGGCCGTGGCCAACTTGTGGGTGAACTGAAGATTCGCTTTATTAATGCCGACGGCATTGTTGTTGGTGATAGCGCATCAATTAATCCTCGCAGCGAAGACCCCATGGCGGACCTGCAATATGCGACTGCAGTCAGTGCTAGCGACGAACCTTTATTTATCGAGGTCTTTGGGCTAGATGATAGCGCCGGTCCTTATCAGTTATATCTACGTCGTGTACCTAGTGACGGAGCCTGCTCTCAAGATGTGAACGAACCGAGTTCGCGTGATGATGAGCTTAATCCCGTTTCTCAGCTAAGACCTGAAAGCGAACAAAGATTGGCCATCAATAATGGTTACTTGTGCGATGAAGAGGGTGGCTTTGATGAAGATTGGTTTACTTTTGAAATCCCTCAAAACAATACTCGTTTGTGCTTAAATTCAACCTTTAGACACAGTGCCGGAAACATTAACATTGAGCTCTTTGAAAGTGTAGATGCCACAGTTGGTGACTTTTGTACTAGTCATGCAGATTGCCGAACCGAGCAAGCGAATAGCTCGTGTATTAGCAATCGCTGTCGCACCCCTCGTGCTAGAGCAAACTCACTTGATGATGGTGAAATACTTCACTTTACCGGCCTAGAAACCCAAGCCGGACGCTATTATGCAAGGGTGTACAGTCCTGAGCCTGTAGAAAATACCTATCAGCTTAATGTCACCATGGTTCCACCAAGTTCAGAGTGCCAAGATGATGTTCACGAGGGAAGCAGTGGTAATAATCGTGCCCAAGATGCGACTCGCTTTGGCTCTGGACGCATTGAGTTGTGTGATACTTGGCTTTGTGAAACTGAGCGTTCACAAGGAGATTGGTATGAAATTGTTGTACCGGCCTCTGCTCACCGCACTGTACATGTTGCTTTTGAAAGTCAGCAAGGTCGCTTGACCCTAAGCGCTCAAGATACCTCAAATATTAATAGTCAACTCGTGGACAGCCCAAGAAGCCAAAGCCGAAATGTGCATTGTATTAACATACTTGCAGGAATTAGACCGGCGACAGTGAAACTACATATTGCAGGCGATACCTTTAACTTAAACCAAAATCGATTGGATTATATTTTACGTGTGGTGCCCACTGATTTGCTTGCAAACTCACGTGGCTCTTGTGATTTGCTAAATAACGGTTTATTCACCGAGGCCTCTTGGCCTTTACTTGACCTAAGAGAATAATGATCTCAACCTAAGCTGAATAATCACATATCATGAGTACCTGCCCTATATGCCATGCGCCCATAACTCCTAAACTGCATAATTGTGCCTATTGTGGAGTCAGTCTAGCCGATCGAAAACACAAAGCGCCAAGCCAAGCTGCACCCGCACTTTTGACGCGTCCATCAGCCCAGCCGGATCCCTTAGGCTTAGAAGTTTCAGCAACACCGGCCTCAGAGCTTTCAACTATGAATCTCACCATGGATTCAGTCAATGATAGCCATGAGTCATTTACTCTTGATTTATCCGGGAGCGAAGATGATGCATTGGTGATAGAAACCCCTTTGCCGCAACTTGTTGTTCCAGAGATAGAGCCCCAGAATACTACCCCTGATATACACTCAACAATGGCTCAGTTCTCTCAAGAAGCGCAGTATTCTTATGTACCTAGTACAGAGCAGTATTTTCCTGAACCTCAAAGGCCGATTGAACCACGTTTAGCCACGATTGATGAAGCTTCTGATGGCTTGGGGCCCTTAGATGTTGATTTAGATCAGCATCAGTTGCTGTTTCCTGATGAGCCTGTGATTGGAAGTACAAGATCGACGGCAAAACTATCGGACTTAAGTGGTGTAAACCCTCTTTCTGGAGTCGCTACACCAGCGCTTGAGCCTAGCTTTGATATTCACAACAGTGCTTTATCTCAAGCGGTAAGCTCAAGTGCTCATCATATTCATACGCCTTTACCCTTAAGAGAAGATACAGCAACTCTGTCTCCCAAGAGCTCTATCCGTTTAGTTAGCCAAGGCCTACTCTTTACCGCTTTTACTTTGGCTGTTTTATGGGGACTTGGTTTAAGTGAGTCTCTTACAGGCTTCTCGTCTTTATTTAGTCAACATTCAGATCCACAGCCCACTACGGGGTCTTTGAATCCATCCAAGTCCGCCTTAACCAATTCAAAGGTAAGTAATGAAATTAAGTTCTTAGGTGATCAAGATACACAAGAAAGTAGCGAATCAAGTACAGTTTCGACAAGCACAGTCGAAGAAGATGAGATTATTTTTGATGATCATAAAGTCGAGTTAGAGACAGCTAAATCTGTAAAGACTGTTAACAGTCAAGCTACCAAATCTAAGGTTCGGTCCAAAGCAAGCGCTCAAAATACCAAACATGACTCATTAAAAAAGCAAAACTCATCAAAACAAAAAGCGAAACCAAAAAAGAGAAGTGTTTCTTACACCGGACTCATTCAGCAAGGTGAAAAGCTTTTAATGCGAGGCCGGGTAAAGCAAGCCGAGAGCTATTTTAAGAAGGCTCTTAAGCTAAATCCAAGCAAGGCTGAAGCCTTGGCACAATTGGCTTGGTGTCAACTGGCTAAAAAGAATACACGTTCGGCCATTGGTAAGTTTAAGCAAGCTCTCAGTAAAAACCCTGTCCATGGCGACAGTTTATATGGCTTAGGGTATAGCTATGAAAAACTAAAAGAAAGCAAGCAGGCGATTCATTATTTTGAGCTCTATTTAAAGCGCTATCCTCAGGGTAAAAAAGTAGGGGTCATAAAAAATAAAATGAGACGTTTAAAGCGCTAACCACAGCCTTAAATACTGACTTCTAAAAAAGAATCCCCAAAGTTCATACCCAAAACTTTCTGTATATTGTGACATTAAAGGAACACCTATGAGTAAAGCTAAACTTGAAGAAATCCAAAAGGCAATCGCTGAGCAGGTTTCACAGGCTGAATCTTTAAAATCAAAGGATATTATTGATTGTTTTACCCCTATTCTTTGGGAAGGTGATCAAATCCGCCTTATTGATCAGCGAAAACTCCCCAGCGAAGAAATTGACTATATTTGTGCGGATTGGGTCAGTACAGCTAAGGCGATTAAGGACATGGTCGTACGTGGTGCGCCGGCGATTGGTATTACGGCAGCATATGGACTTGTTTTAGCAGCTAAATCTGTACCAAAGGGCAGTGAACATTCAAGTTATGTGGATGTCTTAGAGGAAGCGGCTGAGGGTCTAAGCCAAACAAGACCAACGGCTGTTAATTTATTTTGGGCCATAGAAAAATTACGCAAGATTTGGCAAGAAGCAACTCTAACTAGTGATCTTGTAAAAACTTTAGAGAGTGCAGCAGTTCAAATTCATTTAGAAGATATTGCGACCTGTCGTTTAATGGGTGCTTACGGTGCTTCTATTATGGGAGAGCATTGTAATATCTTGACGCACTGCAATACGGGTGCACTAGCAACCGGTGGTCATGGAACGGCTTTAGGCGTGATTAGAAGCACCCATGAACAAGGTAAACTGCAACAGGTTTATGCCGATGAAACTAGACCTTTTTGGCAAGGTGCTCGCTTAACTGCTTGGGAACTACATCGTGACCAAATTCCTGTCAAAGTGATCACTGACTCAATGTCAGCTCATCTGATGAGTTTGGGTAAGATTGATGCGGTCTTTGTGGGCGCTGATCGTATCGCGGCCAATGGTGATGCTGCTAATAAAATTGGTACATATCTGCTTGCAATCGTGGCAGCAGCCCACCAAGTTCCCTTTTATGTAGTGGCACCTAAAAGCACAGTAGACTTAAATACGGCAAGCGGTGAAGCCATTCCAATCGAGCGTCGCCCTGATCGTGAAGTCACGCACTGTGGAGAATACAGAATGGTGCCTGAAGGCGTAGAGGTAGAAAATCCAGCCTTTGATGTCACTCCTGCCAATCTGATTACTGCGATTATTACCGAAGAAGGGATTATCCCGCAGGAAAACTTTGCTCAGGGTCTTACTGACTTATTTATGGGTTAGTAATAATAGGCTAATTTACTGCTTACAGCATGCTTTTGTATCTTTAAGATCAAGTCACCGGTGAAGCAATCAATCGCTAGTGCAATAAATCGTCGATATAATAAGTCATCAGTTAAGTAATAAAAAGAGGCGATAAGAAGTAATCGTGAACCGTTACTTACCCTTTAAGCTGAGTAATGCGTTCTTCGAGACGGGTGATCTGTTCTTCAATATCCTTCAGATTGCTTTCTGTCTCTTGAATCACCTTTTCCGGGGCTCTCTCTCTAAAGCCAGCACTGCCTAAGCGCTTACTTAGGCTTTGGCGGCGCTTATCGAGTTTTTCAACTTCTTTAGCGATACGCTCGCGTTCTGCATCCAGGTCAATCAGACCTTCAAGTAGGATAAGAACATCCATTTCAACCCCAGAGTTTACTGCTGCTTGAGCAGGAATATCATAGCCATCACGAGCCGCTACTGTGAGCTCGGTCAGCTGCGCCATACGCTTCAGCTCTTTTTCATAGCTTTGCACAGTATTGGCTAAGCCGGCATGGTCGGTTAAAACGACTAATGGTGCCTTCTTTTGGATAGGTAAGCCTGATTCATGGCGTGCATTACGAGCCATCGTCAAAGTTTCCTGTAAAAGACTCATCAAGGATTCAGCTTCCTCATCTACCCATTCACTTTGCATTTCAGGATAGGGTGCAATGGCGCAGAATTGATGATTTGGCCAACGTTGCTGTCTACCAGGTAAGGACTGCCAAATCTCTTCGCTTTGGAAAGGACATAAAGGATGTAGCAGGCGCATACTTTGATCTAAAACGGTAAAGAATACGCTACAGGCAGCTTCCCGCTTGGTTTGTGTTGCATGATCGCTGAGAGCACCCTTAGCAAGCTCGATATACCAGTCGCAAAGCTCTGACCAAAAGAAGTGATAAATCGCATCAGCGGTTTCATTAAAGCGATATTCGCTGATGCCTTGGTTGGCCTTTTCAGTGACAACCTGCAAGCGAGAGAGAATCCAACGGTCGGCGATAGATAAATTATCTTTCACCTCGGCAAGAGGCTTCATTTCTACACCCTCGGTGCGCATAAAGCCAAAGCGAGTTGCATTCCAGATTTTATTCAAAAAGGCTCGATAGCCAGCCACTCTAGGAATGGACAACTTAATATCACGGCCTTGTCCGGAAAGGCTTGCCAAAGTAAAGCGAAGTCCATCAGCACCCGATGAAGGAATGCCATCAGGATACTCTTGGGCTAGGCCAGCAAGGACTTGTGGTAAAAGCTTTTCGGGAACGGGATAAGTCTTGGTTTTTTCGGTCAATTCATCAAGTGAAACGCCTCTAATTACATCCAAAGGATCAACCGTATTCCCTAATGATTTAGACATCTTACGACCTTGCGAGTCGCGAACCATTGCATGTAGATAAACATCGGCAAAAGGCGCATCCCCCAAAAAGTAAGTGCCCATCATCATCATACGGGCGACCCAAAAGAACAGGATATCAAAGCCGGTTTCTAGTACTGAGCCCGGATAAAAACGAGCCAAGTCATCGGTTTTTTCAGGCCAACCTAGAGTAGAGAAGGGCCATAGACCAGAAGAGAACCAAGTGTCGAGTACATCTTCCTCTTGCACATAGCGATCGCCACCCTCTTGGGCACAAAGATCAGTGGTACTCGCGACTGAAAAACGTCGTACATAACGCTCATCAAGGGTATTTAAAGCAACCGCAAGTGCATCTTTGATATCACCGTTTTCTAAGGCTTCTAAAGCTTCGGTTTTAAGACCCTTTTCATTAGCATCATCTTGGATAACCTGAGGTAATGCCTCAAGGTCATAAAATACCGGAATACGGTGCCCCCACCATAATTGACGGCTGATACACCAATCTCTGATGTTATCCATAAAGTGATCCCAAGTCTTAATCCAACTTTCTGGAATCATTTTAGTTTCACCCGATCGTAAAGCGGCGTTCGCTTTAGCGGCTAAAGGCTTGGTTTTCACAAAGTATTGACGACTCAGCATTGGCTCAATCGCTACGCCAGAGCGCTGAGAAATACTGACCTTGTGAGTGATTTGTTCTTCGCCTCTATGAAAGCCCAATTCGGCGAGCTTAGCTTTAATGGCTTTGCGGGCTTCATAACGATCAAGACCTTGGAACTCGCCACCACGCTCATTGACGCGCCCGTCAAAGGTAAAGATGTTAATCATTTCTAGGTGATGACGTTGGCCCATTTCAAAGTCATTTGGGTCATGTGCAGGCGTAATTTTAACTGCACCTGTACCAAACTCTGGATCAACATAGTCATCAGCAATCAAGGTAATGACTCGGTCTTCAAAGAAAGGGTGGACTAGCTGTTTGCCTATATGCGCTTGATAGCGTTCATCATTGGGATGTACCGCAACGGCTGTATCGCCCAACATTGTTTCCGGACGAGTGGTGGCGACAATTACCTCACCAGAGCCATCAGCAAACTGATAAGCAAACTCCCATAAAGAGCCGCGTCTTTCTTCGTGCTCTACTTCTTCATCGCTCAGTGCTGTTCTGGTTTTTGGATCCCAATTCACAAGGCGTTCGCCACGGTAAATCAGGTCATCATTCCACATTTGTACAAAGGCTTCTTTAACCGCCTCTGAACACTGTTCATCCATGGTAAAGCGTAAGCGTGACCAATCGGCAGAAGCCCCCATTGTTTTGAGTTGCTCTAAAATACGAGAGCCGTTTTTCTCTTTCCATGTCCATACGTGCTCAAGAAACTTATCACGGCCAATTTCATGACGAGATACGCCTTGGTGACGAGCCAATTCTCGCTCTACAACCGTTTGAGTGGCAATTCCTGCATGGTCAGTACCAGGTAAATAAAGGGTGTTATGGCCCTTCATGCGGTGATAACGAATTAAGATATCTTGTAGAGTAATGGTAAGTGCGTGTCCCATGTGCAGGGTGCCGGTCACATTGGGTGGAGGCATCATAATGACATAACTAGGCGAACCATCATCTGTCTCAGTGTGATCGGATTTAGGTTGAAACACGCCAGCATCATTCCATAATGAATACCAACGAGTTTCGGCTTCACTTGGATCATAAACCTTGGCTAAAGTCGCTTGGCTTTCGTTTTTTTGCGGACTTGCTTCAGGGTTTTGTTTCTGATCAGTAGACATTTTAGACTCCTCACTAAGTTCATCAAAAGGCGGCGAATACTAGGTACACTCAGACTCATAAGTCAATACGCTTGTCAGAGTCAGGGTTTAGTTTTCTCAATTTTTATTGGAATCTCAGCTTATACAGTTAGGTTGTAAACCCCTCGACATTAACATTGAACTGTCATAAGCAAAGTAAGCTTAGGCAACGCTTTAGATTTGAGTTTTCATCCTCGCAAAAGAAAAGGTAAAAGAAATGAATATTTTAGCAGGGCCCATTTTATTTATTAGGGCGGTTATCCTTTTATTAGGTTCAGGAAAACTGATCAAACTCTCATTCATTCCAGGTATTGTTTCTTGCATCAGTACAATTGGGATTTATGTTCTTTTGGATCAAAACTTTGAGTGGATTGCCCAATTTATACCCGGTCTGCTTGCGCTCACTCAAAACTTCGGTGTTTTTGGGAGTTTAATAAGTGGGATCCTGACTTTGCTTTTAGCGCCCTTTGTGGTGATGTTACTCGCCTTACCTTTATGCGAGCCAATCGCCGCTGAAATCGATAGTCAGCAGGGTGGCGAAGAGGTCGAACAAGGTTTTATTCAAGGGATTATTTCGGGCCTCATGTTCAGCATCAAACTCATCTTGCTTGGTTTAAGTGTAAGTTTGGTTTTAACGGCCACTGCTATCATTCCGGTCATTGGTTTATTTACCGGACTTTTTAATCTGTGTGTATGGACGCCCTTAATCGTGAGTTTAGATACCACTGACTTTGTTTTTGGTAGACGAGCCTACTCTCTCTCACAGCGTTTTAAGATTTTGCTAAAGCGACCGCTCAACACGATTAGTATTGGTCTTTTATCGGCCCCCTTGTTAGCAACCCCTTTTTTAAATCTTATTGGTGCGCCAATTGTGGTGATTATGGGTACCCTTTACGCTAGACAGCTTGAAACAGATTTGGGCGACAAGTAGCTCCTCTGTTTTAGGCTCAAATCTTTAGTGCTTGCTTGAATTCAGCTTCCGAAAGCCAACCAATTTGTACTAGACCCCACCAACCCATAAGGCAGGCTTCGGCAGCATCATGACGTAAACTGTGAGCGCCCTGTCCTGATTGTCTTTTGATCAAATGCTTAGCAAGCTTGATCGCAGCTTCTTTAGCGCTTTTGGCATCTGATTGCTCTTTTAAACTAAGACAGTCTTTACGCCACTGCTCGGCATAGATTTGCCTTAGGTTTATTTGATGTTTTTGAGCATTTTTTTGCCAATGCTTATACAGCTCACTATTGCCTTCTACAATTAAGTGAGAGCCTGTCGGTAAGCTTTTTAGGGCTTTATAAGCAATCGTTTGGAGTTTGTTTGCTTGCCCACAATGGTGACTACCATACCCAATCAGTTTATATTCTGAATCATAACATGACCACCCAAAGCGTAAGCCCAAATCAATACTTAATAGGTGAGGACTTGAACTAGTGATGGCTTGGGAACTCAGCAAGCATGATCCTTGATGTTTGGTTATAAACTTGATGTTTCTTAGTAACAGCTTGGATTATCTACCCGATGTGAACCCAAGAAGTCCATAACATCTTGCTCATGAACAAGCCAATCCTGACTAGAAGCGCTCATCCACTCTGTAGAAGCATAAGCCGAACCTTTGCGCACTAAAGTATGGTTTTGAGTGGCAAAACTAATACCTGATACTTCCCAACCACGATCAATATCGGCCCCTTCAGTACCGATTTGATCTATCAATACAAACTCATCAGTTTGTAATTGAGCAAGTCCAATGGCATCATCGCCATTAAAGTTAACCGGATCAGTGGCAAAAAACTCATCACAAAGTATTGCATAACTCGGTTCGATATTTTGATGGCAAATCACCCAAGTTTCGCCGGTGGGTAAGTTCCCTTCTAGCTCGGTCATTGATTCGGCCCAAAAGCCACCATTTGCAATATTCCATAGTTGGTATTCACTCAGATCAATATCAGTACCCGTACCATTAAACAGTTCAATCGCCTTATTGCTTTGAGAGCCCTCTACATATTCCGAAATAAACAAGGAGTCTGGACAGGCTAGGCAAGTGCCACAGTCCATTGCACAGGATTGACAATTCTCTGAAGGATCACAGACTTGATCACCGCAGACCGGTTCGGGGTCTACTTCCATTGTTGAGGGTAAGTTGGAGGCATTAGGTGTGGCTTGATTGCTGTGTTGAAAGTCGCCAACCATATCTGGGATTCTAGCCCAACTACCCCGTCCCGAATAAAGTGCTTCTGTCCATTGAGTAGAGTCAACGATTTCGCCCAAAGCATTGGTCAATGTTAATTGGTCGTTTTGATCCAAGCTAAACATAAAATCAAGACCATGTATCACTCTTAAATACCCTTGTGCCGGAACGATCGTATCAGGGGCAAACATGATTGTATTTTGTCCATCGTCTTCAATCACCCAACCGCGCAAATCAATATTTTGATCACTCTGATTCGCAAACTCAATCCAATTCGGACCTTCATTGTCACCCTGTGCAACAATTTCATTGATTGTGATGTACAGATTTGAATTAAACGCTGTTTCTACACCAGCTTGAGCCATTTCGGTACCGGCTTGAGCCATTTCAGTGCCGGCTTGAGTCATTTCAGTGCCGGCTTGAGCCATTTCAGTGCCGGCTTGAGCCATTTCAGTGCCGGCTTGAGCCATTTCGGTACCGGCTTGAGCCATTTCGGTACCAGCTTGGGTCATTTCTGCACCAGCCAGAGCTATTTCAGTGCCGGCCTCATCCCACATTCGCACTACTGGACCATTACTAGAGCTGATAGCATCAGGCTTTCCCTCCTCACCACAGCCAATGTTTAAAAGACAAAAGGTTGTTAACAACGTTAAGCTAAGAATGCTTTTTGAGTATGAAGAGCACATGATCGGATCCTAATCATCAGAGGAACTTTAGATTGATAACGATTAATGCGCACCGCTCTAACAAAATTATTTTGCTAAGTCATATAATAAATTTATAATTTTATTCGACACTTACATAAGCACACATGCTATCAGAATAACTTACATATAACATTTGTTATTTAATATGGATCATCATCAATAGAATGCAACTATATGATTTGATTTAATATTACTAGCTTACCATTCTCCGATGTTTTTCATATCTTTCCAGGGGTTTTCAATATCCAAAGCCTCACCTTTTTGTAATAGCTCAATGGAAATTCCATCAGGAGAGCGCACAAAGGCCATGCGACCATCTCGTGGAGGTCTATTGATCGTTACGCCACCTTGTTGCAGGCGCTGGCAAATCTCATAGATATTCTCGACTTCATAGGCCAAATGACCAAAGTTTCGACCACCGGTATAGTTTTCGGTATCCCAGTTATAAGTGAGCTCAACTTGAGCTTCTGCATCTGATGAAGTCGCTAAAAAAACAAGGGTAAAACGGCCGGCTGGCACCTCTTTTCGCCGAATTTCTTTTAACCCAAGAAGATCACAGTAAAAATATAATGATGCTTCCAAGTCTGCAACTCTGACCATGGTATGCAGGTATTTCATAGCGTTTTTCTTTCTGTTGAGTGTAATGACGATGATTTATTGGTTGTTTGCTTAGCTTGCTCATAATAGTAAAGCCATTTATGGAGCTTTTTAAGTCTATTATTTCAAGCGTTATCATATAAGCTGAAACAACTTGATGCACACGAAAGATGATGATTATGAATGAGATAAACTACAAGGGAAGTTGCCACTGTGGTGCTGTTCAATTTGAGGTCTATGCACCACAGCACTTGGAGCTAGATCGTTGCAACTGTAGTATTTGCTTTAAATCCGGTTATTTACACTTAATCGTCCCAAAATCTAAGTTTAAGCTTTTACAAGGTAATAAACAACTAAGCACCTATCGTTTTGGCTCATTGATCGCAGCCCATACCTTTTGTAAAACATGTGGAATAAAGCCTTTTTATACTCCACGGTCAAATCCTGATGGGATCGATGTCAATGCGCATTGCCTTGACCCTGCTCCAACTGAATATACGATCACAGAGTTTGACGGACAAAATTGGGAACAACATGCCCATAAGCTCGCTCATAAAAGCAAAGATAATAACTAACAAATAGTCTCATCGACGCCATGTATTAAAGTTTCCTAGGGTACGCAAGCACAACAATCGCTTGGATCTTCACTATAGGGATTTTGACAATAGCTATTTGCTTGGCCACAGGCTTCTGCGCAGGAGCTAAGTCCGTTTAAGCATCGAGAGCAAGCCTTAAAGGGCATGGGACGCTCACAAGCGCAGCAGCCCTGTAAATCACTATCTCCTAGGCTAATACAATAACCTGACGCATAACCATTACCTTGGCTATTATTGTCAAAACGATTCATGCAGACCGCACGGCAATTTACATAGTGCCCTAAGCATCTAGAACAATCAGGATCAGGTTGGATTTCCATATCTTGTGGAAGCATGTCTTGGAGAAACATATCTTGGAGAAACATATCTTGGAGAAACATATCTTGGAGAAACATATCTTGGAGAAACATATCTTGGAGGATCATGTCCTCTATCAATTCAAGATCGAGTACATTCTCCATATCTTGAATTGTGTTAGGCATTTTAATCGGAATATGACTTTGGGACTCAGACTCAGACTCCGGAACTTGCTGATTTAACACAGTATCAACGCACCCTGTAAGCATGAATAAATAAATGAATAATTGTTTTTTTTTAATTTTTCGACTGAGGCGATCAAGTGTGCTAATCATCAAATTCATTTTAATTTTTAGTATTTTTTAACAGCATAACGTAATTAACTCACATCATATTTACAAAGTAAGACTTATAAGTTTAGTCACTACAAATCACTATATGATTAATCGACTTACAGTACATAAGTACTACTTTTTTTCTATGTAAGCCACAATATCCATAATGTCTTGATCACTTGAATGATCATAGCCTTGCATAGAACCATCAGAAATGGATGTGCCTGTCGATAGCCAATGGGTCTAAAACATTCTAAGGCGTTGTCTCCAAAGCTTGTTTGGCTTGAATGTACCATCTTTGGCCCAAGGGTACAGTCAAAGAAGGCCCCATCAAAGTTTGGGTGGCAATTAAGCCCCAATAGCCAGAACTTTGATCAAACCAAGGATAAAAACCAAAAGCGCCTGGACTAGATATGACTCCAAGTTCATCACAACTTTCTGAATATTCAGCTTCGCTACATTCACGCCAACAGCCCAATGCATAGTGCCAATCACCGTAGTTATCAGCGGTATCTGGAACTGAAGCAAACTCTGTTCCAAGCGGAGTTCTGTCTTGACTGAGCTCATTTAATGCTTGTTCACTAAGAAAAGAGCCACTTACTAAGGCAGTCAGTATTTTAGCATAATCATTGGCACTGGCAATCGCTCCACCGGAAGCCCGTGGATGCCTTAAACTTGGAATGATATATGCAGTCATATCACTGAGGTTTAGCGCATCATAAATAAGACGGCGAAAGAGTCGATTCCAAGTTTCATTGGTCGCTTTTTCAGCCATATTGGCCGCAATATGTAAATGGCTTGGTCCGTAGTAAAATGTTGTTCCCGGCTCAAATTGAAAGTGCTCCTCATAGATTGCTCTAGAGCACTCATCTAAGTTTGATTCTCTATCTTCAACACACTCAACACCGCTTTGGTTCCCCAAGCCTGTGCCCCCACTAAACCCTGATGTAAATGATAAAAGCTGTGCAAGAGTGACTTGACTACGTGGGTCATTTGAATCATTGGTCCACCAATCAATGTATTGTTGAGGATGATCATCAAGACTCATCACACCTGTTTCCACTAGCTTCATTACCAATATAGAGCTCAGTAGTTTGGACGCAGATGCGATGGGAAATCTTTGATCAGCACCTGCGCCTTTTTCATGCACAAAGCGAATTCCGTTTTGATCACCAAACATGACCACAAGCTCATTTATATCCTCTGCCTCAATCTCCGACCTTAGTTGTGCCCACAGTTGTTCGGCTGTTGGTGTTTCTTCGAAAGGCTCTTGAATTGGCATACATTGATCATTTTGCTCATAAACGCCTTCTGGGCAGTCAGAAGCGGGATAATCCTCCTCTTCATAGCAATATTTGGTTTTACCGCAGGCTATGCTCTCTTGACAACGCCCCCCATAGCCGGCCGTACAGTCAAAGTCTACTAAAATACCAAAATTACAGGCGTGGTTCTCTGTACAGGATTCAGCAGTATTATTTGTTGTATCTGTGGCTGACTCTGGTTCATTACACGCCATATTGAACATCATAAAGATCGTCAAGATACTTATCTGCATGAGTTGAGACACGATTATTGGATTAGCATTCATTGTTTGACCTTTTAGTTTTTGTAATGTTGGCAAGCTGAGATCTAAACCATCATAAACATATTGATTTCTCACTGAAACTTAAAAAGTAAACAAAGCTATGTTTATCAATTAAAGATCGTTTATTGATCTACAAAAGCGTTATGTAAAGAAACATATACATCGCAATAAGATCATGTTTTTATATGCAGTAAGTTTACAGCTTTAACATTAGGGAACTAAATATGACAGCTCTTACTGAACACCCGCTGAGTTCGACAGAATTAATTAAACCTAAGCTGAGGGGAGTGATTCACCAATATTGTTTTTTTGTTTCCCTATTGACCGGCGTATTTATGGTTTGGCAAACCAAGCCTGCCGAACTGTTTTTTGCCACCTTGATTTACAGTATCAGCTTATCTCTCTTATTAGGAACAAGCGCTTTATATCATCGAATTGATTGGGACCCCAAAGCGCGAATGTGGATGAGACGACTTGATCATACCATGATTTTTGTACTGATTGCAGGTACTTATACGCCCTTGGTTTATACCAAAATCGATTCACAAATGAGTTCGTTGGTTCTTAATGTAGTTTGGTGGGCCGTTGTGTTTGGTATACTGCTCAAATTAGTTTGGGTTTCATCGCCCAAGTGGTTATCAGCAATTATCTATATCGCCTTAGGTTGGTTTGCTTTAGTGCCCTTACCGGATATTTTAGAATCTTGGGGGTGGCCCTGTGTGACTTGGCTATTAGCTGGTGGGCTTTTTTATTCTTTGGGTGTTATGGCTTATGTGCTCAAGCGACCTAATCCCATAAAAAATGTCTTTGGGTATCATGAGATTTTTCATTCTTGCGTAGTGATTGCCGCCGCGTGTCATTACATCTCGATTACCTACGTGGCTTGGTAAGTGTTAGAAGATTCCTTCGCTTTTTATCCAAGTATTAGTATTACGTTGTTTGGATGCATAGTTTTTCCCTAAAGCAAAAGAAAAGGGGTATTCAATATGCATCAACAAAGGGTATAAACTCTTAGCTAAGACAACCTAGATCAATCAAAGTAAAGCAAGCTCGCTCATGCCAAGTACCACCATGCCAAGTACCACCGAAAAACTTCGTTCTTTTTTTGTGCGCAGTGCCCGTGATGTCGCCAGCCAAGCCCTGCCGAATTGGGCCCAAATTGGATATAGTTTGGCGCAAAACTTTTATGACATTTTTGTAGCTTGTGCTGATGCTGAACAGCAGGCTTTATTAGAGGGGGCCAGCCAAGTTAGTGCGCAAGAATGGGCTTCGATTAGAGGTCAAGTCGCAAGTGAATTGGGTGAGCAATATGCCCAAGCGCTAGATCAAGCGCGTCAGGCCATGCAGGGGGTGAGCTCAACAACAGAGCGTCAAGAAGCATTTCGGCAGGGCTTAGAGCGGACTATGCATCTTGATAATATGCGTATTGAGCAACGCCGGCGCGTGGGCAGTGGGGTGGCTCGAAGCATGATTATGGCCAGTCAGCGCACAACAATTCCACCGCGCAGTGCTTGGCCACAAGTGCCGGGCTTTGAACTTACCGGTTGGTTGGGTGAGGGGGCGCAGGCCAAAGTCTTTATTGCCAAGCGTGAGGGGTCGGGTGCTTTGGGGGTACCGGTGGCGCTCAAGGTGGGGGTTTTAAGTGACAGAAAGCGCTTTGAAAGCGAAGTTCGATTAATGACAGAACTTCGCTCGCCCAATCTTTTGTCGGCTTTAAGCTACGGGATTATCGAGGGCTTTGCGCCCTTGTTTTGGATTGAAATGCCCTTGATGGGCGGTCATAGCTTGGCAGATGTGGGTCAAGTCAGTCTAGAAGAGGGCGTAAAGCTGTGCTTGGGCGTAATCGAGGGGCTCAAGGCTCTGCATAAAGCAGGAGTAGCCCACCGAGATCTTAAGCCCTCAAATGTACTGTTAAGCGCGGGTGGTGAGGTCAAATTAGCTGACTTTGGACTCAGTAAAAAGATGAGTGATGCCGGTGCTTCGGTCACCGAAACCGGTGTCATGGGTTCACCGGCCTACATGAGCCCTGAAGCCATCAAGGGCAAACCTGCTTTGGCATCGGATATTTGGGCTTTGGGCGTGCTACTTTGTGAGGTTTTAACCGGACATTTACCCTTTAATGGTGATGTTGCCGGTGTGATGTGGGCGAGTATTCTGCGTGATGAGCCAAAGCTTAAGGACTTACCCGCTTGGCTAGAGCGTGGGGTTAAGGCCTGTCTGAACAAGGATTTGAGCAAGCGCCCAAAAAACGCATCTAAGCTGTCTGAAGTCTTAGAAACACCCATGCGTCAGTATTTGGCTGAACTCGAGCAGAGTCGGGAACGAGACCGTAACCGCTTGACTCGTATTGCGGAACTTCGGAGACAAATCAAGACCGATGAACAAATTAAAGAACAGGCTTATCAAGAGCTAGCCCAAGTCATCAGACCATTGAGTGATTTGGAAACCGCTCGCCAAATCCAAAGCCTAGCATCAAAGTTTACCCGTCAAGTGCAAAGTCTAAAGGAAGCCCAAGCGAGTTATCAGCGTGAGTTGCACGAGCTTGAGGGGCAACAACATAGCTCAGTACGCACTTTATCTATAGTAAACAGAGAATTAGTGAACAGAGAACCGTATTTGTCTCAGTTACCTAAAACGACTTTTAAGGTCACAGGTAAGCAAGGTGGCTTTTTGGGCATGGGAGGGACTACCTTTGAAGTCAGCTTTAATATGGTGCCCATTCCAAACAAGAATTATGAGATCGGTGAAACCCAAGTCACTCAAGAACTGTATGAAGCAGTTATGGGTAGTAATCCAAGTCGCTTTAAGGGAGCTAAACTACCCGTTGAGTGTGTTTCATGGGAAGACGGGATTGCTTTTTGTAATGCGCTATCAAAGAAGCTTGGTTTAACGCCTGCTTATAAAGGCACTGGCAACAACTGTGAGTTGGTCAGTGGTGCCAATGGGTTTAGATTACCCTTTGAAGCCGAATGGGTCTTTGCTGCTAAAGGTGGGCAGAACTTTAAGTATGCGGGCTCGGATAAG
>CAKZRU010000021.1 GCA_937146725.1 uncultured Myxococcales bacterium
ATTGTGAGCATTTTGTTAATTGGTGTATCTATGGGGATCACAAGAGTAAACAAGTAGATAAGGCACGAAATGTATTATTAACAGGGGCAGCCTTAGGAGCTCTTGGTGCAGTTGGTATAGTCACTGCACCCATTGCTGTTGGTGCAGGCGCATTAGGAGGAATCATAAATAGTATACTAGACGATGACTAAATCAAATGTGTAAAACCGCTATGCCGTGAAAAAGTAACTGTAGCTTGATACCAAAAAGCGTGTGCGTGCGAACCACGTATCAAAAGTAAACTTCAAGTAGTGCTTTCGCGGTTTTTCGATCTTTGGTTCATACATCTTTCTTCGTCGCGAAGTAGGGACCGTGGTCTGGTTGTTCGTGGGTAAACACCATGGTCCATTTCATGTTGTGATGCACCACGTATAGGTCGACGCGGAGTTTGGATAGTTCAGGGAACGGTTGGCCCTCACACTTCAAGCAATAATTTAGTTTCTCGTCGAAAACATAGAAGGGCGCTGCCCACTGACTCTGATAGGCACTCAGGGCGGCTTCTCCACTTTTAGCGGGTTCAATTCCGTAACTAAATCCATGCCATTTGAACCCCATATATATAGGTGTTCCTTTTTCCCTCTTAACTCGCGCTGCGAAGGCTTGAAGCCAGCGTTCTTCCACGCGCTGCGCATCTACAGGCGAAAGTTCTGTGAACTGAATGCCCGTTGAAGAAAGCGTGGGCTTAAGCAACATCAGTCTCTTGGTATACCCTGTGACCATCGTCTATCCCTCAGCGAACAGTTGTTACGTATTGATCAAGAAAACGATTAACTCTCTCTGACGGTAAAGCCTGCTCCTTTACATCTCCCCCATTGTATTCAATAAACAAGGAATCAGCAAGTTATAAAATGTCCAACCCACAGCAGGAAACAGCAAACCACAGCAGGAAACAGCAAACCACAGCAAACTATTTGACTCAAAAATCACCATAAATCTTAATTATTTCCAAACTATTTAAAGAAATCACGCAACAAAACCCAAATTCTAGCGAGAGATATATGCCCTTTTTCTCAACTCAATCAAGGAGTATATATATGCCCGCCCATTTACGGTATCAATCAAAATCCAGGGCCACTCACCATGTGGTATCCCGTTGTATTCAAGGCTTTGGCTTTTTGAAGCCAACTCGAGAGATTCGAGCGATCACTCGTGGTGTTTTAGCCTACTCGTTAGAACAACATCAAGAGACAATTAAACTTCATCATTACGTCTTTTTAAGTAATCACTTTCACCTGCTCCTAAGCTCTAAATCAAGCCCAGATCTTGCTGAGTTCATGTGCTATTTCAAAGGGAATCTAGCGCGAGAGCTAGCTAGAGTGCATAATTGGCATGGCACATTGTGGCAAAAGCGCTATTCGAGCGAGGAAATCCTTGATGAAAAAGCTCTTGAAGAAGTCTTTAAATACATCACTCAAAACTCGGTGAAAGAAGGCTTAGTGGATCATCCCAAAGATTGGACTGGACTACATGGCTATCGCCAACTTGTTATGGGTAAAAAAGTCGGTGGCCCGTGGGTTGATCGAACCGCTTATTATCATTCTGTACAGCGCCGAGAGGGCAAACTGATGAGTGAGTTTACAACAGAACACCAAATCAAACTCACACCTCCGCCGCTGTGGGCTCATTTATCGAAAGCAGAATACAAGCAACTCTGCTCCAAGCTAAGCGCTGAAGCCACTCGAGATGCTCTTTTAAAGCGTGGGTCAAAGCCTGCATTGGGCATGAGAATGGTACTGAGCGAAAACGTGAGAAAGGTCAGATTGACCAAGCATGGAACTCGTCCTCTATGTCGGACAAAGTGCATCAAAACCTTAAAAGCTTATCAAAAGCTATACTTTGAGTTTAAAGCCCAGTTCCAAGCTGTTTCTACGGATTTAAGACAAGCGATTCGGCTCGGATATGACACAGCTTCAATTTGCTTTCCAGCAGGTGGAGTGCCCATGTTTGGTGGCCGGTACTCGCCTGATTGAGCTTAACTTATTGATGACGTAGTGGCTTTTGATTTTTTAGTAATGGTAAGTTTAATTGCTTAGGAGTTTACAGTTTAGATTTTAATTTTAAGGCTTTAACCTTTGGTTAAGGTACGGGTGAGGTGTGTCTGTCATGATCGGGAGCTAAGGCCAAGAAATGTTTTCTAGATGTGGTTGGTTCAGTTTATGATGTGGTTGGTTCAGTTTATGAGGCCAAGAAATGTTTTCTAGATGTGGTTGGTTCAGTTTATAGGTTCAGTTTATAGTTGTTAATTGGCTGGGGTAAGTACTCTCATGGAGCGAGCTAGAAGGTTAATTCTGCCACCACTTAAGCTTTCTCCATTAAGTTGATCAGTATAGTTACCTGTGGGTAAATCAGCATCTCTCGCTTCATCTGCTCGATTGACCATGATCGTCACGTTAGGGCTATCTCCACCGCAACCTATCATTTGATAGACCCAAGTATCTTGGTTAGAGCTCAGCGTTAAACGACGTCCACGTGATAGATTACGATAGTCATTTCGAATCTCGGAAAGCTTACTAATCATATTACGAAGAGCAATTTGATCTGAGCTAAGCTCATTATCATCCCAAGGCATGAGTCGTCGGTTATCTGGATCACCACCACCGGCAAGTCCGATTTCATCTCCGTAGTAGATCAGAGGAATACCCGGATTGGTCATCATGATTCCAAAAGCAAGACCTAGGCGTTGGTAAGCAGCAGGGTCATTGGGTTGAGGGTAGCTCATGGTCCAGCCGTTTTCTGGAGAGCTTCCCTCTCGACAATTACCGATTTCTCTACTCGCAAAATGTATAGCTCGCGGTATATCGTGATTTCCAATCCATGTGGTCATAAGAGAGCCTGCACCATAGAAGCGGTCATTACCATTCATCCAACTCGCAAACTGATCTAAGCGCCCCTCTGGTCTAAAGAGTGCTTCACACAAGCGAGCTTTGAAAGGAAAGTCGAATTGACCATCTAGCATGGTGTTAGGATTCACGAAATAGCGAATCAATTCAGCATCGTCATAAGCAAAGGTTTCACCTACGAGGTAAAAGCGTCCACCAACTGGGTTAGGAAACTGCTCATTGAGAGCAGTGCGTAAATCTTCTAGCCAACTCAAAGAAACATGCTTAATGGCATCTAGGCGATAGCCGTCTATATTGAATTCTTTTGCCCACCACATCGCATCATTGACTGACCAAGCTCTAGCATCAACTTGTTCAAAGTCAAAAGGTGGTAGATAATCCGTGAAAGCACAGCGTGTGCCCCAATAGGGGTCATTCCATAGATTTTCTGGGCCACATAAGGCGATTTGGCCATTTTCGCGACGTGCAAACCACTCAGGGTGAGCTTGGGCGATGCCACTTTCGCTATCAACATGGTTCATGACATAGTCAAAGAGGACTTTCATGTTTTGATTATGTGCGGAATCAACTAGATCCTTTAGATCAGCTTCGGTACCAATACGTGATTCTACCTGTGGACGAGGGTTGGGGTTATTTGGGTCAGTAAAGTCAATGTTATCTGGTGCAGGCCAATAGCCATGATAAGCAGAGTAGGTATTGGGGTCACGATTAGGATCGATCGCAGCACCTGCTAGGTCACGGTTTTCGTAGGGAGCAGAAAGCCATAAGGCATTAACACCTAAGTCACTTAGGTAGTTTAGACGCTCAGTGACTCCGTTTAAGTCTCCACCCTCATATTGACCACTCGGGCCGGTACTTGCATTGCCTCCTGTGGCGTTAGGAACAGGATCACTTTGTGCATCACTGTCATTAAAACGATCGATCATAGCAAAATACATGACCGCATCTTCCCATCTGAAAGTATCTAAATCGCCACACTGTCCCTCACCAGTGCTTTCCTCACAGTTTTGCTCGAGCAAACTATTTTGTCCTCCAAAGCCATCATCAGCAAAGGCACTTGCTTGTGGATCACTGATCCATTCGGTGTTTCCGTTAAGACTCAAGACAAATTTGTAAGCATATACACCATTTTCAACAGAATAACGTGCGAAATACCGCCCATCATCTAAGCGAGTCATGGGCCAGCCACCTGCTTCTACCGTTGCCGGCCACTCACCATCTTGATCGGCGTTAAAGTCACCAGCAATATGAATACTATCATATACTTGACCTTGTGCATCGAAGATAAATAGTACTTCCTGACAAGGCCGTGGAGCACATTGGTAGTTAAGGCATGACTCTTCTAATTGATCACATTCTTGATCTTGTTCGCATTCGGGAATGATACAGGCTAAATCAACGCAAAGCGCATTGGGGTCAAGCTCTGCACACTCCATATCACTTTGGCATTCTGGAACACAACGCCCCTCTTCACAAATGAAGGGTGCTTCACAGGCGGTTGTCTCATCACACTCAGGCGGAGTTGCTTCTAAGCACTCACCACTTTGTAAATCACAATCTTCGGGACAGCGATCGCATAGGGCCGGACGATCATCGCTCACACAGCGAGTACCACGACATACAGAGTTCTCGCAGTCTTGGTCTTGGAGACATTCTGCCTCAAAAGGGCAACTGTGTGATATAAGGGCATTTATACCACCAGCACCATCATCAACAAAGTTAGCTTGATCAAGGTCATTAAGCCATTGACCATCAACAATGAACTTATATTGATGATCTCCTTCACTGACTAAGGTTGTTGCTAGCCATAAGCCATCACCATCTTCATCACTGAGTTGAATCGTTCCACTCCAAGCCGGTTCCTCAAAGGTACCTGCTAACTTTACCTCAGTAGGTTGAGTGCCTCGAACTGTGTACATAAAAGTACGTTCACAGACGACTGATACTTGTTGTCCTGCTTCATCTTCTCCTCCGGCATTACTACCGCCAAGATTAATTTGAGGGACACGTTCTGATTTGCTTGCTTCATCATCACAAGCGCTACCGAAGACACAGCAGATTGCTATGACCCAAAAGATACAGTGATTGGTCATCGATGTTCTCGCTTGTTAATTTACATATGGTTTTGATTACGTACTATTCACATACATATATTAAGCCAACAAGGTTCATCAAGGAAGCGGTTCATCAAGGAAGCAACAAAATATTTGGTCTTAAATCGATAGAGACCTCTGAGAAGAAAGCAAGAAGCAAGAAACAACAACATATATTGTTTTTTTAAATGTTGCTTATTTAATGTTTCTACTCTTGAACAGGTACTAAGAAGCATAGGCGATCATTATTTCCTTTGATGTTCAACAGCACTGTTTCTCCTGTCCAGGCGGAAATAAAGTTTTTTATTTCATTAATAGTGTATACTTTTTCATCGTTGCATTCAGGATTAAGTTTAAATACTCCTTTTGCCCATACTGAACCATCGTGATCATTGTATACTTCTAAGTTAAAGTGAGTTTCGGAAGGTACTTTGCTTACTACACACCAAGCTCCGCCATCAGTGCCACCATACCATTCCGCAATGTTAGGTACGTTATC
>CAKZRU010000022.1 GCA_937146725.1 uncultured Myxococcales bacterium
AGCCAATGGTGCTAATGCTTCTATTTTAGCTCCACTCCAAGGCCCCATAGGCCAATCGGAAATATATTGTGCTGTTTAGGTTGACTGTCGGTCTGCTCATGTCATCTCCATCTCAATGGTGAGTGTAATTGTTAGTCTCTAGTGCTGAAGTCTTAGAGGAATAGGTAAAATAATCGCGTTACAAAACTGAAGACTTCATCCTCTTAGTCTCTCGACATATTCAGTTGTTCAACACTCAGCCTAACTGCATCGACACCAAGCAAACAGCAAAATAAACCGCGGCGAGTCTATTATTTCCTAAACTTTATTGACAGATACCGTATCCGTAGTGTTCTATCGTAAGATTAATCCAACGCATTTATTGAGCACAATGTTCTTTAACTTGGCGGCGGTTGAAAGCAAGTGCCCTTCTATGATCCCTCTTCTACGAACTTCCAGTACCATGTGTATGCTGGTGTTAATATCTAGCAGCATTGGCTGTGATGATCAACCCACAGGTCAAAGCGCCGGTGAGAGCGCCGGTGAGAGCGCCGGTGAGAGCGCCGGTGAGAGCGCCGGTGAGAGCTCCGGTGAGAGCGCCGGTGAGAGCGCCGGTGAAGGTTTTAATTTCAATATTCCAGGAGAAATTGGTGCTAAATCATCGTTAGCCCTTCCCGTCAATAGTGTGAGATCCTGTATGGTCGATCAAGACTGCTCACAGGGTCTATATTGCTTTGAAAATGGCTGTATCTCAATGTGTAATGACGATCGAGCCTGCTCGAATGGGGCCGAATGTTCAGAGCGTGGCCGCTGTTTGTCAGCTCAAAAGGAAGAAGGAGAAGAATCCCCGAAACAAGTTTATTTGGAGGAGTTACCTGACCAAGTGCAGTTTATTGGTCTCAATCAATCGATGCTTCGGCTCTCATTTTCCATCAAAGGAGAGGATTCTGCCACGACGTCTGCGATCACTTATCGACTTGAAAGTAATAACCCCAAGCTCAACACTAATGATGCTTTCATGGCAGAGGTCAATAATAAGCGATTCAAGGTTGAGGTTAACCTCACTCCCTCGGGAAATGACCTCTTCGAAGATCTCGAGGAAGACTTTACAAGTTTAAGAGTCATTACTGAAGCGGGAGAAATGACATTTAACCTCGTTCGCAAGCCAAGCATCTCTGGTACCTATGCGAGTCAAGTCAAAGTCTCGCGTTTTGGAGCCGTCCCCTTTGATACACAGTTTCAACTCGTAACCCTCCCTGAAGGTGCGTCACTTGAAGATGCTGAACAAGCTTGGCTGCTCCTACCTCAAGGTAAAGATCACCTCTTTTCACCCATCGCTGAATCACCGATTGAAGTTGAGGTGGCTGAACCACTGAAGTGGATCTCAAGTCGGCTTGAATACCAAGAGTTGACAAGCCAATGGTTTGCGACCTTCGATTATCGGTTCCCTTTTGATGAGAGTAGCCAATTCTTCCATGAAAACCAAGATCAGATCCAACGTTCAATTCGTGTAGACCTAAGCGTAGAAGAGGACAATAGTATCTATGGCCAAATTACTGATCGTTGGTCAGGTATTTATGAATCACGAACGCCCAATGGAGTTCCTGAGATACCAACGGTGACCTTTGATGGAGAATTCAGTGCAGTCCGTGTGGGGTCTGCCATCTCTGCTGATGAAATCATCGAAGTGCCATCGACTTCTGGTACACCAGGCTCACTTTCTCTCCCGAGTCTTGAGACTTGTGAAGATGAATTCATCGCTTCAGCGTGCTCGGATGTGAATGATGTACAGAGCTTCACAAATCTTGACCCAGAAGAGAGGGCGATCTGTGCGATCTCTGCAGTCAACCTCTCTCTAGAAGAGGGGTCAACCTCAGAGATGATTCTTGATTTCTTTGACGGAGATGACGTCACGCCTAATGGGATGAGCTTTGCAGAATTTATGGAGGCTTGTGCGCTCGGCACAGACGGGATCTGTATTCCTCGCCAAGAGGTGATTTGCGCCCGATCAATGACTGCTTATGCTTATGTCGCTCCTGAGAGTGATACTTCGAATGCGGCATCATTAGTAACCGCATACCAAGAGGCGACTCGAGAGTCATTTTTAGGTCGACAGCTCGCTGCTTTGCAAGCCGATACTGACATGCGTCTCACTTGGTTAAGGTCTTCAGATTATCCTGCGATCATTACTGGCGTGCTTAAGGATCACAGTGAAGGTTTAATGAATGATTGGGTTGAGAGAGTCCTCAACGTACACTTCTCAGTATTAGGTGGACAATTCGACGAAGCCGGTCTTGCCCTTCTCTCTCGACAACCAACCAGTGAGAGTGCGGAGGTCGCACGACGAGAATTACTCTTTGAGATGAGCCAAAGTTGGCGTTCAACTATGAATGCGCTCACTCTTGCGACAACCAGATGGAATGCTCTCTTTCAAGATGCTGAACGACGAGCCGAATACACAAAATTTGTGTCTGAGAAAACTTTTGATCTGTACTTAATCGCAGGGGTAGCGGGTAACCTAAACCTAAGAGCTGGTGCAGGCTTCGCTAACGCAACATTCGCTGGAGGTTTTGGTGCGCTCTCTCGTGAGTTAAGGAAACTGAGTCTTCCATTTGATCAGTTGATCTTTGCTAGAGACGCAGAGGTTGTCGTTAGTCGTTCACTTGATCCCCAGTCAGATCAATTTAATCTTCTTTCAACTTTTGAAGACGAGGCGCGAGAAGAGATCTCGTATGCGGGAGATTTAGTGCAAACGATTATCGCTGAGTCGACAGAACGTGAGCTAAGTCAGGCAGAAATACAGAATAGACTAGTGAATGAGATTAATGCACTTCAGGCCGGGGTTGTCGAGCTATGTGGTTTACCTAGTGATTGTGCACTAAACGACTTTAATGATCGAGTAGAGTGTGCTCCAAGAGTCGCTGCAGGAGAGTGCGGCTTTGACGTGTCTTCCGAAAATAATACCATCAACGGGTTACAATCTCAAAACCCGTCAGAGGGTGGGTCAGCTTTACTCAAAATTAAAGAAGCGATTCTTAACATCTCTATCGCTGAAGAAGAGGTCAGGGCGCTAAGAAGTCAAGCCAATTTAGAGTATCAAAATGCATTGAACTTTGCTCAACAGATAGAAGCATGGAATCAAATCCGTATCGATGGGCTAAACGATGTTGATCGAGTGATCGAAAACCGAAAGAGTGATTGGAGCAATGCAATGGTTGAGATTGGAGAAGGGATCGCAGAACGTAATATTCTACGAAAACAACTTGCTCTTGACGCAAAGCAAGATGCGAGTCAATGGAACGCTCTACGTGTTGAGGGAGTCAGTACAGACTTTGGTGAGCTACGTACTGCTCGGATCCTAGATAAGACCGCTGCTGGACTTATATTTGCTGCTAATTCTGCAGATAAAACAGCAGATGCTTTCGCTAATGGACTTCCCGCAACGGTAGGCGTGTCAAGCGATCCCTCATTTGCCCAACGATTAGCGATTAAATTATCCGCTAAAAAAATTACAAAGGTCATGTTAGGAGCCGCAGGAATTGAGAAAGCGATTGCTTCTAAGTTACGAGTGGGTGTTGATCAGAGTAGAGCGCTCAGGGAGGCAGAGTTAGCCAATTTAAGAGAACAAGACCTCGGAGAGGATCTAGTGGTTCAGTCAGAGATTGAAAGACTCGCTGATCAAGCAGCCCTCGATCTAACCGAGCAGCAAATTATCGAATGGCAAGTTGATCGTGTAATCACCCAAATGGTTGAGGTTCGTGAGGCAGAACTGGCGTACAAGCGCGATCTGGTCGAATTGAGAGATCGCCGCGATAGAGTATTTGCCACCATGATCCGCGAAAATGAGCTGCTTATGAGAGTAGAACAATCCAGACTCGCAGTTGAACAACGTATACTTGAGTATACACGAATTACACAGCGGGCAGGAATCCTCTCTGAACAGCTTGCAGAGTTAGAGAACCAAAAACAAAACATCAACTTAATCATTGGGAGTCCCTCGGTAGTCTTCGCTTGGGCAAACCGTCTCAAGCAAGCGGAAAGCAAACTTAAGCTCGCTAAAGACAAGCTCTTAGATTGGTTGGTCGCATTGGAGTACTATGCGGTACGCCCCTTTATGGACCAACGTATTCAGATCCTCTTAGCCCAAAACACTTATCAGCTTGAAGAAATCGCTGATGAAATGGTTAGACTGAAATCTGTCTGTGGAGGTAGCCTTAATGAACAAGCTGTTACTTTCTCACTTCTGGAGCACTTAGAACTAAATAATGCGGTTACCGATCCTGTTTCAGAGACAGTGATCACACCTGCAGAGAGGTTCCGCCAAGTTCTCGCTGTAAAAAGTATTAATGTTGGAAAACGAAGCAGAGTGAGTAATGAGCTTAATGTTGGTGATATCTTAGCTAACGATTCGAGTATCGCTTTGACATTTTCCTTAGATCTCAACCGATTTGCAAATTTAGCGCTCTCTTGTAACGCTAAAATTAAATCCTTTGATGTCTCTTTGATTGGCGAAGAGCTCGGTTCGGGTCTGCCGACCATCACGATTATTTATGATGGTGTTAGTCAAGCGCGCTCTTGTCAGCCTAATCTACAAGAATATGTAGATCTCTTTGGTGAAGGTGCGACTGCTTTTGGTGAGGTAACGACTTTTCGGAGTCCAACGAAAGGGATATCACCTGTAGCTGGGATTAATGAGTTTCCTAGCCAAACAGATGGGACAGGCAACCTCACTCTCAGTGGACTCCCATTAGCCTCAGAGTATACTATTTTAATCGATAAAACCTTAGGTGATAACGCAGATATCAACTGGGATGCCCTAAGTGACATAGAGCTCCGAGTGAATTATTGGTATCAAGATCTATTTTCGGTAGGAGAGTGTCAGTAACTCCTGCTTTTTCAAAAAGGGTCTTGAGCGTTCACTGAGCAACGCTGATGACTCTTTGAGATGAATGTCCATCTTTGTTGTTTCTTGTACAATCATAAATAAATGATGAAAGTTGAAATCATGCAAAACCTATATAGGTTTAACATACACCTAAGTATTATGTGTTTTTTGTTCCTTTTGTGCTCGTGTAGTTCAGAGGGAGAGAGTCGCCCAGACGCCATTGATCTCGCAGGAGATGAGGTGGGAGGAGAGACTATAATTGTCGGTAATGAGGCTGGCGATGAGGCTGGCGATGAGGCTGGCGACGAGGCCGGTGGCATGGCCGGTGACATGGCCGGTGGCATGGCCGGTGACATGGCCGGTGACATGGCCGGTGACATGGCCGGTGACATGGCCGGTGACATGGCCGGTGACATGGCCGGTGACGAGGCTGGCGCTGAGATGTTAACCCCTAATGGTCGTGTCATCGGTAGAGTACCGCTCAATGATATGATCGCCTGTGACCGAGATAGTGACTGTCCTCAGGGAACAGGAGAGTGTTTAACTAACGTCACATTTAACCGCATAGCCTTCGATGGAAGAATAGATATCCCAGTGGTAGAGATTATGCCTGAGTGGCCAAATATGGGTGTCTGCTCTACGTCATGCACAGATGATAAAAACGCTTGTAACAGTTTGTCTCTTCCTGGTGATGAGAGAACTTATGAGTGCATGCTCCTATCATTAGATATCCCCCTTTACCAATCAGCTAATGCTGATCTCCCTGTAGTGTTAGATCTCGGAGAGCAACAGCTTGGTCGTCCATTTGGAGCGATCTGTATCGCACCTTATAGAGCGATGAGAGATCTCTCGCCGGACTTTTGTGATATCTGCGATGACGAGACATTGTGTGAAGAGGGCTCCGTTTGTGTCATAGATAGCCCCAACTCAACCAATCTCTCTACCGAAGGACATTGTCTATCACCATGCAATTTGGACGAGAATGGAGAAGAGCGTTGTCCCTTTGGCTTTAGCTGCTCTGCGCTTGATGGTGAAGAAGATAGCCCGAGACTTTGTAGACCGATCTTCGACACCTGTAGTGCTTGTATTGATCGAGATGCTGATGGGTTTGGTGTTGGCCTCTGCGCTGCTGATCTGCTTAACTCAACGCCTAATGACTGTGATGATACAAATCCTCTCGCTTGGTTTGATATATCGCAGCCAGAGCATCCTTTTCCAGATAGCTGCAGTCCTGCTCTTGATTATAACTGTAATGGAACACCCGATGATCTAGAGGTGATCGGCGCTCAAGCCTATAGCTCTCAGCATTGTGAAGACTGTAATTCTCCTTGTACGGGTGACGTCCTCACCGGCGAGACCCCGACTGCATCTAAGGTATGCCAAGCGCTCAATATCGGTTCTAACGATCGAGGGCCTGGCGCCTTTACTTGTGGTATTCAATGTAATGAAGGTTTCGTAGACTGTGATGGAGATATCGTTAACGGCTGTGAGGTAGCGACAGTTGATCCACAATTTGCGTTTTATCCGGATTGCGACGGAGATGGTGTTGGAGAAAACCTCCCTCCAACATTTCAGTGTCAACAGCAGATTACAGTCTGTAACGATCAATGCACTCCCGATGAACCCTCTCCTAATGTTCCAGACACTGTAGCGTGTTCACTGTATTCGGGTGAAATCCAAGTCGTAAGTGAGACGGGGTCCTTATTGATAGATACATCTACTTCGATTAATAACTACCAATCGACGTGTGCAAATTCCGCGGCTTCTGCTGATGTACCATTTGTGATCTCTTTATCTGAGCGCTCTAGCGTAAGTGTTGAGCTTTACAACTCCGATACCTCATATGATCCCGCTCTTCATGTACGCGCCAATTCTTGTGACGATGAGACAGCGGAAATTGGATGTGATGATGATACCAATGCGAGAGACCCCGCCCTCTCATTTACAGAGCTAGAGGCAGGTATATACTACTTCTTTATTGATGGTTATAGCACGTTTAACAGTGGATCTGTTTCTGTAGGTGTGACTATAGACCCCGTCAATTACATAAATAATGGGAGTTGTGATGATGGAGGAGCAGAATCTGCTCTTTCGGCTTGCAGTTTAGGAACAGATTGTACTGACTGTGGTTCTCGTAGTTACAGAGGTTTTGCAGATGTATTAAACTCAAATAGTGAGCTCTGCGCGCCAGTTAACGTTCTTTTAGACGAAGCCGGAGATCCTGTTTTTGATTGTAATGATGATGACGATACTAAGGCGCCCAATAATGTAGAGGTCTGTGATGGTATAGATAATAATTGCAATGAAGTGATCGATGATCTCGTCAATGTCGGTGAGCCATGTAGCGAGGCAGAGCTAGATGCTCAGGGAGTCTATGGAGACTGTAGAGAGAACGCTGTCCATACCTGCCGTAGAGATGACGATAATACTTATCAGTATCTCTGCTTAGGTGATCGTACTCCTAATGAGCGGTCAGAGGTGTGTGATGGTCATGATAACGATTGTGATGGACTAGTCGATGAAGGAACTCCAGTGGGGCTTGGTGGAGAGATCCCCGGCGATGAATGTGAGGTAGGAGAGGGGATCGGTCGCTGTGGTTTAGGTATTTACAGCTGTGATGCGGATAGCGGACAAGTAGCCTGTATCCCAAATACTCCAACATCGACTGATACGCCCGGAGACAATATTGATAGTAACTGTGATGGGTTTGATGGAGATCTCACAAGAGCTCTCTTTGTCCGCAGTGGTGGCAACGATGAATCTTTTCGAGGAACGATGGATAATCCACTGAAGACACTCAAGTACGCTCTTACCTTGGTCACTTCTCGGAGATCTAGCGAAACACCAGTTACACAGATTTTTTTAAAAAATAATGAAAATGACGAAGATACCATCACGCTCGACGAAGCGCTCTTGATCTCATCTAACACAACTGGTTCTTCTTTCGGTATCTATGGAGGATACAACGTCTCTGGTGATGATATTTGGAGTGATGGTGAAGGAAGTACTAACTTGATAATCAACGTCTGCGGAATACCTTCAGAGAGGTGTTCTACTAGTTCCGGCTACCATCAAGCGTTATCAGTTCAAGACTTTGTGGGTGGCGAAGTTACATTGAGCCAAATCTACATCAAGGCAGAACAGCCTGCGCCAGGCTCAGGTTCAGTGATTGGTCTGACTTGTAAGTGCCCTTCGTGGTATACAAGTTGTTGTGATAATTTAATACTTAAGAATGTCACGGTCAAAGCCACTGGTGCTGATGGGGTCTCTTATCGTGATTCAGCGTCAGAGGGTGTGGACGGACCTGCTGGATGGAGCCCTGTAGGGAAACCATGGAATGAATATCCGACTCCGCCTGACGTATATAATTATTGCAGAACTGGAGGCTATTCTAAGGGTGGGCGCGGTGGTACTTTTTACAGCGCTTATAACTGTAGTTCGAATGGTAACTGTGGTAGCTATGGTACCGGTTCTAACGGTTACAGCACAGGAAATGCGGCTGATGGTACAAGGGGTACTTATGGGGGGATTGCTTGGACCGGCAGTGCTTTTTATGGCAAACTTCCCCACAATAGGGCAACAGATGGTGGGAGCGCGAGGGCTACAAGTAATCGCGGGTATCGTTCAAACCCTACTTCACCACTCTCTAGAGGAACATCATATAGTGGAGGTAGAGGCAGTATTGGTGGAGGAGGGGGAGGGACTCTCTCCGAGATGCGTCACTATGTAAGTCGAGCAAGTATGTCTATTTACCCAGGTTACGCTGGCGCTTCAGGTGGAGCAGGTGGCTGTCCAGGGAGCGGAGGATTAAGCGGAGGGAATGGAGGTCACTCTATCGCGATGCGTGTGGATAGTAGCAGCTTCCCTAGAATCGATGGTTCACTGACATTGCTAACAGGAGATGGAGGTGATGGAGGTAATGGTCAAGCTGGAGGAAATGGAGGTGATGGTGGTCAAGGAGGAGCGACTGGTATTCTTTATACTCTATGGCCACATGATCAGGGGCCTGCAGGCAATGGAGGCGGTGGAGGCGGTGGCGGTGGAGGAGCTGGTGGAAGCGGTGGGTCAGCTATCGGCGTTTGGAGAACATCTGGCTTACAAATACCCACTACTGTGAATATAACTATGGGTCTTGCCGGGGGGGGTGGGGAAGGCGGTGATGGTGGTACTGGTGGTACTTCTGCAACGCATGATGGCGTACCAACAGTGGGTGCTGATGGTGAATCCGGTGATAATGGTAACAGTGGTGTGGTACAAAATAGCTACCCATAAGTGTGTAGTGCCTTAGGGTTCCTTGGACAAGTGAATTGATTAAGAGGCTCTGGAGAGAGGCTCTGAAGAATGGGGAGATGAGGTAAGCTGAGCGCAGGCTACAGAGGGGGTGAGGTAGTGATGCTTGGCGACGAGCAAGGTGGTGTTGTAGCGGGTGATGGTCGAGTAGGCAGGAGGAACTTCCCCTCCCACTTCTCACAGAACCGTACATGAAACTCTCGCCTCATATGGCTCCTATGATTCAAACTAAGGTTTAACATCTAAGCTCCACATATAGAACAGATTAGGATCTCTTTCAGAAATCCTTCTGAGCCATTGGCGAGCTTGGAACAAACTTCGTTTAAAGCGTTTGTATCGTTTTCTTGCCCAACTGGTAAGTAGGCGATTTACATCGTCAAGGAGTAGCCTTAAGGGCTCCTTATATCCTTTACCGAAGTAGTTCACCCAGCCACGAGCACAGGAATTGATTAACCTAGCGATCTCGTTGATAGACCATCAATGAGGCGGACATTTAGGTGATCAGCTGAACCCAGAGAAAGTTAGACAGACCTATGAGCCGTCATACCAGACGGGGCTTTTGGCCGCTTGAGATGAGATTTGCTCTATGACAAACTGTCCGCCTCATTGAAGTATATAAGATATCCGTAAGTACATGCTCATTACCTCCAAGCTGTGATGGATATGAATGGGAACAAACAATACTTTTGCATAATCAATGCCACAGTGGTCATGGCCCATTTAATCCAAAATCTCTAAGTTGAATTAATGAAAAAATACAATATGATAGCCTATTGATGTCGAAAAGAGAATTTTCACAGTCCTCATATGCCAAAGGGTTTGATGTACTGCTGAACTGTTAAAAAAAGATTACATTACCTTAAAGGTGTGAACGTCTTAACTCACTCTGAATTCGCGCTTTAATCAAAGG
The DNA here is from genome assembly GCA_937146725.1 of uncultured Myxococcales bacterium. Lineage (GTDB taxonomy): Bacteria > Myxococcota_A > Bradymonadia > UBA7976 > VGTA01 > CAKZRU01. Next base: position 10,065 of record CAKZRU010000022.1, read on the forward strand.
TTAAAAGTAAGCATTCGCATTCCCAAAACTGTTTATGCAAAATTTGGAATAATCAAGATTGCTTATATGGATGTTCATAGCCTTCCACAGTTTTGCCTACTGAGTCTGTTATTTAACTGCGTAGGAGCTGACATTTTGTGGCTACATGATCCCTGGATTTTTACTCGAGGCTATTTCCGTTAGTTAGCATAGACACTTACATCTTAACATGTTTTAACCCCCGCTGTTGGTAGGGGGTAGGAGAGAAGAGTTGTTAGTCTATGTGCTCGGGAGGTGAAGTGAAGAAGGTTTTACTGAAAGCTAATATATTGATTATTCAGTTATTAATCGAATAGACAAATATCCATGTCCTGAATTTTCAGCTGAAGAAATGATCTCACTTACACTGAAACTTCCACCACCACAGGAGTTTTCAGGATCATTATTCCCACCGCCACCACCAGAGTACCCTCCCCCGCCTCCACACCCCATATTGTCTGAGCCACCACCTCCTCCACCACCAAAACCACCATCACCTCCCTCATCAGTTCCATCATCGTATCTTAGACCACCTGTACCTCCGTTTAACGGAGAAACTCCGCCAAAGGCTCCCTGATCACCTGGGTCTGATGAATAGTTTGTGGAGGGATAGGTAAGGAAATCTCCTTTGAAGTGTGGATGCCTAACTTTGTACTCGATGGTGCTATAGGAAGCCGAAATCTTAATCCACTGCATCGGTCTTTCATCTTTGATGAGGAATAGGAGTGGCACTAAAGGCGGTTTAGAATGAACGCTGTCACCCCATTAAACCGGCTTCCTACATCGCTATCATGGCAGACAGATATCATCATTCTGTTAAGCCGTGGTGTCTCTATCGTCGAAGCCTGTCAGATGACTCAAGTCTCACATCCCTCAAGGTGCCTAATAGATTATGTAAAGAATCAAAGTAATGTAGAAAATGGAGCTACATTTCATGAAAGTGGACGCTCCGACTGCACCAGCGAAACGGTCGATGGTGAGCTCGTGTCAACTTGTCCTTAGTAAATCTCGATAGAGATACAAAAAACTCTTAAGATTTTGTCTGTGCACCAAGCCAAACATAGCTCCAAATTCACCCCCCGATTTTCCATCTATATTCAATATGGGATTTTTAAGACTCGCACAACTCGTTGGACTTTTTATCAAGCGAATCTGTAAACACTGAGGTTTAAACTGTGCATTAAAAGCTCTTTATAGAATCTCAGCTTATTAGCTATAATTATCAGCCAAACCTTAAGTTTATCAAAGACACCTGCTCCCTCAGATGCACCATAGGGAGGGGACTGGGGCTATTGGGGTTTAATCCGCTGAATTAAGCTTTGGGGGAAAGGGGGAGCTATATCTAGCGTGATTTCAATTCCAGGTTAATTTGG
>CAKZRU010000023.1 GCA_937146725.1 uncultured Myxococcales bacterium
AGAACACGATATACCACAGGTCGTCGTCGACGTCTGGTACAATGTAGGCTCTTCTGATGATCCAAAATGAGCCTCTGGATTTGCCCATCTATTTGAGCACCTCATGTTTATGGGCACGCATCGGATCAAACAAGGAGAGTTTGACAAGAAAATGGAACGGTTTGGAGGATGGAACAATGCATCCACTGCAAGCGATTATACCAATTACTACAGTGTAGGTCCCTCTGAACTCGTTGACCTTCTCCTCTTTTTGGAAGCCGATCGCATGATAGGACTGGACATCACCCAGGAAAAACTCGATCTGCAACGGGAAGTCGTACGAAACGAACGACGACAAAACTATGAAGATCAACCTTATGGCTCCATATGGCTCAACCTCAGTGAGATGATGTATCCTCCTTCTCACCCGTACCACTTAGAAGGAATAGGAAGTCATGAAGATCTCCAAGCAGCCACCCTACAAACCGTCACCCAGTTCTATGAAGAATGGTATATGCCCAATAACGCCACACTATGTGTGTCTGGTGACTTTGATCCCGAGACCATAAAAAAGAGCATTGAGACTGATCTTATGCTAAACACTTTACAGACTTAAGTCTTGTTACCCATCTATCTTAATAAGAGGAAATTATGCTTCTAAGAGCTTTATTTATATTGTGTTCTCTTTTCATCATAGCCTGTGATGATTCTAGCTCTACGGAGACTATGGCTGGCGAAGAAACTATGGCTGGCGAAGAAACTATGGCCGGTGAAGAAACTATGGCTGGCGAAGAAACTATGGCTGGCGAAGAAACTATGGCCCTAGAAATCATCGGTGAATATGAAGATGACTACATGACAAGCCATATCATTACTGAAGAAACTTGGACTCAAACTTATATGGGTGGTATGCCAAGTATTTTCTATATTCGCAGTATCAATCATGAGGCCGGCTATCTGATTGCTGAAAATGATGAAATGAACGAGTACAACCCCTCTTTATGGAGCCGTATTGATTGGACTTATGCAAATGAGGAACTGTGGTTCTGTCAACTGACTTTTGATGCTGAAAGTGCAGAAGCGGCAGAAGCAGCAGAAACGCCTGACAGCAGCGACCCAAGTGCGAGCGGTTGTGGGATGTTCCCTTGGTCTAAGCTCAATGAGCTATAAAAGAATATTCCTATTTCTTGCTTAATGACTTGCGAGTAACTGTGCATGAATTGGCTTAATTGCTCTAAACAGAGCTAAGCCATGTGGTGCACTTAACACAGCAGAATGAGATCTAGCGATATTCATAAATAAAGGATATTGCTTCATTAAAAGCTGAGGATCGATTGATTCATTCAAGGCTAAACATAATCTCAAATACAGTTCTTGGCTAGATTCGCCCTTACCTAAGGCAAAATCATGTAATAAAACTTGATAGCGGGCTATGCTTAAAGCCAAGGCCCCATGACTAGGAGAATCATCGGCCCAAGATAATGGATCCACTTCAATATCAGGTATTCTTGAGTCTCGCTTGGGTCTGTTTTGCTGTTTGCGCTTGAGTTGATTTTGATAACGACGTTTCATCTTATTCAAAAGTTCTTCTTCTTGCTTACGAAGTCTTTCTTCTGGAGACTCTATCGGCTTTTTTACTTCTTCAGCGGCTTCTTCTAAGCTTCTTTGCAGTATGCGTTTTTCTTCCTCTAACTTTTTCCGTTCTCTTTCAATCTTTAATCTTTCGGCTTCTAGCTTTAAGCGTTCAATTTCGGCTTTTTCAGCCTCAAGCTTAGCCTTTTCATTAGCTAAACGCTTACGCTCAGCTTCAAGCTTACTTTCAGCTTCGGCTTTGGCTTTTTGCTCGGCTTCTGCCTTAGCCTTTTGCTCAGCTTCTGCCTTAGCCTTTTGCTCAGCTTCTGCCTTAGCCTTTTGCTCGGATTTAGTCTTGGCCTTTTGCTTTGCTTCAAGCATGACCTCAGCCTTAGCTTTTTCTTCTTCGTCGATTCTGTCTTGCTCGGCGCGCTTAGCTTTGGCTCTTAAGATCTCTTCGGCTTTGGCTCTTGCCTTTTCTTCAGGATCTTCATTAAAGACTTGTTTAGACGGAATCCGCTTTAGTTCGACTACATAGCTCCCAGGTTGATACTGATAAAGCATGCCATTGGAGTTATCGGTGGTAAATGAGGGTAAGCCTGTTGTTGTGTAGATAAAAGCAATGTTGAACAATGACTTTTTATTAAAATCAGGTGTAATGGTGACCTTTGCTGTTTTATAGCCCGGAATCGTCACATAGACTGATTTCTCATCACTACCTTTGGCTTTTCTGGGAAGCTTAAGAACAATTGGGGTAAAACCTAAAACCGCTCCTGAATAATTAGTAACCTTAGCACCTTTAGGCACACTATCAAGTTTAAAGCTTGCTCTTTCTCCCTTTAAGATCGTACCACAGCCACATAATTGTAAAGTGAATATGACGGTTAATAGTTTTATTCGACAGCGATCATTCATCATCAACGTACTTCTTGCATCATTGGTTTAATCGGTTATTTCATCATCTATGCGTAGTTAGACTCTGCTAAACAATATGCCAAGCATAATCTTTCATAGAAACCTTATAATTAAGTACTTGAATCCCCTCATCTTGCAATAATAAAGCTTGTTGATCAGGCAAATGACCACCACTGTTCAGTGCAATTTCTCCACTACTTCGAATCACTCTCCACCAAGGAATGCACTTAGGGCTTTCGATATCAACCTGTTCAGCTTTGAGGTTTCGAAGGGCATACCCTACTTGCCGTGCCGCCCGTGGAGAACCGATTAAGCCTGCAATCATGCCATAGCCTAAAACTCGGCCACTTGGAATCTGTGCGGTCAGAATATAAACTGCTGTACTAAACGATAAGAGTTCTTCCTGCCGCTTAGCTTGGATCCACTCAATCAATGCCTTTGGCTCAAGCTCTGTCACAAGCTCTAAAGCACAGTCTAAACTTAATTTGGGTTCTTTAGTCATTGGGCTTTGGTATTTCTTGAAGTGATCTGTTCGCAAAAAGAAAGTGTTCTACTCATCATCATTTAAAGATGGTCTAAACAAAATGTTTTGGCGAGTCTCTTGACACTTTCTTCTGTCTCTATCACAACACAAAGTAAAGTCTTAAAGTACTTATTTTATTCAAGCGGACAAACATGAAAGTGAGTTATGTATGCTAATTTTTAGGTATTTGCTATGTGGATTATGTCTACTAAAAGCATCTTTATCTCATGCACAAAATACCACAAACTCAGACTATGGTCTTTCTATGTATTTCGAAATGGAAATCGCCAAGTTTTTTCCACAAGCAAAAACACTTTTTTTGGGAAGCGCTTATTGGCGATGGTTTTTAGCCGGATTGACCTTAGCTTTTTTACTGTTGATGAAGCGCTTTCTGCTTGCCAAGCTTTTAGCTTGGTTCAAAAAGCTAAGTGGTAAAACCGAAAATACCTTTGATGATCAAGTGGTTGAGTTACTCAATCAACCACTATCATATTTTGTTCTGATTAGTGGGTCGTATGCAGCAATTAATTGGATTCATCTTCCTCACTCAATAGAGACTCTAAGTACCTTTATCTATCGACTCAGTTTAATTATACTTGGCACTTGGTTTATAGCCCGTTTAGTGGAGCTTTCTTCTAAGTTCTTTGAAGATTTAGCCGCAAAAACAAGCTCTACCCTTGATGACTATGTAGTGCCCTTTGTTTCTCGCATTATTAAAATGGCGACATACGCTATTGGAGGCATGCTTGTCATCCAAGAGTTTGGCGTTAATGTTGCCGGCATTATTGCAGGCTTAGGTGTTGGTGGTTTGGCTTTTGCTTTGGCTGCTCAAGAGACTTTGGCCAATTGGTTTGGCGCAATCATGATCTACACCGATCGCCCCTTTGAAGTAGGACATTGGATTAAAACTTCACAGTTTGAGGGCGTGGTTGAAGAAGTTGGACTACGCTCTACTCGCATTCGTACCTTTGCCCAAACTGTGGTCAGTATTCCTAATCGACAAATTGCTGTTGAAGTGATCGAAAACTTTAACAAGATGCAAAAAAGACGCATTAGCCTTAAACTAGGAGTTACCTATGATACCACACCGGCTATGCTCGAAGAATCAGTTGAAAGAATCAGAGATATATTACGAAACCACGAAGAAGTTGATCAAAGCTTTTGGCTCGTCAAGTTTACTGACTTTGGCGACTCGGCTTTAGAGATTTTTGTTTATTATTTTACTCTGACGACCAATTGGGAAGAGTACCTGTCTATTAAGCAAGAGATTAATCTGCGCATCATGCAACGCTTAAATGCCATTGGCGTCGAATTTGCCTTCCCAAGCATGAGTATATATCAAGCTTCAAGCGACCCCGAAGCCACAGCCAAACTCGATGCACAAGCGCGACGCCTATTTTCGGCTCGTACGCCTGAAGTAAATGATGTGCGAGAAGAAATGACTGCACCCAGCGAGGGTAATGCTGATGGTTAAGAACAGGATCGAGCCCAAAGTTGAATCACAAGTACATGGGTCATTACAAAAAGCAAGTACAGCCTTACGATGGGAGGCTCATGCCTGCTTGCCATTAAGTATGTCAAGCTCAATCGAACCCTTACTGCATTATCAACAAGCGGGCGTAGATTATGTATCCATCAACATTGGTATGGACTTGAATCCACTTGCACAGATTATGCAAAGCTTAGCTCACTTTAGGGCCCAAATTAAAGCACAACCCAACTTATGCTTGGCCGGCTCACTTAAAGATATTAGGCAGGCTAAGCAACAGGGCAAACTGAGCATTGGTTTTGATTTAGAGGGCGCCTTACCCTTATTAGAAAGCCCAGAAATGGTCTATCTATATCGTGATCTAGGCGTTCGCCAAATCCATCTAGCCTATAATAGAAATAACTCGGTGGCCGGTGGCTGTCATGACCAAGACCAGGGCTTAACTCAACTTGGTTTTCAAATATTAGAAGCCATGAATCGAGCAGGTATTATCGTTGACTGCTCACATATGAGTAAGCGCTCAAGCCTAGATTTGATTGAAAACTCAAGGTCGCCTGCAATCTTTAGCCACGCAAATCCGGATAGCTTGGTACCACATCAACGTAATATCTGTGATGAACGTCTTAAAGCTATTGCCAAACATCGTGGTGTCGTGTGCTTAAATGGAGTAAACCTATTTTTGGGTGAGCAAAAACCAAGCTTACAGCGCTTCATTGATCATATTTGCTATGTCGCCGACCTCATCGGTACAGAACATATAGGCATTGGCTTGGATATTAGCTTTAAGCAGGTCGGAGTAAATGATGATCCTTCTGGGTACTTTGATCCAAGTTATTGGTGGCCAAAAACAGCCGGGTATTCAGATGGAATCAATCAAATCTCTTATCTTCCGATCAGTACTTGGGCTGAATTACCCATCGCTTTAGAAGCACGCGGCTTTCATAGCGAAGAAATCGATTTAATCTTGGGTGAAAACATGGCTCGTATCTTAGCGCAAGTGGAGACTGTTGCCCACTCTAAATTACCGAAACAGAAACAAAGAATCTAAACAAAGAATAAACTAAACAAAGAATTAAACAAAGAATTAAACAAAGAATTAAACAAAGAATTAAACATAAACAAACAAAGAATCAGCAAAATACATAAAATATCCCCTAAGTTTATTATCACCCATGACTAAGCGCACCTCTCCCATGCCTTAACTCAAAGTTAAAGCTTTAAAACTTAACATCCGATATCAAAGTCCTTATGCTGTTAAACTTACTATTACCAAAAACTCAAAGGCCATTACATCATCGCTATATCTATCTCAATCCGGTGAATAGCGACCGCCAAATAAAGGCACGCCACCAGCAGGAAAGCAAACCGAAGCAGTATCAAAACCGAGTCGAATTGCCTGTCTTAAATCGGCTGAAACCTCTTGGAACTTGGCCTTAAACTCAAAGTATAGCTTTTGATAAGCCTTAAGCCTTTGAATGCACTTGGTCCGGCATAACGGACGAGTACTCCTCTTGGTAGGTCTTACTTTGCATACGTTTTCACTCAGCACCATTCTCATACCTAATGCAGGCTTTGAGCCTCGCTTGATCAGCGCATCACGAGTCGCTTCAGCACTAAGCTTTATGCACTTTTGCTTGTACTCAGATTTGGATAAATGCGCCCACATTGGAGGGGGGGTCAGCTTAATTTGGTGTGTGGTAGTAAACTCACTGATCAACTTACCCTCACGGCGTTGCAGAGAATGATAATAAGCAGTACGATCAATCCATGGGCCACAGACTTTTTTGCCCATAACAAGTTGCCGATAGCCATGAAGCCCGGTCCAATCTTTGGGATGGTCAACCAAACCTTCTTTTACCGAGTTTTGAGTAATGTATTTAAAGACTTCTTCTAGTCCCTTTTCATCAAGGATTTCCTCACTTGAGTATCGTTTTTGCCAAAGAGTTCCATGCCAGTCGTGAATGCGGGCGAGCTCTCGGGCAAGATTGCCCTTAAAAAAACACATAAATCCGGCTAAGTCTTGGCTTGATTGAGCACTTAATAAGAAGTGAAAGTGATTGCTGAGAACCACATAATGGTGGAATTCTATTGTGTCTTGGTACTTCTCAAGCGCATAGGCCAAAACGCCTTTGGTAGTGGCTCGGATCTCTCGGGTGGGCTTTAAAAAAGCAAAGCCTTGAATACAGCGTGAGACCACATGGTGAGTGGCCCAAGTCTGGGATTGAAAGCGTAAATGAGCGGGCAT
>CAKZRU010000024.1 GCA_937146725.1 uncultured Myxococcales bacterium
GGTACACGATTTGTGATTGATACGAGTGTTTTATTACATGATGATCGGGTGGTTGATGGCTTGCTTTCCGTGGCCCACCTAGACTTGAAAGCAAACTCATCATCTATAAACTCATCATCTAATCAGCTCATTCACCCAGAAATCTTGATCCCTTTATATGCCTTAGAAGAATTAGATCTACATAAAACAGAGCTTAATGAGCGTGGCCAAAAGGCAAGAGAAATCGCTAGAAAGCTAGATCGACTCAGGCAACAAGGTTCTTTGCAAACAGGGGTAAAAACTCAACGGGGCCCCATAATCAAAATAGTCAGTACCTCTCATGAATCACCCTCTCGCTACCGCGATTTGGCAAGCTTAGTTTATGACGACTTGATCTTGCATTGTGCTAAGCAATACGATGCCAAATTGATTACCAAAGATTGTAATTTGAGAATTAGAGCGGATGCTGTAGGCGTTCAAGCCTTTGATTGGTTAGATTTTGGCTCTATTAAAGATTCTGATTCTGTCCAAGATTCTGATTCTAGCCAAGACTCTAGTTCTCTTGACCATACCAAACCTGCCCTTAATACATCCAACCAAGCCAAATATAATATAGACAAGCAAGATGATTCTAAAAGCTTACACTATGACAAGGTGTGGGGGCTACAAGCACGTAATGATGAGCAGGCTCATGCTTTGAGTGTTCTGCTTGACCCAAGTAAATCTTTGGTGACTATGATTGGAAAGGCAGGCACTGGTAAAACATTATTAGCCTTAGCATCAGGCTTGCAACAAGTCACAGAGATAGAGCTTTATGAGCGAGTTTTAGTGAGTCGAGCAATCTTTCCATTGGGTAGGGATATTGGTTATTTACCCGGTAGCCTTGAAGAAAAGATGGAACCATGGCTTCAGCCTATTTTTGACAACTTAGATTTTCTTTTGCGCCAAAAGGCAAGAAGGCAAAGTCACAGAACCCGTACACAGGGTGATGAGCTGGTGGAAATGGGCTTGATCGAAGTGACTCCGATCACCTTTATCAGAGGTCGCTCAATTCCTAGGCAATATATGATCATCGATGAAGCACAAAACTTAAGTAGTCATGAGGCTAAAACCATATTGACTCGAGCCGGAGAAGGCACCAAAATTGTCTTGATTGGTGATCCATATCAAGTTGACCATCCCTATTTAGATGCGGAAAATAACGGGATGATGCATGTGGTCCGTAAGTTTCAAGGCCAAAAGTGTGCTGCTCATATACATTTGTATCAAGGAGAGCGAAGTCCATTGGCAGAGCTTGCTGCCAACCTGCTGTAACAAAAAGTGATGAGAGTTGCCTGAGTTAAGATATGGAAAGTATTGAACGATATGAGCAAAAATACTTACTATCTCTAGCGCAAGTCGCTCAGATCAAAGCAAGCATACATCCCTTTGTTAAAGCCGATCAAAACTCAAAAAACGGCGCATATACGGTTTTAAGCCTTTATTTAGATGGCATTGATCGGCCCTTTTATCAGGCGAACGAAAATCAAGTTTCAGAAAGGCTTAAACTCCGCATTAGAACCTATGGTTCAGATGCTATTTTTTTGGAGATTAAGCGAAAAGTGAGAGGTATGATTTGGAAAAGCCGAGTTTGCTTAAATCAGTCACAGTATCAAGCCCTATTTCAGCCTCATTTAGCTGCGACTACAAGGCGTGAAAGACAAGGGATACTACAAGGTTTATCTCTTAAACAAAAACAAACCCTTGAAGAGTTCTTATGGTGGAAAGATCGCTATCAAGCAAGTCCCCATTATTGGGTGGGCTATGAACGAGAAGGCTTTCAAAGCCCAGATGGAGACTATGCCCGAGTGACCTTTGATTATCGAGTCAAAGCAAGACCAAGCAATGATTATAGAATTTCTTCTCAGCTCATTGATGACTATGAAAATCTTTGGAAAAGAGTGGATTATGCACATGCCCTAAAAAGCAAACAAGCTGATGTCATCATGGAACTTAAAAGCGAAAAAAGAATACCTATGTGGATGTCTACCTTAACTCACAAACACGATCTAGAAGTCATTGGTGTGAGTAAATATGTGCTAAGTATTGATTCTTCTGATGCGATTGGTCAATTATACAGAAACCAACTTCAAGCTTCTAGTCAGTCAACGTTTAATTCAGTCGATTCTTAAAACAAGTGAGCATGGTGTACTTTGCTCTGATGTTTTTCTTGCGAGTATAAAGCATTATGCATTCTTTCCTGTTTGATCTAAGCACAGTATTACCAAGCTTTATGCTTTCTGTGGCCATGGGGCAGGCCCTTTCTTTAAGTTATGAACTTAGCTATGAGGGCTTATCCTTTAGCCGAAGATTTGTGAATGGGTTAAGCTTAATTACTTTGAGTGCGACCGCTCTTATGTTGGCCTTAGCAAGTCATTATGCCTTGGGTCTTGGCCTGATTGGTAGCATGGCCATGCTTAGATTTAGAGTGAACACAAGAGACCTTTGGGAAATGAGTTTTGTTTTTGCGGCACTTGTTTCTGGGTTGGCTTGTGGACTTCGGCTTTATGCGATCACATGTATCTTTACAATGCTGTTTTGTGTGGTTGCTTATCTTTTATCAAAGGGTAAGGTTGGAGCTCAGTTTCGCTTTGATGGTGTGCTCAGATTTTGGCTTCCTTACACTACGGGATCAGAAACAAATGCATCTTCTCCTCAATTGGCTCTCGAGCAAGTGCTTAGAACATATTGCTCAAGCTATCAACTGATTTCTATGCGAGAAGGGTCGCAAGGAGAAGGTTCAGAAATGAGCTATCATGTTACCTTGAAAGGACGTCGTCAGTCAGTTAAAAAAGAGCATAATCGAGCAAGCCTGTTTACTGAGTTAAAAACACAGTTTGGCGTGGAAGAACTATCACTTTTATCTCAAGATCATCATCTTGAGCTTTAAGGATTGGTAAATTAACCTTGAGTTTTACAGTGTACCTCAGAGCTTTAGTGATCATTGGCCTAATCTTCAGTGCTTACCTATGGTTAGAGCTAATGAGTCCTTACCAAGCCAAAACGAAAATAGTTGGGATTTATGGCTTAGCCCCTGTCAGTGTTCGTTGCCCACAAGCAGGACAGGTTTCTATGATTTCTAGTCCAGGGGATTATGTAAATCAAAACGACATAATTGCTCGCTTTCAAAGTCGCGAGCTAAGACTTTTAAAGCATAATCTTGAGCAAAGCGTTATTCGTAAGCAAAAAGAGATTGAAGCAAAAATAGTCGAAGAGAACTTGGCACAGCAACAAATGCGTCTTCAAACTGAGGGGCTGGCCAAACAAAAAAGTCGTGATTTATGGGCATTAAAAGGCGCAAGGCTTAAACTCGAGGCTCAAATAAATGCCTTAAATAAAGGGATTAAGAACATACAAAAAGCGGTCAAAAAAGGCCGAGCGCCTGTACGGGATTTGGTTTGGGCCCAAGCAGAATTAAAATCAGCACAAGTTCAAGTAGGCCCACAAAAGAATCAAGAGTTCACAGTACAAACTCAACTACAAAATCTTGAGAAAAGTCTAGACCTACATTCAGCTACAGAAAAACAGGCCCCATTGAACCATCAAGACTTGCTTAAAGCCTATCAAGCTGAATTGAAAGCATGGCAACAAAGCCAAGAGCACTTAAATCACTATATTGATGGCGTAGAAACAATCAGAGCGCCTACATCCGGACTCATAAGTCATTTGAATCTTGCGCTAAAAGGACAAAGTTGCTTAGCCGGAGAGCCTCTTGCAACGATACAGCCCAAACAAGAGACAGTTAGGCTTTGGCAAGTGAACCAATTAGATCAACCATTTAAGCATGGTCAGAACTTAACAATACACCTTGAGTCACCATTATTAGTCGACTCGCCCCAATATCATGTGAAAGTTATTAATGTGGCACAGCAAGTCAATGTTTTACCTGATTTATTGCAAATACAGGGAAGCCAAACGCTTGGCCAACAGGCCTTATTTGGTGAGTTACCCAAGGTATATGGTCTTATGTTTGAGGCTGAAATCACCGACTTAGATGATGACACTACTGAGCAAAATACCCAAATCCCTTGGGGGCTACCCTTTTCAGTTTCATGGTTTAGCACACTATGAAACCTGTCAGTATTATGGCAATGACTATCATGAAATCTGCCCTTTTAAAGCGGTTAAACTACAACCATCAAGTCTTTAATCTGATCATCACAGCGATGCTTTTAGTACCTAAGTACACTTGGGGTAAAACCAACGATGAAGCTAATTTGTGTTACAGGCAGATCCAACAAGCTGTCAAAAAAGAACAAGTCTCCTTGCTTGCAGCCCAAAAAGTCCTTGAAGCCCAGCTCATGCAAGCTCGCCAGCGCCTAAATATACCTAAAAGTCCCCAATTACGTACTCGCTTTGAAAGTGCAGCAAGCGCACTGACTTGGGAACAGGCACAGGCAAGAATCGGTTTACGTTGGTACTTTCCCAAGTTTTTATCCACTCAAGAAGCCCTCAGCAGTATTAGTCGCTTTAAAATCAATGAAGAGGATTTAAGTAAGTATTGGCTTAAGCTGAAACAACAAAGTCGCTTTATTACAAAACTTCGAGATTATATCGCTGATCAAGCCCTCATAAAAAAACAGCGCTTCTTTTTCTATCAAGAAAAATTAATTCAAGCAGAAATAGACCTGAACCAAAGTCTTTTAGAATCGGGTATGAGTACCTTACTGACGCAGCAGGTCTTGCAAAAAAAATATGCTCAAGTTCAGCGCCAAAAAAGTAAAGCAAATCTTGAATGGACAAGATTTAGGCTTAAAGCGAGTTGGCTCTCAGCTCTTTCTGTTCCAAATCAGCTTATCCCTGATGACTTAAAGGTATTTGCCGAAGAACAAAGTACAGCACTTACAACGTGCTTACCCTTTATCACTTTTGAGCAAATTAAAAGTTTATCCCATCAGCAAAGCCAGACTAAAGCGCTTCAACACTTGAGTTTAAAAGAATTAGAAGCGCTCATTCAATTGACTTTGCAAGAACAAAAGCAACGCTTAAGTAAGCATCAATGGCTTGAGTTTATTGAACTCAATTATGATCGTCGTGTGAATGATCAACGCATGATTGCCGAGCTTGGTATTAACTTACCCATAGCTACATATTCTCAAGCAGAGCACTTCAAGAGTCAGCACTATGTGCAAAAGCTTGATTCGCTGAGACTTGAGCGTCAACAAGCACTCAGTTCTTTGAATCAGAGCAAGGTTCAGAAGCTCTTTCAAAAGATTTTTAAAGTTAAACCACCACTAAATACAGCATGGGATTTAAGTCATCTTGAGGGGATTAAGCAGGCTCATTTAGAATTAGAACTCTGGTATCTAGGACAGCGTGAATATCAAGAGCGAGAACAGTTGTTACTAGACTACTTATCTTTGTTTCCTAGTTTCAGTATTCAGAACTTAAATCCCCAAGATTACACCCGCTAATTCGTCATTTAACAGTCGATTATTTCTTAATAAAACACAGTTTTTCTCTGTCTTTAACGACTTCGGGAAATGCCAAGACTTGACTGTGCATAGCAACATAAACACCGGCCGGCAAGATTTGTACAGCGATCAAAGCTTCTGTTAGATTTTGGAGCGCATCAGTTGATCGGAGTTCATAGGGACGCATAGCACCTGTAAAGACGACAGGCCCATGAAAAGCTTGGCTTTCTTGTAAACGCTTAAAACAGGCTTCACCACTTTTTTCTAAAGTATCAGTGCCATGCACGATCACAACACCATCATGATGCTCCAACATCGCTTCTGTGGTAAAGGCAATGAGTTCGTGATCTCGTGGGCTCATATCAAGGCTGTCTTTGTTCATTAACTGAACACGATCAAGCTTAAGGCCAGCTAGAGTTAGTTGGCCAAGCATTACATCAAGTACACTTACCTCATTGTGCAAAATCCCCTCAAGAGGATTATAGGTTTTTTCAATCGTGCCACCGGTTGAAATTAAAGCGATTCTTTTTTTTTGCATATCCATCTCCCGCTTAACCAATCGTGCATCTTGATTGGCTAGGAAGGATGTATTAAATCAATTGTGCTTGATCCTGCAAGATATGAATCGCGTTTTTTTATGCGACTTTATTATGCGACTTTACTTTGAGGGAACAAACTTTGCCAAGGTCATTCCAACTGACATTGCTGCAACAAAAACTAGCACAGGCGTTTCAAAGGTCATGGCCGAAACGATGGCTGGGCCAGGGCAAAAACCAGCGATCCCCCAACCTAAGCCAAAAATCGCTGCACCAGTCACCAAGCGCTTATCAATCATACTTCCAAAAGAAGGAAATTGACCGCCTAAAACCGGACCACTTCGCTTCATTACAAAAATACGAGTTAAGGCATGAACGGTTAAAGCCCCACCCATAACCCCCATTAAATCCCATTGCCAGTTCCCACCTAAAAAGTCTAAAAAGCCTATGACTTTACCAGGTTGAGTCATACCAGATAGAATCAAGCCAAATCCAAAAACTAAGCCGCTGATTAATGAAATAAAACCGTGCATATTAGGTCTCCTTAAAGACTTAGCTAACTAGAGCTAAAATAATGTTTTGAGTGACATAAGCAGCAATGGCACCAGTCATCATAAAGGCCATTGTTGCGGCAAAAGAGCGCTTGGATGCTCGACCTAAACCACAGATCCCATGACCACTGGTGCAACCATTTCCGATTCGAGTACCAAAGCCTACCAACAAGCCAGCCAAAGCAGTCACAACCAAATTACGGGGTACTGTATTGGTGAAAGCTTGCTCTAATCCTAGGTTTTCACCCATAAAAACTGCGATTAATCCACTGATGAGTAGACCAGCAACAAAAGGCGCTTTCCAATGCAAAGCATCACCGGTGAGTACGCCATTAAATATTCCACTAATACCAGCAACCTTTCCGTTAAACATTAAAAGGATGGTTGCTGATAAGCCAATTAAGGCTCCGCCAATAATAGGCATCATACTAAAGGTCATAATTGAACTCCTTGATGAAATTGTGAGTTTTGTGTTGATCACTAATTGTGAGTTTCCTAAGCATTGACTGTGCCAAAAATTAAAAAACAGTTTTTCTTAGATAATTACTAAGTTCAGAGAGTTTATTCGATAATCATGTTTCATCTGTGCAACAGCTTACTGTTATATCGTGAAGCATACTTTAATTCTACTCTTGAGCTTATGATGTTAGATAGGCCTTAGCTTGTTGCCAAAGTTCTTCCAAGTCATCAATATGCAGTTGTTTTAAATCAAGCTGTTTTTGCTGTGCCAGATACTCAACATATTGAAAACGCTTGCTAAAGGTTTGATTGGTTGACTCCAAGGCTCTTTGTGGATCTATGTCCATATGCCGGCAGACGTTAACTACTGCGAAAAACAAGTCGCCTAGTTCGGATAAAACTTGCTCTTGGGTACCACTTTGAATGGCTTCAATCACCTCAAGCCTTTCCTCATCAACCTTAGCAAGTGCACCCTCAACAGAGGGCCATTCAAAGCCAACGGTAGCAGCTTTTTCTCCAATGAGTTGGGCTTTTAATAGTGCAGGTGCGGACTTTGGTATACCGCTCAAAAGGCTTGTTTGCTGTTGATGAACATGTTCACTGATTGTTTCTTGCTTGTTTTTTTGCTCAGCTTTTTTTTGACGCTCTTGAGCTTTTATGCTTTGCCAAAGATCTTTTACCTCAGTAGCATCAGTAACATGTAAATCTCCAAAAACATGAGGATGTCGGCGAGAAAGTTTATTGGCAAGGGCATCAAACACGTCAGCCAAATCAAAGTGTTGATCTTGTTCACGAATCACCGACTGAAAAAGGATTTGAAAAAATAAGTCACCTAATTCTTCGCGGTGTTCCTGCTCATCAGACATACTGTCAAGAACTTCATAACTTTCTTCGATCAGATAGCGCTTAAGGCTATTCAAACTTTGCTTTCTATCCCAAGGACACTGGACTCTTAGGGTATTCATCATTGCTTTCAAACGAACTAAAGAGTGTGCAAAGCGATCTAGGTACGGATGATAAGCTAACCACCGACTTTTTGTTGTAGCCTTGGTCTCGCTACAAAGCACCTTACCCTGTTTTTCAAGATAGATTAAATGTGATAATGCGGCTTGTCCGGCTAGCCCACCATAGCGACCTTTTTTAACCACTGCCGGAGCATCGCTATAGGCTTTAGCAACCACTTCGGCCAAACTCAACCAAGACAGTTCACCGGCTCCTTGATTCAGCTCAAATGCCTGGGGCAAGGCTTGATAGATCTTGGCTTCGCGCTCTAAACGATGCTGTATATAATGAGTAAGAAGATAGTTAGTATTTGCAATCGGTGGGCCATGACTAGGTAAAAGACGTTGAAAACCTCTTCTCTTAAGGCGTTCTAAGCTGTCAAGATAGGCTTCCATATCACCGTCGTCGGGCTCAATTACAATACTACCCACCCCTGCTACCATATCACCGACAATCGCTGTTTGACTACGATGATGAACTAAGCAAATATGACCAGGAGCATGCCCTGGCGTATGCCATACTTCGATATAGTCTTGACCTTGAACCGAGTCTTTCCAAGCCAAAGTCTGTCCCTCAAGAAGAGGAGTATAGTCATCAATCTTAAGAAGCTGAGCCGTTAAAGGATGAGCAAAGAGCAGTTGTGGATAACGTGAGCGTAAATCATTTAGGCCAGCACAATGGTCATGATGATGATGGGTTAAAATCGTACCTAAAAGAGTATCGCCCTGAGCAAGCCTATGCTCAATTTCATGATAGAGCTTATCTAACTCACTTTTTATCTTAGAGCCGGGGTCTACAATGTAAAACTCTTGAGTGCCCACAAGATAGCAATTGGTGTGGGTGGCTGGTGGCAAGGTTGCTGATCTTAAGGGAAGAAGTTGAATACTAGGTGTAACCTGATTCAGTCGCAGAAGCTCTGGATATAAGGTGGCTGCCTGAGCAAGAGTTTGTTGCTGAGCCATAGCCCTACAAAAAGCGAGCGTGGGTGGGGCTAGAGTTACCTGTCCTTGCTGCCAACGCTGATAAAACTCTTGCGGACTCGCCCAAGCAACTTCCTCAAGTTCTTGATCTTTTTGTCGCTTGGCAAATGGCGGTAATGAGTTGTGCTCTAAGCCAAGAGAACCCGCCTCAATCGTAAAAAAGTCACAAATGATTTGCTTGGGTAAATAGGGGGGAGTCGACCATGAGCCTACCCATTCTAAATGATCTAAATTAAGCTCATCAATCTTGAGTTCTAGCCCAAGTTCCTCATTTGCTTCTCGTAAAGCCGTTGTTTTTAAAATAGATCGTGGCTCAGTGCTGACTTGTAGATCTAAAGAACTGACCATACCGCCAACAAAGGCCCAATATGAGCCTAAAAAGGGAGCGGTTTCGCCTCGTTTACACCAAAGTACCTGATCTTGGCGATTGGTGATGATGAGGGCAGCTGTGTTTCGGCCAAGTTTGATGTGGGTATCTTTGTGACTCATTGTCGCTTTACCTGTGTTTGTAAGCATCCATCAGCGCCGCAAAAAACATGGCTCCAATTCGGTTTGCTCCGCTACTTGTGGGATGTGTTAAATCACCACCGGCGAGTTTGGGTGAGGCATTATACCAACGTGACATTGAACCACGCCCTCCCATTGCATCATAGGTACTCCAAAATGCGCAGCCTTCAGCGAGTGAAACTTCCCGCTGTGCCGAAACAATCTTAGAAACGATGCGCATGCTTTTAATCTTGCCGGTTTCCTCATCTTTTTTAGCCCTATCCATAGGACTAACCAACAAGCAAGAAGCGCGTGGTAAAGCACGCTTAAAACGCTTAATAACTTGTTTTAAACTCTTTTTATACAGTTCCATATTCATTCTAGAGTTGACACTTTCGTTGGTCCCATAATGAAGAACATATAGATCGGGATTACGTCTTCTGATTTGCTTGGTCCATTCGGGTGTACTGAGATTTAGTAATAGCTTGGCTCTGGCCCCTTCAAGCCCTAAAGAGTCATAGACAATACCACCCTTATTCCGCTCAAAGGTAAAGCCAAATAAAGTGACTTTCCCGTCGCCATTGAGAGTAATCTTCGCTTCCCATTTGCCTGAACTAGGTGCCTTAATCTTAATTGTTTTAGTGAACTCTGTTTCTGAAGCGGTACTCAGTTCTTGGGTCTGTCCGGCAAAGTCTAGTTTAAAACTACCACCATTTGGCCTCACTAAATAGTGTAATTCAATATAGTCAACCTTAGCGCCTATGCTTGTGCCTGTGGCTTTGGCTTTAACCCAATGTCCACGGGTTGAACTGGTGAAGCTGACTCCACCTAAACCATACTCTCGACCCATTTTTTTAGCTTTGGTAAATCTCTTTTTGATCCACTTACCTTTACTTCTTAAGTCGATCCAACGGCGCCCATACCAACGAGAGCCCTTTCCGGATAAAAAGAACCCATGACCGGCATCCCCAAAGGTTTTTTGTAGCAAACGCCGAACAGTACGTGTCACATAATCACCGGCAATTAACGAATCTCCATAGTGAACAACTCTGACCTTGGAGCCTTTGGCTTTAATCGTACTCAGTTTAGTATAAAAGGATTTCATTGCCGAGTTAGGGTCTTCGATTCCATGAATCAGTATTCCGCTTTTGGTATAGCGACGCTTTCTACGCTTTCTTTTCTTAACTTTTGGTTTAGGAGATTCTTCACTCGTCTTGCTTTTAACACTTGTAGCTATATTTGCTGTGGTCTTCTGCTGAGTATTCTTACTTTTTTTGCTTATCGTTGAGTTTATAAGTTTATCTTTTTGCTTAGCCTCATCTTTTGCACTCTTTTTAGGGGCTACTCGCTGAGCTGATTGCTTTTGTTTTGTTGTCTTTGAACTAGATGTAGCAAGTAAGTGTCGTGTATCTTTAGACTTATTTTTTTGCTTTACCAATATTTGAGTTTGGTTTGACTTATTAGGTTTTATCGTCCCTAGTTCATTTTCGTCGTCTCCACCTGAATGAAACTTTATTTCACTTGCAATCGCCAAGTCTTCTGAACTTAGCTGATCTGGAGCGATGTCTTGTGTTGTCTTTTTAATGGGTACATGGGCAACATGATCGGCCAATTCATCTGACTGTCTCTCAAGTTTTTCTTGCCCTTGTTCTTCGTCTATTTCCTCATGATTAGACGACAGATCATTAATCAATAAATCATCGTTTATTTCTTCGACCACAAGTTGCTCTTCAGCAATTTTTTCATCCGGCCTAAACAAACGCGGTAAAAAGGCACTTGCTTTTTTTGGGGTCCAAGTCAAAAAACGACTCACTTTCATCAAGTGCGACCGAGTTGGATTCACCTGTTCTACAGCAAAGTCCTGTTCTTGATCTTCTGTTCCAATCGGTCTAATGACTTCTCCAACTATTTGAGAAATCGCTGCGATTAAAAGTAAGAAAATGAGCGTATAGCTCGCATGAGGCTGTGGTCTTGGATGCTCCATATTTTCAGCTTTTACCCAAATCTCTCTGTGTCGAAGAAATCGTCTTGATTCAACTTGTCTTAGTTCAACTGGTCTTGATCCAACTTAATGCATATACGTTAGATCAAGATCTTGGCAAGTCTCAATCATAGTACAGCTTGCTTAAAACTGAAAATAAATAAAGGGAACAGCTTCAGAAACAGCGAGTTGCTTGATGACTAAGGCAGAAATAAAGAGAGCAATCGCTTGAGGAAGTGGTGCCAAAGCGGTGAAACGCTCAACCGTTTTTTGAAAGAAATTATGTGAGCAACTGTGTAATAAAAAG
The DNA here is from genome assembly GCA_937146725.1 of uncultured Myxococcales bacterium. GTDB lineage: Bacteria > Myxococcota_A > Bradymonadia > UBA7976 > VGTA01 > CAKZRU01. The sequence continues at coordinate 11,735 of CAKZRU010000024.1, forward strand.
CCTCCTGCTAAAACTAAAGCAAGATGAGAGTTGATATTTACAAGACCCCAGCCACCCACAAAGATCTGACTAATCACCCGACTTGCTTCACTAAAGCTTGGTGCTCTAAAAAAGATCCACGCAAAACATACATAATGAAAGGTAAATACCAAGGAAGCAATCATCCACATTTGAGTGTCTTTAATCCTTTGATACCAAGCAACTTGTGCACCTTTTTCATGCCATAATCTATGCAAAGCAAGTGCACCGCCATGTAAAATACCCCAAATAATAAAGTTCCACCCTGCCCCATGCCACAAACCACCCAAAACCATGGTCATCAATAGGTTAAAGTAAGTACGTTTGTTGCCCTTACGGTTTCCACCCAAGGAGATGTACAGATAATCTCTTAGCCATGAACTAAGCGAGATATGCCAACGACGCCAAAACTCTTGTAAGTTTTTAGACTGATAAGGGGTTCTAAAGTTATCCGGAAAGCTAAAACCCAAAAGCAAGGCAGAGCCAATGGCAATATCACTGTAGCCACTAAAGTCACAGTAAATCTGCAAGGCATAGCCATAAACACCAAACAAAGATTCGACGCTACTGTATCCTTCAGGAGTGGTAAAAACGCGATCAACCAAGTTAATCGCTAAATAATCAGCAATGGCAATCTTCTTAAAAAGCCCTAATACGATTAAATACAAGCCTCGGCCACTCATTTCTCTTGTGACTGGTGGTCTCTCTAACAGTTGAGGGAGTAGGTCTCTTGCTCGTACGATTGGACCTGCCACTAACTGTGGAAAAAAGCTCACAAATAACAGATAATGCGAAAAAGATTTAACCGGTTTTAGATCTCCGCGATAGATATCGATAGTGTAGCTCATTGACTGAAAGGTAAAAAAGCTAATTCCAACCGGTAGCAATGCGGTTAGGCGACCTCCTGGTAGATATAACTCACCAAGCATAAAGAAGTCCCATAGCTCCATATGAGTGACCGCATCATCAAAGCTTTGCATAAAGAAGTTGAAATACTTAAAAATCCCTAAAATCCCTAAGTTATAAATCACCGATGCCAGCATTAATCGCTTACGACGCACCGGATCATCACTTCGATCAATAATTCCACCGGTAATAAAGTCCACTAAAGACGAGTTGATGATCAGAATGAGATAATATGGATTCCAGCAAGCATAAAAAAGTAAGCTTGCTCCTAAAAGCAGGCCCATAGCAAGGCGAGCATGGTGAGCAAAGGCCCAATAAAGCGTATAGACCACCAAAAAAAAGGCTATGTATTCAAAGGAATTAAAGAGCAAGTAATTTACCGTCCGTTATCAACTCTTCTACTGAAGCGCTGTGTAAATTGATCAAGCTGAAGGATATCACCGATACCGCCTTCACCCACAAGCTCATTTAGAGTCACTCCGGGCTCTAAGTCAATGGCATCAAAGCGAACATCAAGGCCAACTGTTAAATCTGGTGTATTAGGGTCAATGGGAAAGGGTAAGCGCACTGTATCGGCTGCTTCTTGGCCAAAGTAAACCACCCAACGTCCCACACCCCCTCGGAAAGAAACCCGTAATAAGTCAGCCTCATCTGGAATCTCGGGCGTTAAACGTCGGAAAGCAGGCTCCCACAGAGAGTACTCAGGAGGAGTCATAAAGCTGTCGGCTAGATTCACCTGTTCTGGAATGCGGCTAAATCTTTGCATTAAGCCTGAAATATCTCGAGGAATACGATTGTTAAAGCGAGCGCTCAAAGCAAGAACAACATAGTCACCCACCTGTAAGCCTTGATAAGCCGGCGCCATTCTCATTGGAATGAGCCCACCTTCTTGAGTCGCTGTCAGACCTAAAGGAACAAAACCAACATCAACAATATCAACACCGGCAAGTAAAAGGGCAATCGGGTCTCCCTCCGTATCAAAAACTTCAGGTAAATCAACCGCAAGCCGTAAGTTTTGAGCTTGGCTTGGTCTTAAATTGATTTCGGGGAACTGTGCGTAATCAGGCACAAGCTCACGTCGATCACCATCACGATCTTGGTCATTTACATCGGCGACTGGGTCATAACCTACAAGCTCAGGAATTGCTTGAATACCATGCTCAAACTGATCAAAGAATGGTAAAAGAACGCCCAAAACTCTACCTACAGAAATATTGCCATCCTGCAAAAGCCCTAAAACGGTTTGAATTGCAATTCGGCCACCAAAAGACCAACCAAGTTGGAAGCCCTCTGTGGTGATGACTGCATATTCATCTTTGATCGCAAAGTCACCAAGGAAAGGTACATTGGCTTGAGCGACAAGCCCGCCAGGTAAAGGAATTGTTGCATTGATTGGGCCCGCATCCACTTCGGTAAAAAATAACTGCCCTAGCAAGTCGAAGAAAGTAATTTGTGACAAACCATCGGCAAAAGCCCCACCGGCTAGTCCTAATTCAACCTGACCGTTATTGCGTACATCTGAAAAGTCTAGCTCTCCGGTGAATCCTGCGATTCGGCTGTCATCACTTAAAGGTTGTAAAGGGAGATATAGCGAGCGCTGACTGATCCCGACCACACTGACCGTATCATGATTTGGTGACATGACTGTAAAACTTAAGCGGTCAGCTTGATTATCAAAGGTTGCAATACCTTCACTATCAGTCGTATATACGTCACCATCAACATAAACATCAGCACCGGCAAGCGGACGTCCGCTGGCACCATCGGCAACACGAACTCGCCAGCCGGCCTCAACTGGTGGAAGTGGTTCTAAAACGGGTAAGATCAAGGGCAAGGAACTGACGATCATTCCGGTGTCAGGGTCTTGCCACTGTGCAGTAATTGAAGCTTCTCCTGCTTCAGGACCGGCGGTAAACAAGTTTGTCGCATCTATCTCACCGGTAAGCTCTGGGGCCACCTGCCAGGTAAAGCCCGATGAGGCAACGATTTGTCCATTGCTGTCCAAGGCTACTGCTCGTAACTCTAAGTTTTGGCCCACAAGCAAGGAACGGGCTGTATTAAGAATAACCACTCGATCTACTGAAATCATTGGAGGATCAATACATTCACCAGCTTCACAAATCTGTCCAAGCTCACAATCGACTTCGCCACGACATAAACCGGGTACACAACGACCGGCAACACAGTCTTCGCCCTCGGTACAGTCTCCATTTTCTTCACATTGAGCGACTGGAGAGCAGCGACCATTCACACAAATCTCATCATCGGCACAATTGGCATCCCCTCCACAAACTGAAAGTGCTTCACAGTTACCTTCAATACATCTTTGGCGCGAACTACACTCATCATCGCTAGAACAAGGGTCAGGACGAACACATAATTGACCCCGACACAGACGACCGTCTTCACAGTCGCTGTCTTCTTCACATTGTTCATCCACACAAATCCCATTTAAGCAAACACCACCATTAAAACAGGTACCAGCGCCAAAACAACGATTATAACAGCGCCCACTTCGACAGTCATCAAAGCGACCGGGACAGTCGGTTGGTGAACTACACTCTTGCACACAAGCACCTTCAACGCAGCGACCGGTTTCGCAGTCTCCATCGGCAGCACAGCTTAGCATTTCCATGTCGATGTCCATGTCAAGCTCAGCATCCATCATTTGATCAGGTATAAAGTCTTGGTCAACAGTATTCAGTTCTGCATCAGCTTCTAATTCAACTTCGGAAGACGGTTTAACCGGATCGTCTAAGCATCCTGTAAAGCTAATGCTCATGATACTGAGCAAAAGAAAAAATGATGGCATTAAGCGCTGTTGTGTTAGTCTGTTATAATTGAGTTTAATCATGGCTATGTGCTCTTAAGCTTGGGTGAATCTAGGTACTCAATAGAGAGTTTAGATTAAGAGAATATGATGTGCTTAACTAAGTTTAGTGAGATAGGCAAGCTTTGCAAACTATTGACTAAGACCTGTACCACTCATCCCTGCCTTTATGGCATTGAGTAGGCTGTGTGGTACATTTAGTCTGGCCTTTAGACTTTGCTGATTAGCTTGTAGAGTTAAGGATAAGCCTTCGCTTGGTTTAGCTGCTGCAAACATCATTTGTAAAGGTAACAAGATCGATCCGGCTTTCCCTCTTTTAAGTGCCCCAATCGTACTGAGTGGGTCTAAATATAAAAAGAGGCTTGGCTGAGCTAAACCGGCCTTTACTGCTTGAGCAATCAAGGAGTCCATTTGAGCGTCTTGCTGATTTAATGCTTGCAATAAACGATCAAAACTTTGTTTCCAAGAATTAGCAAAACCAACCGCTCCTAGATTTTCAGTAATCCACAGATGAGCATTATATAATTCTTTTAACTGAGGACGAAGTGGACGTAAAATAGGCGATGTACGAGGCATACGAGTCTTGATATGAGTGGTTTGAAGCACTTGCTTGTTGCTTTCATAGCGTTCCTCTTTAATGTTAATCTTCAGCCCTCGTTTTTTCATATTTTTGGCAATCTCAGGGACTTGATATACAGATAAGATCTTGTTGATTTGTTCTGAAATCTGAGCTTGGTTGCTGTGACCAAATAGACCAAGCCAACGCAATGCTTTAGCGTTAGTCGGTGGTAAAAATAGGCTTTCATCTAGGGCTTCATCATCAGCAGTGGCCTTTGTCTTACTGTTTTTTTGTGCTTGCTCAAACGGAATGGTGGCTAAGAGTAAGCTACCAGCTAAATGCTGACTTGCGTCTTGCGTTAGCTTTAAGTAGTCACTGACTAACTCAAGAGACTCACTTAATACAGGTGCTAAGTTTTTAGCTCTTTTCTTCTTTTTGTTCTTATTATTCTTTTTGCTCTTACTGTTTTGACTCGCCATTTTGGGCTGAATCGTGCTCAGTGCTAAGCGATTCCACTCTTGGATAATGAGTTGTAAAGTAGTTTTTGGGAGTTGCAGACTTAACAAGAAAGATGCTCCGCTTGCATATTTTAATAATTGGTGCTCACTTCCCTTTAATTGGGTGAGCATCAATGCCGAAGTAGAACCGGCCTTGAGCGCCCAATCAACATCAAAGCTCACTCGCGGTTGGTCAATATTGACAGTTAAACTCGTTTTTTCAGAGTCAAGAGCAACTTGCTTTGCTAAATTAAGAATATTCTTAAGAGTATTTTTTTGTCTCGCCACTGAACGAGCCGAGCCCTTAAGTTCCAACTCGGCTAACTGGTTTTCTCCCTCGGCAAAACCTTGCCAATTTTCTCCCGCTTTCTTCGGAAAAAAGATTGCATTGATCAAGCCATCAACTTTAGTACTCGCCACTTCATTATAGAATTGGAGATACTCTTTACTTAGAAGCTTAGGGTGATAAGTTGAAGCAATCATATTATGCTTAAGCTCTGTAAAGTATAATGGAGTTTTATCATCTTTATATCTGTTCTGTACAAAAACCTGTTTTCCATCAATATCTTTGGTCGTCACATACTGTCCCAGACTTTCTTGCAGGTTCTTGATTGAGTTAATCCCAATCAAACGTACCGTATGAATGCTACCCTCAGATACAAGTTCAATAAATCTTAAAGGACGCTCGGCATGAATAAACTTTGGGTCGAGTAACATTTCGGTTTGAACATAGTTATCTAACCACATTGCCCTCAGATCCAAAGGCGTTGGTAAAAAGCTAGTTAAGCTCGTTTTTATCTTGGTGCTCACTTGTTCGATTTGATTAAACCCACCGATCGCGACTAACTGAGCTGGAAAAGTAAGATCACTCAGCTTCCCCTTTAGTTCAAAAGGAGGCGGTGTTTTTGTAACGACTTGTTCCTGACTTTGCTTTTGAGAGTCCTGATTATCTCCACATGCATTTAGGCCAAAAATACATAAAAAAATGCTAGTAATCAAAATCATGAAGACTTGGCTAGAGACTTGGCTAAAATGCCCAAAACAGAATTTTATCGTTTGCATATTTCTGAACTTTCCTTTTGATTCACCTGTGGTTACTAAAGGTTGGGTTTAGGATTGGAGTAAAGATTGGATAAGGTCAATGATCTAGTGATTCATTGAGTCTAATAATACAAGGGCAAGTATTGACTCAGCACAATTTAAACGATCTCGGCAAGGTATATCAATGACTTATCTTTTAAAGATCTTGAAAGTAGAACATTGCATTTTTAAGTCTAATACTCTAATAGACTTCAACTTTTATCGTCGATCAGACTTTTGATTCTGTATCATACTACATTTACTTGCATTAGCTCAAAACTTGAACAAAGAGGAGTATATCACCATGCTAACAAGATCAGCATACACTAACCGCAGTGATCTGCGTGGCCTATTTCCTCGGCTCAACCCGATTCGTTCAGAAATAAGCTCAAAGCTATTGCAAGCCCCAAAAGCCAAAACTCGACGTCCAGATTTTGTTGTTCGTGGGTATGGAGCAACTCATGTAGGTTGTAAGCGTATGGCTAACGAAGATTCTTTTTGGATTCTGCCTAAACAATCTTTGTTTATTGTAGCTGATGGAATGGGCGGACATGCCGGAGGCCAAATTGCCTCCACGATTGCCACGCATCAAATGGGCCTTGAAACCGTCGCTTTACTCAATACCTTTGAAAAGAAGCTCCCAGCTGATGCTATGGATATCTTTTCTATCCTTAAGCATGCGACAGTGAGCGCTAATCATCAAGTCTCAAGAATCACTGATGTTTATCCAGAGCTAGAAAGTATGGGGAGTACTTTAACCTCATTGTTAGTATATGGAGACCAAGCTTACTTCTCACACGTGGGGGACAGCCGAGCTTATCTCATTAGAGATGGTCAATTAATTCAAATGACTGAGGATCATTCTTATGTGCAAGAATTGGTCAATTTTGGTGAAATTACTGCCGAGCAAGCTTTGGTTCATATGAGAAGAAACCTCATCTTAAAGAGCATCAGTCGAAATAGTAGCTTCATGGATATTGAGCCAGATATTGCTTCGATTAAACTTAAGCAGGGTGATCGCTTTATCCTATGTTCTGATGGTCTAATTGAACATGTACGTGATGCAGATATTCTGAAAACAGTCCTAGAAAATAAAAGTGCAGAAATTCCCAAAGCATTGATTCGTATGGCGAATTCAAGTGAGCACATGAGTCCAAGTGGCATTGGAACAGATAATACCACTGTTGTTCTTGTAGAAGTTGGTAAAAAAAGAAGACAGCGTTAGTCTAAGTTGATTTAGGCACTCACTTACACTACTTAAAAGTGAGCGATTCTTCTAACATCATCATAAGGGCCTTGTTGCTGCATTGGACTTTTTACTACAGTCAATTGAGTTTCAACCCAAAGAACTAAGTTTTAAACGCCTAGAAAATAAGCTTTCTCATACCCTTTCCAAAGTCCAAAAACAGAGATTTAGGGAAGTTCAAAGCTTACTCGCTGAGCACAAAGTGTATCAAGCATATGCATGCCTAAAAGCTCATTTGTCTCGCCAACGAAAAGATTCATTTGCGCAATATTTAGCCGGTAGAATTGCTCTTGTATGCGGTGACTTTCAACTTTCTCAAAGTCACTTATCTCAAGCTTATTTTCATGCAACAAAGGATTCAGAGTTAAGTAAGCATTGTTTTATTTCCTTAGCAAAAACCTTTATCAACTCTCGTCAGTTAGATCGCTGTCAATCTTTGTTACTAGAGCAAGAACGACATAATCCGTGTTTTGAGCTATATGCGATTTCCGGCTTTTATCATCAAAAAGTTAAGCAGTTTACCCGGTCGGTTGTTGCTTATGAAACGGCTTTAAAACTTAACCCCAATGCTTACTTAGTTCGCCTAAGTTTGATCAAACTGATGATTCATCAAGACCAAATTGATAAAGCCCAACATGAAATTAGTAAACTCAAACAGGCACGCGTGAAGCATCCAGACTTTTATGCTGTAAATGCAATTATAAGTCATAAACCACAGAGAGATCAGCTCGCTTTCATTAAGAAAGCGCTAAAACTTGAACGTAAACATGGCTTAAGCTTATTACTACTCGGTGATTATTACTTAAATCATAAGCCTAAACTAGCAATCAAATACTATTCAATGGCTTTAGAAGATCACAAAAGCTTTTTCATCATCTATAAAAAGCTTGCTGAAGCTTTGGCTCTTGAGCATCGTTATGAAGAAGCCATTGCTCAGCTTCTTATGTATCGTTGTTTTGTAAGCGAGAGTAAGCATGTTAAGGTGCAGCACGATATTGCCCTGCTGCATGAAAAACAAAAAAAGCATGAAAAAAAGCTGTTACAATACTCTAAAAAATCATGGTGGAAAGTTTTTTAAAAAGCATGGCTAAAGTGTTTGTTTGAAAGCGATAAAGTGATGCCAAACTCAGACTCAATAGTAAATGTACAGCTCTTTACGCAAGATGCACAAAGCTACTACGATGACCTTGCGGAGGAACAAGCACTTTCGTTAATCGTTCATGGCGAACCCTATGCAATTTTCATGCGGACTCCCGGTGATGATCCAGCCTTAATTTATGGATTTTTATACACAGAAAAAATCATTGAGGAGTCTGAAGATATCGAATCATTAGTCCCTTGCTTAAATTCGCCAAAAGATCGTATTCATCTGACTTTGGCTTCTGGCATTAGAGTACCCCAAGTCAAACGACGCAGCTTTATGAGCTCTAGCTGTGGACTATGTAGCTTAGAAGAAGACCAACCCAAAGACTCTGAACCAATTAGCAAATTGAGTGGTCTAATACTAAATGATTCCGAGCTACAAAACTTACTTGTGCAATTTGATCAGTTAGACACCATTTATTCTCATACTGGCGGTGCTCATGCTGCTGCTCTTTTCACACGTTCAGGTCAACTTTTGTGTGTTGCCGCTGATATTGGACGACATAATGCCGTAGACAAAGTCATTGGCAAAGCCTTACTCAACCATCAAGAAGATTTTACTCATCTAATCCTCATGGTGAGTAGTCGAGCCGGTTATGAAATCGTTCAAAAGGCGGTTCATTGTCGTCTTGGAGCTTTAGTTACTTTGGGTGCAGCAAGCGGTGGTGCACATCGCTTAGCTCAATCTTATACTCTACCCTTATATAGTTTTCTACGTAAACATAGAGTACATCGACATCAACGTAATTAATCCTTAATTAAGGGAAGACTACCTTGGCTTGTTTGTAGGTTCAACTTACCCTCTTTTAAAAGCATCTTAACTTGCTCTGTTTTACCTGAGCTCATTTCTGTCTCAAGAGTAAATAAGCCATCTTTATGAGCAGTTAACGTATATTTACCAGTGCTTGATTTTTGATCAAAGGTGGCTTTAAGGCTATCCTCATTGACACTTAATCGGATTTCTTTAGCCAAGCTAAGAGCACGGTCCTTTTCGTTTTTCTTTAGATCTTTAACAATTTTGAAGTTTTCAAAAGCAACTAAATCGACTTTCCAAGTCCCATGAACTTGCTTAAACGCAATTTTCATTTCATCGGCCACTTTATCAACCTTTACCGGAGCGGGAGCAGGTTGAGCTACAGGAGCCGGTGCAGGTGCAGGCTGAGCTACAGGAGCCGGTGCAGGTACAGGTTGAGCTACAGGAGCAGGAGCCGGAGCCGGTGCAGGCTGAGCTACAGGAGCCGGAGCCGGTGCAGGCTGAGCCACAGGAGCCGGAGCAGGCGCAGGCGCGGGTGCAGGCTGAGCTACAGGAGCAGGAGTCGGTGCAGGCTGAGCTACAGGAGCCGGAGCCGGTGCA
>CAKZRU010000025.1 GCA_937146725.1 uncultured Myxococcales bacterium
GGTAATGCTTAAGTACTTCGGCGACCGCCTCTAAATAGAGATTTGGCTGATCTTGAGCTAATTCTCGTAAGGCTCGCCAAGCTCGGCGTAACAAATATCGGATTGTTCGCTTACTTACATCACGGTTATCATGCCGCCAAGGCACATTAAACGGCTCGGTGGGTGTGTGGTGGTATACTCTTTTGGACAAGCGATCACCTTCTCGATCTAAGCGAGCGGCAATCGTGCCAAACATCACCCAGTCTTGGCGATCGATGCTTTCTTTAAAAATGCGCTTCATGGCTTTCCAAGGCCCGTATTTAAGTGGGCATTCAGCCATCACGCTCAGCAGTGTGTTTCTGGTAAAGGCATCCTTATAAGTCCACATCTCTAGAAGAACATCAGCAAGTTTCAAACGGTCTGGCATCGCTTCGCTATGCGCTTCTACTTGTACCCATAAATCCTTGTGCATTTGAGCAATGACAGACCTAATTTCTTCCCGTTTGATTTCACCTGGATACATGCTGATCCCAAGGTCAGCACAGCGTTTAGAAAGAGATCTACGAAACTGATAAGGTCTTAAAGCGTCCACAAGTTGAACATAAGTGAACTTACCTTTATGCGCTTTTTGCTCGTCTTTGGAGAGCGCAGGATCAAGCTGTACAAGTTTAACAATATATTCAGCAGTTCGGGGATCTCGTCTAGTTTGCCAAGCGGCTTTGATCCCGTTCAAAGAAAGATCTCCTCTTTCCCATAAAGCTTGGTCATTATAGGATAAATTGTATTGATCGGAAGGTTTGATCGCCATCTTTCTCACTCCAAATATATGATAGAGCCCATTTTTGGGCTTAAGCGCTATCTGTACAACCCGATAATTTGCTCATATAATATAACGAATGTCAAACGCCAAAGAGTGTGTAAAAATGATATAAATTGTAGCTTAAGACTTAATATAATCTATTTCTTTATAAGGTTGAGGACTTAGATGAGATTAAAGACTAGAGAATCATTATGACGCATCAAGTAGACCAAAGTAGTCGTCCACAATTACATCCAAGTTGGTTGAAGCACTTAGAGAGCTACTTTCAAAGTGATGCTATGCGATCTTTGAAGCAGTTTTTATTGCTTGAGCAAAGCCAATATCAAGTTTATCCACCCAATCGCTTAATCTTTAATGCCTTAAACAGTACCCCCCTTGAACAGGTGAAGGTTGTGATCTTGGGGCAAGACCCTTATCATGGTTTTGAACAAGCACATGGCCTCTCTTTTTCGGTGCCTAAAGGGATTAAAATCCCGCCCTCATTACTTAATGTTTTTCAAGAACTTCATCATGATCTAGGCATCGTTATGCCTCAACATGGAGATCTCAGCGAATGGACTCAGCAGGGAGTATTGTTACTCAATACCGCTTTAACGGTGAGGGCCAAGCAAGCTAACTCGCATCGAGGAAAGGGCTGGGAAGGCTTTACTGATGAGGTAATTCAGCTTGTTAGTCTCTCTCAACAACGGGTTGTCTTTATCTTGTGGGGACGAAATGCTCGAGAGAAAAAGAACTTAATTAATCAATCAAAGCACTTAATCTTGGAAAGCGCACATCCATCACCCTATTCGGCACAATATGGATTCTTTGGCTCTCGTCCTTTTTCTAAAACAAACCAATTTCTACAGCAGAATGGTCTGCCACCGATTAATTGGTCAATAACACCGTAAACTCGTTTAATCATGAGTTAGCATTATCGGCAGTAAGTATCTAGGCCACATATCTGATCTACACAGGCGCCGCTTTGACACTCATCTTGAAATAGACAAGCTTCTCCATCTGCTTTTAAGGGCAGGCAGGTTCCGGTTCCGGTCACATCACAGTAGCTGTTTTCACATAAGCCAAAGAAGCTAAAGTTTTCAGCACAGGTCTCACCTTCTTGAACAGTGATATATTCAACCGGAGGCTCACATACTCCACTGTCATAGCCACATTCATTACCTGTGGCACAGATTTGTGCACTTGGTAATAAGGCACAGCTTTCACCAACTGCACTGACTGCTACACATTCGCCTATTTCATTTTGCTCGGGTACTTTACATGTACCATCCTCACGTCTTACACAGCAAAAAGCTTGGCTTGGATCACAAGTTCCATAAATGACTCCACCTTGCCCATCAGTAAGGGCCATACATTCGCTTCCAACCCCTGCATTACGAGTAAACATTTTACGTTGTTCTTCTCCACCATTTGGAGCCGCAAAAGAGAAACATGTGCTGTCATAGATCGCATTGAGAAAGTGATCACCGCAACTTGCTTGTTGCAGTTCTTCCAAACAAGTTTGAGCGCTTAAACCATCATAAGTGACTCGGCCGGCATTCACTTGCTCTACCCAACGTCCAAAAGGAGCAGCGGTTAAAGCCGTTTCCAAAATGCTAGAGCAAGAGTCAGCGGTAAATGGAACATTGGGGGGAAGTTGAGAAGCTACCTCCTCATAGCGAGGATTATTTTGGAAAGCCACAAAGAACTGTTCGTTATCTTGGGTATCACAGCAAGAAAATAAGCCTTGGCACATGGCAGCAGCTACTTCTGGAATAAGATTATTTAGCGCAAGACCTTCTTCAGTAGTGGTTTCACCGGCAGTGGTTTCGCCGGCAGTGGTTTCGCCGGCAGTGGTTTCACCGGCAGTGGTTTCACCGGCAGTGGTTTCGCCAGCAGTGGTTTCACCGGCAGTGGTTTCACCGGCAGTGGCCTCGCCGGCTGTTGTTTCGCCGGCTGTAGTTACATTATCTGTCGCTTCATCATCACAGCCAATGATCTGCATTGAGAGAAGAGCAATCAGTACATATTGGGTCAGTTGACCGCCGATCATCCATTTAACGGAGTTACTGCTTAAGCTTTGAGAAAGACTCATGATGATTTCCTTTTATTTATAACAACTGTTTTATAATGTATGTTATAAAATACAATTCCGTACAAAGTCTAGTGATTTTTTAAAGATGATCAGTTTTCTTTAGAGGCTTGGACTCATAGGTGAGTCGGTTGGGGTTCAAATCTATGTATTAGCCGTAGCTATATGATAGTTTGACCGAGTCATTTAGAGTTCAGGGCTTATAGTTGTTTAGAGCTTGGAATTGCTCAGAATGACTTAACTAAGCTTTAACCAAGTATGCCCATAAGAAGATAAAAGAGAGTAGCGATCGAGCCGGCGACTAATGCAAAGGGTAATTGAGTCCTTACATGATCAAGGTGGTCAGTGGCGGCCGCCATCGAAGAAACTAGGGTTGTATCACTAATCGGTGAAGCATGATCTCCAAACACTCCACCACCTAATACGGCTGACAAAAGCAAAGCCTGTGATAAATCACCACTGGCCGCTAAAGGGGCGGCAATGGGTAGCATGATGGCAAAGGTGCCCCAAGAAGTACCGGTCGCAAAAGCAATAAAAGCACTGACTAAAAATGTGAGTGCAGGAAAGAGCGCAATCGGGATATTATTTTGACAAATCTGAGCAACATAAGGTCCGGTCCCTAATGCCTTACACAGGGTTGAGAGCGCAAAAGCAAAGACCATCATAAGGGCAAGAGGCATTAGGCCACCAATACCGATTAAGGAAATATCAACAAAGCTTTTGAGCTTCATGATCCCTCTGATGCGATAGAGAATCGCAGCGCTTACCAAGGCCGCACAAACCGCGGTCAGTACAGCCATTGAACCAGAGCCTTCACTCAATGCATAGTTAAAGAGCTTACCCCACGAGTTTAGGTGTTTTTCTGCTTGCACTGCTTGAGTAGGCCAACCGGTATAGAAAAGTGTGATGGGCATGGTAAAAATGAGAGTGAGTAGAGGTAAGATTAAGGCGCTTGCTTGTGGCTGCACTCCCTCCAAAGTTTGAACTTCAGTGACTTCTGTACTGACCATAGGTTGGGCCCCATCATTTAAAACCTTACCCTGAAGCGCACGCTGATCAGCGGCGGTTAAAGGTCCCCAAGCTCTTCCGCCACTCGCGACATAAAGACATAAGGCAAACGCGCTAAGGGCATAAATGTTTTGGGGAATCGCCATAAGAAGCGTTTGTAATGGTGCCTCAACTTCGCTTTGCTGTGCTAGCAATGACAGAATATAGGCCCCCCAAGCATTGAGTGGCAGTAAAACACTAATTGGCGCCGAGGTTGAGTCCGCCAAAAAGGCTAAACGTTCGCGAGACAGTTTGAAGCGATCATAGAGTGGACGGAATAAAGTACCCACCACTAAAATTGAAATCGTGGTTTCAATAAAAACAAAGGCGCCAACAAAAATGGTCATGAGTTGCAAAGACCGTTTGAGAGAGGCAGCTGAGCTTGACTCATCACTTTGTTGCTTAATACTAAACCTTTGAGCCATCAAATCGACAAAGCCTTGCACACCTCCTGATTTTTGCATCAATAAAATGAGCGCACCCATCAATGCTGAAAAGATAATCGTTCGAGTATTTCCGGCAGATTTAAATACATCAACAAGGGCATTAATAGTGTCTAAACTCGCTAAAAGTGGATGACCGCCAGCAAGAATCAGATAACCAGACCATAAACCAAGTAACAATGAGGGGAAAACCTGCCTTGTTAGCAAAGCGCAACCGATGGCTAATAAAGGAGGAACAAGCGAGAGTATGGGCATGCTCAATATTTCGGGTGAGCTCATTGGTGCACTCCTTAGCTTATAATGATTTATTTTGAATGTTTGAATCTCATAAAGTGTGTGAGCCCAATGAGCTTTCCGCTTCCGGTACTCACTTCGATTCTCCATTCGCCAAGATGTTTTTTCGTCTTATTAAATCGCAGTGAAGACCAAGTTCGCCACCGTGGACTAATTCCGATTTGTAAGCGATCTACTTGTACAATTTCATCTTGGTGAATCCACTTAATTTGTATCTTTTGAGGCTTTTCAAAGTTTCGTACCCGCAAGTAAGCAAAAATTTGCTTTTGCTTTGATGAGATCACATTTTGTTCATTTTTTGGTTCACGATTCACAACATCTAAGGCAATGGTAAACTCTTTAAGATGGATCAATGGTGGACCATCAGGGTCAATGGTGAGCAAATAATCTCTTTCGCGAAGTTGTTCTTCTAGGGAAAGTATTTCAGTCTGTGACTCTGCTTGTTTCTCAGCGATCTGCTCTGCTTGTTTCGCATTAGCTTTTTCAGCAAGCTTTAAAGGTTTTGAGTCTTGAGTTGGCCGTACTGATTGGGTAACCGGCTTAGAGGGATTAACATATTTAGCAGGTACGTTTTTACTCTGAGGCTTTTCGTCATTTTCTTGAATTAGGTCTTGTCGTTTTGATTCTTGCTGTTTTGAGCCTGTTGATAAGGCCAGCTTTTCAGATGTTTTTTTAATGGGACGACGTGGTGGTTTCCACTCACATGCAAGGCCCATTAAAGATATAAATACAATGAACAAGTGGTGTGTATATTTGGATAAGTAGAATGACTGCTTTTTGGCCGACTTGAATGATGGTGTACTTAACTTCATTGAATGACTCCATACTCAGATAGCTTTGTATATAAAGCCTGTACTCCTCTGCCTTGATAAAGTTCATTCTCGATCGGTTTTACAACCGTTTTAATGGCGTTTAAATCAGGACTTTTTGAAGCACGTAGTAGCAATAAACTATAGGCGATTTTAGCTTCGATAAACGTTGGTTCTTGGCTTAAAAGCTTTTGTAAAATAAGCGTCGCTTTTTCTTCATATCCAAGTGAAATTAAGAGTTGAGCAAAACCAATCTGCAGCAGAGGTAGATGAATGGAAGACATGGTTTTAAATGAGCTTAAGCTTGTGCTAATCAAAGTTCTACAAGCCTGAGGTGGTACTTTAGTTTTAATAGGTTGACTTATGCTATTTGCCTTCGTTTTATCACCCATTAAAGGACTGTAATGATGAAGGTCTAAGCGAGCATTAAGGGCAAGACATTTGAGTGTATCAAACAAGGATACAAAGATCGCTGTTTCAGGCTCAGCATTGGCTTCAAATCGTGTAGCCGGATCTAAGAACACTGTGGTTTGATCCAAGTTGTTCGACATAAACAAGGATTGGCGAGCATAATCCAATCTAGCGATTAATGAACCCTTTTGTATGGCACTTTGTAAGAGCTGATTAAATAGTTGTGGAGAGGTGCCAAAGTATTTTGCTACCCAAGTTGCACGATAAAGTTCATGCCTTGATAAGGTTTTCACCTGCTGTTCAATGAAACGTAAAAGCGAACCAAACCTTAATCCCGTTTCAGCACTAAGAAACTCAAAAAAATTAGGGTTTCCCTCATGTTCTTGATCTGTTTGGAGCGTATCGAAGTTCAATCTTAAGTATAACTCGTAACCTTGAGAAGATAGGGCTTTCTTAGGGATTTTAGAGAGCATTACCCGTGCCTGCTCAATTTGGCCTACTTCTAGCCAAGCATAAGCTAAGGTTTGCATAGAGCGATAATCTAAAGGGTTTAGGCGAGTGGCTTCTACACAGGTATGTTTTAAAAGTCCAAGCTGAGAGCTTTCACTAAGAAGATGGCAATGCCAAGCTTGGCTCAACCATTTGAGTGCTGGTAAAGATTCAGTTTGGGCATATGTTTGGAAATGACGAGCGACTTGCTTACCTTGATCAAAAGCATTTGTAATCACCCCATGCAACATGGTTGCTTGTGTAAAAATACCATTTAAAATTGTAGGTTGGTGTTCTTCAAGAGCTTTAAAAGCCTTATTTGCCATTTTATAGTTTTTACCCAAGTGACTTTGGGCAATCTTTTGAAATAGCTGTTTAGACTTGCTTGGTAAGGAGGCACCGATTCGCTCTAAGCTTGCCCATTCACTATGATAAAGGTGATATATGGCTTCAAGTTCCTGTTTTAATATCGCATTAACTTGGCTTGTTTCGTTCATTAGACTAGAGACTTGTAGGCCTGAAAACTGCCCAAGACTTTTGACGATTTCAGGGGCTGTAAAGCTAAATAACTGCTTATTGTTTTGTCGTTTATGACCAGTAAATAAACTCCACATGACTGTTGCTTGAGCTAAATCATGACTAGAGACAAAGCCGGATTGATTCAGTTTTAGCATAAGACGATAAATCGGCTCAGCATTTTTAAGGTTCAACTCAAGTAAAGCAAGTGAAAGGCTGGGCAAAAGAAGCCGACTTGGTGAACTTAGACCAAGCGATAGCTCTTGAGATAAGGTTTGTAAACCAATTCTATCTCGACGGTTAATGAGTTCGTTGATCAATAAATCAAGGAAATCACGTTGTTTTTGGGGGGAGTGTTGCTTTAAGTAAGTAAGAAGTTTTGCGTCTACTAATGTCTGTTTTTTGGGTATGCGTTGAGGTGTATATAGCTGTTCTTTTAAATCTTGTTCTAAGTTCAGGTTTTGATAAGAATTTGAGAACGACTCTTTGTTTAAAAGTGCCTCAAGATAGATTACTTGATCTCGAAGCCATTGGTTCAAGGTATGCGATTTGAGTTCGGTTTGAATGAGACTTAAAGATTTGTCTAGCCGAGATGCTTTGATATGTAACCAAGCAAGGCTAATCGCTCTATACGGGGTATCTTTTGGTAAAGCTTGAATGATTGCTTGAGCAGTTTCCGCTTGGTCAAAGGCAATAAAGGCTAGACCCAAGGCCGCTCGACCCTCGTTCATATTAGGGCTTTTACTTAGTGCCAAGCGAATCATCTTTAAGGCAAAATCTCGGGTTTTATCTTCGCCAAACAATACCCAACGTGTGGTAGAGATCCATGCAAGATGATGAAATGTTTTTTGACGTTTTTGACTCAATTCGCTGTTGGGTACAAGCAAAGAGAGCCAATCAATGCTTTTACCAATGGGATGAGATATGGTCTGTGATAGCTTATCCTCTAACTCTTCAAACTCGGTCGGATTCATAATTGGCAAAGCGAGTTGAGTTTGTTGGAGTAAATGTTCACTTTTGAAGTGAAAAGCACTCATTAAAGAGAAATAACTCGCTAGGGCAATCAGCAGCCACAGGCCCCAAGAACTTTTTGATGAGCCTTGACTACGAACATAAGGTCCTTTCACGGGCGTTGGAAAGTTTTTTTGCCTTTGAATCTCTGGGGAAGAAGAAGCAGACAAGGGAGCTACATAGGGCACATTAATCTCGCCTGCGCTCAAGCGCTCTAATGGGCTTTTTTGCCCGGTTGCTACAGTTGGCTGCGAAGCTGGACTAACTGAAGCTGGAGGGATAGGCGGAGCAATGGCTGATGGGGACGCTTGGTCGGCAGAGCTTGTAGGGTGTGTCGAACTTTGCTTAGCCTCATTCTGAGATGAGCTACTGTCTGTTGCTTGCTTATTTTTATGTCGGCGAGCTGAGGGAATGGGTGGTAAAGGTGGTTTAGCCCTTCGAAATGGGGGTTCAATCGAGTTCTCTGACTGGGAATTGGATACTTGAACTTGATCAGGATGAGAAGAAGCAGATGCCGATACGCTCACTAAATGAGTTGATTGATTAACCGGAGAGGAAAGCTTTGGTGTAGGTGGTATCTTACTCGGTAGTTTCGGTAAAGAGTCACTACTGTCGGAAGCCGTTGTTCGGCTTAAGGAAGGAGTCAGTGTTTCAGGATAAAGCAGGGGGTCTTTAAGTGCTGTTTGACTAGGCGGTAAGACAACATCGGATTGAGCTTGAACAACTAATGCTTCATTCTCATCACTATAGTTTACCGGTAAATTGACCTCTTTTTGTTGACTAAGAATTGACTCTATCCGTTGCCGTTCTTCTTCCATCATTGTATTGGAAAGTGACTTCATTCTTTCCGTTGAGTCAAAGAGTAAATTAGATGAGTCATTCATAGAAAGAGAAGGGTGAACAAAAGACGATGAGCTTTCTAGCATGGATAGATCATTAGAATCGGTATCAAGCATGTCTGAAAACTCACTTAGATACTCAATTTGACTAATGAATCCGGTATCAAGCTTTGCTGTACTCTCATGAACAGATAGCGTAGGCTCAAGGTCGCTCCCTTCAATTTGGCTCGATGAGTCAAAAACTAAGGTACTTGGATAATAGGTATGCTGTGTATCCTGCTCTCGTGCTTCGGCATCCTTGAGGATGGCCGTCATTTGATCTTCGATTAAATGATCATCATAATCGGATAAGTGATGAAGCTGAGTATCGTTGAGGTCGATTTCTAGAGAGTCTTGGTCTTGCGAGCTATTTACCGGCTGTACCTCAGCTTGTGCTTCTTCTTGAGCTAATTGCTCTATTCTTTGTAAATAGTCTTGAATCTTAAGATCTTTAAAGGTGCTATCATCAAGGTCAGAGTTATAATTGAGCGGATCTAGGTTTTCATCGATGGGTTCATGGCTTAAATTAGATTCAAAGTCACCAGTACCTGTATTGAGCGTTGCATTTAAATCATTGGGTAATGAGATTTGCAGTGTTGCTTGATCACTAAAAATAAGCTCAGCAGGAGATTCTTCTTTAAAGATTAATTCTTCAAGAAGCCTAAAAGTATATACCTTTTTCTCTAAGGCTTGAGTTTGTTCAGGGGTGATCTGTGGTGAGTATTGTCGCTGGTTTAAAAAGCTAAAAGCTCGACTTAAAATAATATGTGCTTGCTCAAAGTCATGACAAGATGCCAAGGAAAAAGCAAGTAAGGCAATCGCATGTTCATCACCTGGATAATATTGGAGATAAGAAGCAATCGCTTGATTTGCCAAACGCCAATTAGTGACTTCAACCAGTGCAATACAAATGGCTAAAGCACGCAAGGGGTCATGCTCTAGTAATTCAGCATTGATTAGGGATAAAGTCTGTTCTTCAATATCGACAGTACTTGAGGTAAGCAGAGCCCTAAACTCATCAAGCTCTACACTGCGATGAGGGACAAATGCAACAGGATTGAGTGTTGAGATAAGCTCGGTAGTCAAGATCTCACTCTTAGCGTCATGGTTGAAAAGAAACCCGAAGGTTAAATAATTAATTGACTAAAGTTTATAAGGGGGAATATGCATACTTTTACGATAAAAGTAGAGAGAAGTCTGCATTCGTCAGTAGATTTTTCTATATTCGCTGATGTTTCTCGCGTATGAAATTACGTATCCCAATCAATTTCCTAGTATAAGTGTTTGTTTTTAAAGAGTAATTAATGAGACAGTATAAATATGAATACCCAAGGCCAGCTCTAACCGCTGATGTCATTCCTTTGCGTTGGTATAAGCAAGAATTACAAGTCTTATTGATTCGTCGAGCGCAAGACCCCTTTAAGAATCAATGGGCATTACCTGGTGGTTTTGTCAATGAGAATGAAACGCCCTTGCTTGCTGCCATCAGAGAATGCGCCGAAGAAACCTCTATAGAAGCTTTACCTGAGCAAATGGTGGAAGTTGCGTGTTTTGGTACAAAAGACAGAGATCCACGCTCTTGGACGGTGAGCGTAGTCTTTGTAGCTTTGTTAGATCCCAACGCAGAAGCGATGGCACAAGATGATGCCAAAGAGGTTTGTTGGTATTCTTGGCAAAAATTAGTTCAAGGTCAAGAAGACCTAGCCTTTGATCATCAAGACATGATTGATAAAGCCCATGCGCTTCTGCAAAAAGAATCTTTAACTAGCCCTAAATTACTAGGTCTTTTGGAGAAGCCCTTTAGAAGCCGACACGCTCGCCATTTATATCGTCAATTATGGGGGGATTCTATTAGTCCACGAGCCTTTAAGGCGTGGTTGAAAAAAGTGGATTTGGTAGAAAGAAGTGGACGAGCCTTATATCGAGCAAAGTCAAAGCTTCGCTTACCTTGGGTTTAAACACTTGTCTTTCGCTGAATTTTATTCAAATAGAGGTAGGCCAATAAGCTCCAAAGCATAAACATTAGATCCGGCCGGTGGCGTTTACCTTGATCGCAGCTACTAGAGTTATCTGCTGTGGTTGCGGTGGTATCAGTTGTAGAAGGATCTGTCATTGGAAGTGGCTCATTATAAAGCTCACCTGCGGTATTCTCATTCATCATGGTACCGGCTTGGGGCATTTGTGTGCTCATCAGAGGCTCTAAGCCCGGCGAGGATTCAACACCTGGCATACAGCGTCCAATGGATAAATCTTCTGAATTAGGCCGATCAACACACCCAAAATCATCTGGACAGGGATTGTTGCGAGTACAATCTCGAGTACAAACAGATTGATCACGATCTCTTTCGCAACTGAGCATATCAGCACAGCCAACCGTAGATGCATCATGCGCTTCATTGACACATGAATCACCAAGAGCTCTGACATAAGGCGTATGAATACAGCGTGCTTCTTCACCTTCACCATCACAGACCATAAAGGGTGGACAGCTGATTTCTTCACAGCCATAAGTGCAGTAAGATAATGTTCTGTTTGGTAGCGCTAAGCATTGGTAATCGGCAGAACAACCTTCAGCTTCTGTACAGGGCTCTCCAATAGAGGGAAGTGTACCGATCTTAGCACAGGCGTTGAGTGAGCCAGGGCGACAACGATAACCTTCGGGACAAGAACCCGGTAAGGTACAGCTTAAACTACAATATTGCTCATTGCCATCGTCAAGGCATAATAGACCCTCTGCACAGCTAGGTGCACATTCCTCACCTAATTCAGAATATTCAATGGGTGTGTTACACAAAGCAAGTCCACCGGAAGACTCACAAACAAAAGCATCAGGACAAGGACGATCCGGACCACAGCGTCGAGTACAAAACGAGGGGTCCTCGGGAAGTCGACCAGGGGCACAAACTTCGCCAGGCTCACATTCATCTCCACTTGAGCAAGCAGTTCCTACATCGGACCAAGCAAGCGATGGTGTAGAGATATAAACTAGGATTAAACCTAAGCAAAAAGTTATCTTTTGTAAGACTAAGATAGGCATTAGAGACTCCCTAAATATGAATGACTCGATCAATCTAGCTCGATCCATATAGAGCGTAGGTATATTTTTGTAGTGATTGCAAACTTTCTTTGTAAAGCGTGAGCATCATCATTTTTTGGTTTTGCTCAAACATTTGTTGATTGAGGGATTCTAATTTCTCACGATTTAGATCACGGATTTTTCTGTATTGGCTTGTAGAGTTTGATGTATTTTTTCTTTCTTCAAAGAGTAAGTCAGCCTCAGATATTGCCTGTGAAAACAGAGGGTCTTGCCGTAAATAGCTGTTGATGTATTTATGACTAGATTGACTGAGTTCTACTTGTTTTTGATTTAAGAAAACTTGAGATTCTTGCTGTATATCATTGGATAAACGTAAGGCTTCAAAGCTCATTATAAGTACAATAATCACTAGGCTTAATGAGATAAAAGATAGATTCATAGAGAGTTTTAAAGCCAGTATTAAAAGAAAACAGGCTAACAGGCAAGTGACTGATTTCATTAGGCTATTTCGTATGGCCGTGTGAGTGAGTTGATAGAGCTTGTTTTTAAAAGATTTGTCGCTCAGATGTAGTTCGTTCTGTGCTTGCTCAAGTAATGTTTGTAATGACATTGAGCTTAATTTGAGATTAAACCCTACTCGATCTTTGCTTGAGTTCAATCTAATTTCTTCAACCTTGAGCTTCATGATCGCTTCATACAAGTTTTGTTCAAGCTGAGGTGATTTTGGAAAGAACAGAAGATAAAACGACCATAAAGTAGAGGTCAATGTAGAGATCAATGTAGAGCTTAGAGCGTGCGAATTAGGGCTTGATGATGAACAATAGATGTTTTGGATGTATTGATTTAGATCTTTTTGAATCCCAAGGGCTAAGGCCTGTCTAAATATAGGTTTGAGCTTAGTTAATTGCTCTGAATACCAAGTTTTTTTGACTTTAAGCCGTTCAACTGCTGTGAGTGGTTCGTGGAGTAAGTGATAAGTCTCTTGGAGTCTTTGAGCCAGACTAAGTCTTTTAAGACGAGCTTGTTCTTTATGGTCAAACTCTTGCTCAAGATGCGTTTTGAGTTGTGATAGTTGATAGCTATTTGGAGGACTTGGAGGATCATTACCCTGAGGATATTCAGACAACTTAGGATCATTACAAGCGGTCATAAACCACTGAACATCTTGGAAACTAAGATCAGCAATAAAGCTTTGAGCATCATCAAGGACTTCATCTTGCTCTACAGAGCTTAAGTAATCAGCTTGATTTAAGATGGCAATCAAGGTTCGATGTTGGTTGATTAAGTTTAAAAAAGAAACATTGCTTTGATCTCGATAATTTTGAGGTGAGCATACCCACAAGGGTAAATCAGTTTCTTGTAATGCTTGCCGTACTCTTTGAGGATGTTGAGCAATGATTGAATCAATATCTGGGGCATCGATCAGCCATAAGTCATGCAAGTCATTGATTTGATGGTAGGCATAGTGGGTGAATGGGTGAAGCTCTTTAGGCCAAAAAAGATTGGAAGAATCTTGCTGTTCATCTTGCTGTTCAACTTGCTGTTCATCTTGCTGTTCAGCTTGCTGTTCAACTTGAGCTTTCCAGCGGTCATGTAAGTAAATGACAAACCCTTGTGTATGTGCCCTCAACGAATTGGATGTTGAGGACACTTTTTTATGGGCAAGATGGTTAATTAAACTAGATTTCCCAACTCCTGTGCCTCCTAAAAGTAGAAGTTTTAAAGGCGCTTGCCCTTGGCATGCCCTTTGAACCAAAGGTTGGGCATTTAGAAGGCTAGGTTCAATTTGAGGATAGTCTTTAAAGCACTGTAGAGTTTTTAGATCTTGATAGGCTTGATTGAGTGTAGCTAAACAAGCTTCAATATGGGTAAGTGGTTGATTGTATTCTTGCTTTGGTGATTGTGCTGTAATGAGCTCTGAGATCGTCAAGTCCATCTGCCTTATGTAATTAAAAGAACGAACTTTAAGTACTTTCAGTTTCTTTAATCTGTTTTTTGAGTTTATTCAATTCAACAATTTCCTTTTGAAGATCGGTAAAGGCTTGCCACCAAGTACATCCTGATTGATTTGACAGTCGCTGATTTGTAGATGAACTAGAGAACTCTGTACTATCCTGAGCTTTAAGTATCGTTTGATACACATATTGGATACTCAAATCTAAGCCTTGTGAAAGGTCAATTTCTTTTAAGCAACGCAGACTGAGCACTACAGTATGTAGCAAAGAGCATACAAAGACAGCAAAGAGACTCCACCATAAACCGACTTCAAACAGGATGAGTAGGCAAAATAGAGCGAACATGATTAAATCATGCTTTTTCTTTGAGGAAATATACTGTTTAAGCCCTTTGGGATGCAGTGCATCTAAAGAGGATAAAAATGATCGAATCACTCGAATATTAAAATGGTTTTCTTGGGTGGTATCCAACCCGGTTTGCCTGTGCATAAAAGCTTTTAAAAAGCTCTGCCCATTTTTAATCGTCCAGTCAGATATGTATTGGTTAATGTGATAAAGCATAACCGTATCTAGGTGGGCATTCGAATGAAAAATATTTGGCATTAGCGTCTGGTTCCCAATAAGTTTTCGCCAAATGTGCTCAATGATCTTAAAATAATAAGCGTGTAGGGTGCGTATCGGTTCTACAAGGCTTAAACCGGTGTGAGTTTGGTATTGGCTCAAATATTCTTGCACAAAACGGAGTGTTCTTAGTAAGTAAGAGTTTGCACTCATTTTACTGAGGTAATGCAAGATCAGTAAATGACGTAATCTCTGCTCGAATCCACTTTGATCTAGTTGCTTTGCCTGTTGGATTTCTTCGAAGAGTAAAGCATTAAAGTCTGCTTTTTGCTGGGCGAGCATACTGATCTCAGCACTTTGTGCTTGCTCGAGTAAAGCATGGATTTGTTCAGATTTTGACCGGAGTCGCTTTTGTTTTTGTTCGAGGATATATTGTTGGGGGCTTAGGCCATCAAAGAGTTGATTTAAAGCTTTAAAAATCAAGCGGGAGAGTGCTTGTTTTTCTTGCGTGTTGGCCTGGTTTAAATGATTGATTCTTGGCAAGGCACCAAGACATTTAATATTGAGTATATCAGACTCTAAGGAGTAATCAGAAGGTAAACAAAGCTCTCTTGTACCCTGCTGTATAAGCTGCTCACGTAAATCTTGCCAGATGAGGTCTAGATTTTGTTCCGAGGTCAACATGTTGAACAAAATACCAATTTTAAGACCTTTTTTTAGTTTGATAAGTTGTATGATTTCCTGAATTGTGCTTTTCAGTTTATACTTTTGAGCAGTGGTGACATATAAGCAAATATCACTATATTGGATCATACTTTGGGCGGTGAGTCGATTGTTAAGCTCTTGGCTATCATGGTCTGGTGTATCGATAAAAACCAATTGTTTCTTAGGGTCAAACTGAGTCAGAGATTCATGAGTATGAGTCCGTAAGTGTAAGTAAGGATTGATTCGATCTGTACTGAAACCTGCGCTTGAGGTTTGCTCAGCATCAACTGCAGTAGAGTGATGATGCTCAGGTTGGCTGGTACTGACTTCAACGGCCTTTTGAAGTGGCTCATCTGCACTTTTTAATAAAGGGCTATGCGTTAACCTTGAGTAAAGCTCATCTGCACGTGTACTTGCGACTGAAAGAACTGCTGATTTAGTGGCACTTGCTGTCGCTTTTGATGCGGACACTGTTTGATCTAAAAGAAGGTTAAAGATACTACTTTTACCAGTGTTGGTTCCTCCATACAAGCACACATAGCATAAAGCTGTCTGTTGACTTGGGTGGGCCACAAGTGCTTGTAGATTCTCATATTCATCTTTAATCAGCTTTAGGTATTGGGCTAAAGTATGTTCTTGAACAGCTGACACTAAGTCTCTCCTAAAAACGCTTAAGTGACTTGAACAAAGTTTATCGAAAACATCACCTGTGTAAAGAAACTGATGATGAGTAAAACATGATGAGTGAAAAATGATGAGTAAAAAACAAAAGACAGAATCTCAACAGCCGCCACCTTGGTATGCATCAGGATTAAAGTTTAAATGCACTGGTTGTGGAGCGTGTTGCACAGGAAGTGGACGAGTTTGGCTGAATGAGCAAGAGATTTACAATATAGCTGATTTATTAAAGCAAGATGTGTCTCATTTGGTTGAAGAAGCGATCGAGCGTCGAGAAGGCCGTTGGACACTCAAGGAAAACCCTCAAAACGGAGACTGCTATTTTCTAAGTGAACAACGCTGCACTATTTATCAAGCTCGCCCCCAACAATGCCAAGGGTTTCCTTGGTGGCCAAGTACCTTAAAAGATCAAGTATCATGGGATGAAGCTAAGCGAGTTTGTGAAGGGATTGACCATCTTGATGCTGAACATTTTTCATTAAATCAGATCAATGAGCAACTCAAGCTTGAGCTAGAGAGTCGTAAGTTGTGGAAGCGCTAGCAAAGTTAGCAATCTTAAGGTTTTTATCAAAGGTTCTCAGCAATCATAAAGGTAGAATATGACTGATATAAGCGAGTCTTCACGTCACATTCCCTCGGGAACTCCTGCATATTGGAAAGAAGCAACAGACTTCTTGGCGCAAGTTGATCCGATAATGGAAAAAGTCATTCAGCGTTTTTCCGTTCAAGATGAAGTGATTCTACATTCCAAAGGAGATCTATTTTATACCTTGGCAAATGCAATTGTTGGACAGCAGATTTCGGCGGCTGCTGCTGCGGCAATTTGGGGTCGGGTACAGACGTACTGTGGCGGAGAGATGAGCTATACTCAAATTCAAAAAGCACCTTTTCAAGAACTCAAAGATTTAGGTTTATCAAAGCGCAAGGTTGAATACTTGCAAGGTGTTGCTCAAGCCATGCATAAGCTTCTTGAGTTTCCATGGACCTTAATGAGTGATCAAGAAGTACTTGATACTTTATGTACCCTGCGAGGGATTGGGCCATGGACGGCAGAAATGGTTCTTATATTTACCTTGCTAAGGCCTAATATTTTACCCTTGGGCGATATCGGTGTCATTAGAGCGGTTGAAAACCATTATGCTCAAGGCCAGAACTTAAGTAAGATCCAAGTCGAAAAGATTGCCGAAAATTGGTCACCTTATCGAACGGTAGCGGTATGGTATTTGTGGCGGACAATCGATGCCGAGCCGGTAGAATACTAGGCTTTATATGAGTTTCTATTGATAATTAGCCAAAGCTAAATCACAAGCTTGCCAAGCTGTACAAGTCACACTAAGGTATATGACTATTGACTATAAGTCACCCAAGCTTATCTACTTAAAACTGATCCATAGGTTAAGTAAAAAGCTTATGGGCTATTAAGTGTATAATATATATTGATTAAAGAGGATAAAGATGTCGACAGATTTAGCACAAATTAAAGTGATTGGGGTTTTAGGTGCAGGACAAATGGGCGCTGGGATTGCTCAGGTTGCAGCCACTGTTGGCTATCAAGTTCTTATGGCAGATGTGGGCTTAGAGCAGGCGAACAAAGGAAAAGCAGGAATCGATAAGATTTTGACAAGAAATGTGAGCAAAGGCCGTATTGACGAAGCTAAAAAAGCCGAAATCCTTGCTCGCCTAACGCCTGTAAATGGACTCAGCAACTTATCAAGTGCTGACTTTGTGATTGAGGCGGCTACTGAAAATGAAGCTCTAAAGCTTAAGCTTTTTACTCAATTAGATGAACACTGCGCGCCACATGCTATTTTAGCAACCAATACTTCTTCTATTCCAATTACCCGAATTGCAGCGGCGACTAATCGGCCTCACAAGGTGATTGGGATGCATTTTATGAACCCTGTACCTGTTATGAAGCTTGTTGAAATCATTACCGGCTTGGCGACTGATGAGGCAACTCATCAACTGACAGAAGCCTTAGCAGAAAAAATGGGCAAAGAGACTGTGTTAGCTCGAGATATGCCTGGATTTATCGTAAATCGTATTTTGATGCCTATGATTAATGAAGCGGTAACAGCTCTCTACGAGGGGATTGGCTCTCGAGAAGATATTGATGCAGGTATGCGTTTGGGCACCAATCAACCCATGGGGCCTTTAACACTAGCAGACTTTATTGGTTTGGATACTTGTTTGGCCATCATGGAGGTTCTGCACCAAGGTATGGGGGACAGCAAATATCGACCTTGCCCCTTACTAAAGCAATATGTCGATGCCGGTTGGCTTGGTCGTAAATCAGGCCGTGGCTTTTATGAATACTAAATCGGAGCGGACTGAGTCCTAACTCAATCTGTTTGAGTCTGATCACTACCTCAACCAAGCTGAAATTTTTAATGATGAGCTAAGTGATTTGGCCTTATATGATAATAAGCGAGGACTTATTCTAGGTCTAAGAACAAAGACTTAGATCATCATAAATGGTAATAAGCTTTACTTATTCAGTGATCATGCGTTAACTAAAGTACTATTTTTAGTCATATTCATGCCTGTTAAATACGCTAATGGGCATTGTTATATTTAAGCTTTACCGGAGTGTGATTATGTATCAATTGCCCTTAAATAGGCATCTTTTATGTTTGGTGAATAGAGTATTAGCCCTGACTCTTAGTACTCTTATGACGAGTGGTGCCCTTCTTAACCAAGCATATGCGGAAAATAATGTAGCCCCTCAGCTTTCAGCACAAGCACAAAGTGAAGAAGCTCGTCAATTATGGAGTGAGTTACATGAGTCACTGAGCGATTTAGGTAAACGCTGGGGAGAGCATTCTAAACTACCGGAATGGAGTGCGATGCCTTGGAAAAATAGTCAGCGTAAGAATAAGAAAAAGATTGATCAAATTGCAGTTAAATTGATGCAAAATGTTGGAAACTCTCCCTTAGATAAAGTTCTGCAAGAGCGCGAAACCTTAGAAGCAGAGCTTAAAGCATTGAGTCAAAAGATTGTTAAGCTAGAAGAAGAATCATTCAGTGCACCGATTAAAGGAGGCTTTTTAAAGAAAAGTCGAGCGGATTATGAAGCCTTGATTACCCAAGAAAAAAAGAAGCAAGCCGAACTCAAGCAAAAGCTCCAAGCTAACCTTATTAAAGTAAGAAAAACATTTGAAGCTATGGGGCTCTCTATTTCGCAAACTCAAGTGAATGACTTGTTTGTTGTGATTACGGGAGAAAGTATGCGCAATTTCTTTATCCGCTTTTCAAACCTTAGGATTTTATCAGAAGTGATTGCTCATCATATTAGTAAGTCCCAATCCGGACAAGGCTATGCGGGTCAAGCCAAGCGCTATTATGCGATTTATGTCGCTTTGGTTTATATGCTTGTTGAAATCCATGAGGTCACCATCAAGAAAATTACCACCGAATATATTCCTAAAGTCGAGGAGTTGGCGCAAAGGACTCAAGCACAAATCAATGAAACCGAAGTACTTTTGTCTAGAGATGATCAAGCAGGAAATCGTGAAACCTTTGAAAAAAACTTAACTGTGCAAAAGCATTTATATGAGGCAAGTAAGCACTATAAAAAGTATTTGCTCACACAAACTCAAAAGATCAAAGCAACTTCAAAAGAGCTGCAACTTCGCTTTGAGGCTGTACTTAACACTTATCAGACGATTTCCTTAGCAGAAAGCCTGTTGAGTACGATCAAGAGCGGTGTGAAAAGTATAAATGACCTTAATAGCTTAAGTCTACCTGAAATGTTGCCGCTTTCAGATGAAAAACTGCATGAAGAATTCAAGTTAATTACAGGTAAACTTGAGAATAATAATGCAACAGACTGGAATCAACGCTAAATGAAATCGCTTGTATACACTGATAAATATTGGAAGCGTAAATCCCGAAAGAAAAGTCCATTTCAAGCGAGAGCTCTATTCCATCTCTCGTTTATGGGTACTTTACTCAGTATATGCTTAGTAAACTATTTGGTTCTATTTTGGCTTGCCGGTGAATTACTAAGCCTTCCCATTTATCTTGTTGGACCTGCATATTTAGTGAGCGCTTATTTGGGTGGAAAGCTTTTACTCAGTTCCAAAAAACCTTGGCTTTCATATGCGGGTACTCTTTTGGTAGGTGCACCTTTGGGCTTAGTGGGTTACAGCTTAAGTGGAGGTAGTCTTGAGCTCTTTTTAATGCAAGTTCTATTGACCAGTAGCATTAGCATAGTTTTACTTGGCTTAATGCAAGTTCTGAGTAGTGGCATTAAGTTACCGGATTGGCTCTTTATTGCGGGCAGTCTTGCTTCGGCTGTATTTTTCAATGTGATGTTTACCAATGAGCTGATCAATGCACCGGTTATGAATTGGATCACTGTATTGTTTGTACACATACGTCTAGGCCATGTCTGGGGCAAAGCTCGTCAAATCACGGTGAGTGTGGATAATGGGATAGATGGTGTTGGCGTTCTTATTTTAGAAAGCCTAAACCCATTTTATTGGGTAGATGCTTTCAAAAGAATTGAAAAAGCCAAATAGTTTTTTAGGGCGTGTCCCTAAAAGAAGTTCAAGGACATGAAGTTACCCCATTTTAGTAGACACCTTCGGAAATTAGGTGATACTAAATCATTATGGCAAGAAAAACATACACAGAAGAATATTCCCTGACAATAAGATCAAAACTTGCCTAAAGTTAGCCACTTAAGCTAAAATACAAGGATGTCAAGATTTCAGTAACATTCAACTTTTTACGGGATGACAATATGAGAAGAGAAGAATTACTCAGCTTACGTCTTCACGAAGCAGTTGCTTTGAAACTTAAAACTCAACCGGAGTTTTTAAATAGTCTTCCAAAGCGCTTAAAAAGTTTATCAGAAAAAGGTCAATTACATCCCTATTATCTAGCAGAATGGTTGGCTTGGCTAGATTTAGAGGAAACAACTAGGCTTAGCTACTTGGTGAGTCAAGATGAGTATTGGATTTCACTCCGTCAGAGTAGCCCATTTGCTGGCTTTCTTACATCTAAAGAAAGACAAGTCGTATTAAAAAACTTTAAGAAAGAATGGAATGTTTTATGCGGAGAGTTGACCTAGAGCATATCATACGTGCCGCCTCTGTCATTGCAGATGTAGATGAGCTTATTATTGTGGGAAGTCAGTCGATCTTAGGGAAATTCCCAAATGCTCCTGAAGAACTATTGGTATCTCAAGAGGTTGATATTTATCCTAAACATTATCCTGAACGTGCTGAACTGATCGAAGGGGCAATTGGTGAGCTATCGATGTTTCATGATACATTTGGCTATTATGCTCAGGCGGTAGGACCCGAAACTTGTATTCTAGCTGAAGGGTGGGAAGATCGCTTGGTGAGTTTAAAGAACCAAGGAACAAAAGGGGCTATTGGTTGGTGTCTTTCACCTGCTGATTTAATCGTTGCAAAATTATCGGCTCAGCGTGAAAAAGACTTTAGATTCGTTAGTATTGCAATCGAAAGAGGTCTTGTTTCTTTTGAAGAGGTTTATCAACTTTATCAATCTTTAGATATTGAGGCTGAAAAACGAGCTGTTGGCTTAGGCTTCCTATCAAAACTTAAAAAAACAACCTAGATACTTCATTCACAAGAGACTCAAGAATCAATAATCGCATCATGATTTGGTCTTTTTCAGCTTTAATGCCTACAATGATCCTTTTTAGGATTGCTGGCCATTATTGACTGCTGATCAATGATTAAGGGTGG
>CAKZRU010000026.1 GCA_937146725.1 uncultured Myxococcales bacterium
GACTCAAGGTGAAGTTTGGGTGGACGATGTGGGCTTACATTTACTAAATGACCAAGAACGTAGTGAATGGCGCTTGAACAATGTGGCTTGGCAAGCAAAGCATGTACAGTTTTTTGACTCTCTATCGCTTACCGAAAACCTTGCCTCTTTTTACTATCTAAGCTCAAAGTCTAGGTCTGCTCACGACTTTGTTTTCACTCAAAGTCATGCTCAAAGGATGTTTACCAAACTCAATTTAAGTAAAGAGCTGCTGCAACAGTCCCCCTCTGACTTATCATTGGGAGAATTACAAAGGTTTCAGCTACTTAAAACCTTAATACAGCATGCTCCACTGACTTTGTTAGATGAGCCAAGTTCACACTTAGATCACGATCATCGGCAAAAACTTGCTCAGGCATTATTTCCAAAGCCCGATAGGGACAAGCAAGATCGGAAAACTCATGACTACTTGATTATTGCGACCCATGACTTACAACTCGCTCAGCATTGTGACCAACAGTTATATCTTGATCAGTCTATCCTAAATCAGCCTGCTCACCACAGCCAACCACAAGACTCACTCCCCTTTTTTTTTCAACAACAAAAAGTACTTGCCGAAAGTGAGAACTCTACGCCCAAGGACATACAGTTCAGTTTGCCTAAACATGGTCAAAGCTATTTTGCTTGGCGAGAGTTTATTGCTCAAAAAAAGTTATATTTTACTTTAATTTTAGCCTCTTGTTTAGCACTACTGATTCCCTATTTTGTTTCCAAGCAAGTGAGTGAACTCCAACTCGATATTAGCATACGATCTCAACAAGGCTCTCTGATCATAAGTGCCCTAAATAGTGACTATGATTTATTTTTTAGTAGTGTTTACTATCAAAACAAACCCCAAAATGAGTTAAAAACAGCACAGATGGATATGCTTTTTGCCTTTGGTATTAAGGCAAGTCCTGTTGTGTTAGCGCCACCGGTTAACCAACAGCCTCTCATTGGAACAGACGCAACTTATTATCGTCAAAGAGACTTAAAGTTTGTACAAGGCAGAGCACCACATAAACTAGGTGAAGTTGCGTTAAGTCAGCAGCAAGCTCAAGAATTAGGACTTACGCTGGGCGAGCAGGTCCAAACGGCCCCTACTCACTTGTTCCAATTAAATGCACCATATCCCATTAATCTCAAAATAGTAGGTCTTTTTCATAGCCCAAATCGAAGTGACTTATATAGCTATATTACGACTTTAGCTACCGCTTGGGCTGCTCGTGGTTATGCGCATTCTCATCAAAAGGTGAGCGGTCAAGCCAATGCAAGTCTCGTGATTAAACAGGATTTGCCCACAGCAGACTTTCACTTGCATGCTGATTTGGATCAGCTTCCTATTTCTTTTCTGATGTTGTCGGATTTAAACGAAAAACAAAAAAGTTTACTTAGGGCTCGCTTACGAAAAGAACATAAAGATGTTTCTATCCTAGACCCACAGCAATTTTCTAAGCAGGCTCTTAATTTTACCCAAGAAATACACAGCAAGCTTAAGCCTTTGTTTAATTTAGCCGCCTACCTATCCTTAGCGCTCATCTTAATGATGCTTGGGATACACTATCAAGCTAGACAGTCACAAAGACAGCAACTACTCATGCTCGGTTTGAAGCAGAGGACCCTTTATAAACTGAGCTTGCTTGAATATGGTTTCTTTATTATCTTCGGTCTGCTGTTTTTTATGTTAGGTCTAGCCGTACTCCAATTGCCTCAATGGACTTCGTTCACTTGGATACAGGCCTTACTTTAAATGCAAGCCTTTGTCATAAAGTGCAGTGCTTGGCTTTTGTTGCTAAATCTACTTTAAACTTATCATCTACATACAGGATTAACCATTAATGGCACCTACAAATGAACAAAATACTGATTTAAAAAAGGTGATCATCTACACTGATGGTGCTTGCTCAGGTAATCCTGGTCCGGGAGGTTGGGGGGCTTATCTCCGCTCCGGTACACATGAACGCGAAATTGCCGGTGGTGAGCCAGAGACAACCAATAATCGTATGGAAATCATGGCTGCGATTAAAGCCTTAGAAGCTTTAAAATACCCTTGTGAAGTTACGATATACACCGATAGTAACTATCTCAAACAAGGCATCCAAGATTGGATTGCAGGCTGGAAAAGAAAAGGGTGGCGTACTGCTGCCGGTAAACCCGTCAAAAACAAGGATCTATGGATTCAACTCGAAGCTGTACAAGAGACCCATAAGATGACTTGGAAGTGGGTTAAGGGCCATGCTGGAGATCCCGGTAATGAAAGAGCTGATGAAATCGCTCGTCGTGGGATGGCCCCCTTTCTAAAGGTTTAAGAAGACACACGATCTTTAAATTGACCAGTGCCAGTATCAACTCTGATCTTGTCACCCGCCTTGATAAAGAGTGGAACAAGTACACGAATACCGGTGGCTGTATAAGCTGCAGTTGTCACAGAACCACTCGCGGTATCTCCCTTGCTTCCGGGCTCTACTGTATCAAGCTCAAGCTCTACGAATTGAGGTAGTTCAATGCCCACAACATTACCGTTATAGAGTACAGATTTGACTTCCAAGTTTTCTACAAGCCATTGCGCAATATCGCCCAAATCTGAGTCTCTTAATTCAAATTGATCATAACTTGCCATATCCATAAAGTGATATAAGTTTTCACCCTCATCCGGTGTTGAATATAAAAATTGGGCTGGACGCATTTCGACATCGGGCGCAACAAACTTTTCTCCGGACTTAAAAGTTCGGTCCGATACCTGACCGGTCAGAATATTTTTAAAGCGGGCTTTGACCAAGGTAGCCGCCCCTCGAGCACTTGGTGTTTGAGTCGTCACACTCACAATGGTCCAAGGTGCATTATCAAGTTCAACTCGCACACCTTTTTTAAAGTCAGAAGTCGTCAGCATATTTATTTCCTTTGGAAAGCTTGAAAATAAGCAACTTAAATCACTTACTAAAAGAACTTAAGTTTGAGCTCAGTTGACTTATCAACATAATCTGCACATAGTCTCAAGTGTCATTTATGGATAATGATAAAATAAACCATGTTTAAACTTCCCTAATTTAGGGAATTATTTGTAAAGAAGGCGATGCAATGAGCGCAGCAACTATTTTTAATGAAACCATTCCAGCTCGTTTTAATGACAGTGATGATCGTGAAACTATGCTTGAAATCGATGCAATCTTCCAAATCAATATTACCGGTGATGAAGAAGGCTCTTGGTATCTTGACCTTAAAGATGGCGCCTGTGTAGCCGGTCAACATGATGACCCAGACTGTACCATTACAATGGATGCTGGTGACTTTGCTGCACTATACGAGAATAGCTCTTTAGGAATGGGTCTATTCTCAGAGGGTAAAATTGATGTTGATAACCCTATGCTTGCTTTGCAACTCATGCAAATTATGGGTTAAAACTAAATTATGTTCGGTACGGATGAGCTTTTAAAATTAAGCACCTCTCAGCAGGTTGCCAAAAGATTAGAATCATTGGATATCCCCTTTGGTTCTTTAGGTTTTGATCCCTTTGGGATTTCTAAGCGTCATCTTGGCCTTTTTTATAGCTTATTAGAACCACTTTATCGCCATTATTTTAAGGTTGAAGTTAGTGGTTTAGAGCATGTACCGACTCAAGGGCGGGGCATGCTCATCGGAAATCATTCCGGTGGTATTCCGGTAGATGCAGGTATGATTTTTGCCTCAATGTTTTTTGGTCCAGATGCACCAAGACATGTACATGGTATGGTCGAAAAGTTTGCGCAAAACTTACCCTTTTTATCTCCGATTTTTAGTCGGATTGGCCAATTTACGGGGCTGCCCGAACATGCGATCCAAATCCTCGAAGCTGAACGCTTGCTTTTAGCCTTTCCCGAAGGGGTTCGTGGCACAGGTAAGCTTTTTAGTGAACGCTATCAACTTGAGCGTTTTGGGACTGGTTTTATGAGAATTGCCTTACAAACCCAAAGCCCAATTATTCCCTTTGCCTTTGTGGGTGGGGAAGAAGCCATGCCGGTCGTTTATCATGCACAAATGTTAGCTGATTTGATCGGTGTGCCTTATATTCCTATTCCTAAGCATATTATTCCTGTACCCAAGCCAGAGTTTTGCCAAGTGATCTATGGACCGGCTTTACAATTTGAAGGATCAGGAAATGAAAAAGACTCGGTTATTCAAGGATATGTAGACCAAGTTAAGACAGAGATCGCTAGACTCATCGTTTTAGGACGCGAAAGACGGGAAGAACGAATTAAGCTTCATAAGCAAGAGCAACAAAGTCTGACTGGTGGTGGAAAACTCTCTAATCTTTCAAGCAAGTTTACTTCCAATTATCTTCGCAGTCATCAAAGTGAATCAGCTGATCATGAGTAAGCCACCCAAAATGAAAATTCTAATTACTGGAATTAGTGGAGGGATTGCAAGACAGCTTGCCCAAAAGCTTGCTTCAATGGGTCATGAGGTCTTAGGTATTGATCGTCGACCTTGGCATGATGCACCATCAAACGTAAAAGTCTTTAATGTCGATATTCGAAAAAGACCTGCAGAGGATGTGTTTAGACATCATAAACCTGATGCGCTCATTCATATGGCCACAGTGACACACTTAACCGCTTCACAAGAAGAACGCTATCGCATCAATCTTGGGGGTACACAAACCATTTTTGAACACTGCCATACATATGGAGTCAAGCAAGCTCTATTTATTGGTCGACATACGGTTTATGGAGCCGCTGCTGATGCTCCTTTGTATCGTAATGAAGCAGAACCGCCTTTAGCAACGGCCACCTATCCGGCTCTTGCTGATCTTGTGGCAGCCGATTTATTTGCTGGCTCTGCGCTTTGGCGCTATCCCCAACTCAATACTGCCGTTCTTAGGCTTGCCTATACTCTTGGTCCTTCTCTGAGAGGGACTTTGGCGAGCTTTTTGGGTGAAGAAAAAGGCCAAACGGTCCCAACGATCTTGGGCTTTGATCCCCTGTTCCAAGTCATGCATGAGTCGGATGCAGTTGATGCCATCATCGCCGCCTTGGAAACTAAACTTCGTGGCGTATTTAACGTTGCCGGCCCCCCACCCATTCCCTTGTCTGTGCTTTGTAAAAAAGTGAATCGAGTAACTCTTCCTCTGCCTGAGCCTTTATATAATTTAATCACTCGTCGTCTGTCTTTAAGCTCTTTACCTCTTTCGGCTCGAAAGCATATAAAATACCCAGTGGTGATTCAAGATAAGGCATTTAGGGAGCAAACTAATTATCAACCAAGGATTGGCCAAGAAGAACTTTTGAAGTCCTTTAAATCATACTCTCGTTAAGATGGCAAATGAGGGCTCTCTAAAAGAGTTTTTTGAGCCAGTAGATAGGGTAAAATAGGCTGACAGCGACTTAAGCATGGTTCATAAAAATCAACCTGCTTGATTTGAGAAAACTGAGGTGATTCTAGTTTTAATGATTCGATCATTTGAGCTGGTGGGCGTTTGGGTGTAGCACCTATCCAAAACTCAGCCAAGGCCAGTGGCTGAATACCAACTTTCGAAGCATATGAGAGTAGTTTAGGTGCACAGCATTCACCGACACCGGTTGGGGCCTTTGGCCACCATTCTGATAAGCGACAAGATTCGCCTCTTACATTATGGAGGTATGTGAATTCTCTAAGGGTTTGTGCATGCTGTCGAGAAACTTGGGTACGTTGCTGGCGCAATGTGCTCAGCTCAAGTAAAAGTTCTTGTGAAGACAAAGCAGGATGACTCACCTGCTCTTGAAGCGCCTTAATCTTATGACTGAGACAGTGTAGTTGATATTGGGTTCGCCAACTTTCAGAAGCAACCTGCACATGATCAAGCAAGCTTGGAACCCAACTAGGCCAATGCCATACACCACAACATTGACCTGAATAGGCCCTAATCACGACTAAACCTTGTGGCTGATCCAGATAATGCACATTAGTTGGTAACTCACAGTGATTGGGTAAATGCCCAACCAAAGCACCAAACATCTTGCCCTCTATTTGGTCGGCAAGTAAGTCTTGAATCTCTGTGAGCCAAGTATTGAGTAATGTACTCACAAGCTCTTGTCTTAACCAAGCATCTTGAGAAAACACTACCTAAACCACTTTTTCTTTCATTCTATGAAGGAGAGCAAACCA
Source organism: uncultured Myxococcales bacterium (assembly GCA_937146725.1). GTDB lineage: Bacteria > Myxococcota_A > Bradymonadia > UBA7976 > VGTA01 > CAKZRU01. The sequence continues at coordinate 6,139 of CAKZRU010000026.1, forward strand.
CAAACGATCGGTCTTTACCCTACTCTAAGCAACTCATTTTACTCTAAGCAAATCGCGGGATATTCATAAGGCTGAGAGTCTGGATCAACACGAACTAGGCACTTATTGTAAACATCTAGCATGAGGCAACGTTGGGCCTTGTTAGAGTAGAAGTC
>CAKZRU010000027.1 GCA_937146725.1 uncultured Myxococcales bacterium
AAAATTGAAGGGCATATACTCTCTCGCCAAAAATTGGATTTTGTTGCGCAGATTTATGAAAAAAGTCTGATTTTGGTTTAAATATGCGGACTTTTTCGAGCTAAATATTTTGCTGCTACAGTAAAAAACATTAAAAAACATCATGAGAACACATAAAGAAAACATCAAGACCGGGCCATAAGTGCAACAACCTTACCCGGCCGAGTTTCTTCTTCGGCGATCACCTTAAAGCCCTCTCGTAAGTGAAAACGTAGTGAGCCCTCATTGCGGGGCTTAATGTTCACTTCTAGGGTAAAAAGTGTGGGTTTGAGCCGTTGTTCGATTGCTGCATAAAGCAAGGGGCCAAAACCCTGTCCTTGTACTGTTGAGCTCAAGGCAATGCGATCTAGGTAAATGAAGTCTGAGTATTGCTTTTTAAAGTATAGGTAGTTTGGACTTTGGTAGCTACTATGTGGTGACAAAATCATACAAAAACCCTCAATCTGTCCCTGTAATTCAAGCACTAAAGCAAGTTTACATAATTGATATAATTCAGCAAAACTTGCTTCGCTTTCATCCCCTACCGCCGGAACATTGGCTTGATTAATTGTATAGGCAAAGGGTAAGTCCTCTGGCTGTAACTCTCTAATGATATGCTTCATGACTATGCTCCATGTTGAAAAGACTTGGTGCTCAAGATTTGGTGATTAGGAGTTATTCTTTAGGTTTTTGTGTACCCGAATGCTTCAGTAAAGGCAGAAGTTTTTGGCCTAAATAGCGTGCCCCGGCTTGACTTAAGTGCTTGCCATCAAAAGACATGAGTTTACCTTGCTCTAAACGGTGATAACACTTACTTAAAGGACTCATACCACTTCGGCTTGCTGGCTGTTTAAAATCTTGATTTGACTTATAGGAGGCGGGTGCACAAAGCAAGGTTGAAAGGTCAACAAAGATCTCGCTTGGTATGGCCTGATTCATTGCCTCATTCACCTGAATATGAGTGCTGGGCATTGGTGCTGTATTAAAGGCTATGGGGCCTTGATCTTGGTAAGCATAAAAGGATATTGCCCCAAAGGCTTTACGTCCAAAGATCCTAACTTTATTGGCTTGGAACTCGTGTAGTTTTTTAAGGGTTTCAGGTAAATATTGCACCTGCCATAAGCGCCAAGAACTTGCCAACCATATCTCATCACTTTCGCTGAGCCTTTGCTGCAGTATAGCTGATTGATAACGAGGGTGAGCTAGGCAGAGAAAGTCTTTGGCCGACAGGTGTTGGTCTATGTCTTGTTCGGTCCACACATTTCCGCAACGTGCCGAAATATGGTATAATGAAAATTGGTATTCTTGGTCTAAACCGGATTCATATATAGCATTGAGTAAGTCTTGGGCATAACTATCACCAATGAGCATCACTTTGATTTTATGTGGGTTGGTTTTATTTTTGAGCTGAGTTAAACCTACCGATTGGGTCTGGGAGCTAAAGGGTTGAAGTTCTTTAAGATGATGCCAGCGTCGGCTGACATAATAAGGATCATCACTAAGTTGAGTGATCATTTGTGCTTCTTCCGCACTAAAAGAAGCTAATTTTAAGTCTTTAAACCCCTGACTAAAGTGGCCGATTAAACCGATGATCACCAAAGTTGCGCTAAAGAGTATGACCGTAAGCGGACGGCTTAAATAAGTGGGCGCACTATGCTCTCGAAAAGGCCGTTCTATCCAACGCCACGATAGATAAGCTAAGGCGGTTGATAAGCCAATCAAAAGCATGGGCCACAACACACTATATTCCACATGATGAAAGCGATATTTCGCGAGGGCAAAAAGAGGCTGATGCCATAAATATAAGCTGTAAGAAATTAAGCCAATCCCTACCAAGAGCTTTTGAGACAACAGCCTATATACCCAAGTCCCTTTTTGGGCAAAGCAAAGCACCAAAGCCGTGCCAATAGTAGGGATTAAAGTGATTAGGCTTGGGGTAGGTGTTTCTGGGCTAAAGTAAAAGATCGAATAAAGTATAGCACTTAAGCCCAAAGCACTTAAAAGGTTCTGCTTGGTGGTGAGTTGTGCTTGTTTTGTTTGGTCGGCTTGGTGGTGAATTACTTCGGTTGTAACATATAAGGAGGGCAATATTAAGGCACTCACAGCACCAATCAATAATTCCCAGGCACGAAAGGGCAAAAGATAAAAGGTGGTGCTCACCTGTTGCCGGACTAAATACTCAGCACTGATTAAGCTCACCAGCATTAAACCACATAAGATATGAAGTAGGTAAGTTTTGGCCCAGCGCCAAATCCCTAATAAAAGCAGTGGAAACACAATGTAATATTGTTCTTCAACCGCTAAACTCCAAGTATGAAGCAAGGGCTTAAGCTCTGCACTTGCATCAAAATAACCGCTTTCGATCCAAAACAAGATGTTGGAAGCTGCTAAAGCCACTGCGGTAAGGCTTTCGGCAAAGTCTTTTAGTTCTCTGGGCAGTAAAATCCAACATGATAAGGCGATTGTGACGACCAAAACTAAGGCTAAGGCTGGAAGTAAACGTCGCGCTCGCCGAGCATAGAATTGATAAAGGCTAAAGCGCTGCTCTTTGATTTGTTGGTGCAAAATGGTGGTGATTAAAAAGCCACTGATCACAAAAAAAACATCTACACCAATGTAGCCACCACTAAAAAAGTCAAAACCGGCATGAAAAAAAAGGACCGGTAAAACAGCAAGTGCTCTCAGTCCATCAATTTCGGGTCTATACTTCATACTTCCATGGCCTTCATCATCAGCTTAAGCAACTTTTAATCGTATTGCTTATTGCTATGCTGTGTTATCTGATTGCTTAGTGATGCGCAAGGATCATGCTTTTAAGTCGTTTGAGCCCGGCTTGAATAGAGCTAATTTCTGGGCCAAAGCTAAAACGAACATGGTGGCGGAAGCGACTTGGGCGATCAGCTCTTCTTTGACCGGGATTAATATCAAAAAACTCACCTGGCACACAAATGACTTGATGCTTGAGCGCCTGTTTAAAAAAGCGCATACCGGTATTCAATGCTTCGGGAAGCTGACGTAGATCACCCCAAACATAAAAAGTACCCTCTGGCTGTAGGTCAATACCAATCCCCATGGCTAATAACTCATCAAGCATCATTTGTCGCTTGGGGCCAAAGCAGGCTTTTAGCGCTTTAGATTCTGCTAAAATATGCTCGGGTGTGACCAAGGGTAGGGCGCTGCGTTGAGCTGGCCTTGAGCCACCACCATCCAAAAAACTACCCGCACTGTTTAGGGAGTCGATTAAATCCTTTGGTCCCAATGTCCAAGCAATGCGCCAACCCGGATAACGCCAATTTTTGGTCAAGCCGTCAATCACTAAAGTCGGATCTTGGTTTACATCTTCCACATAGGCCGCGGCACTGACAGAACTCAAGTCTTCATGCCAGATATAATGACTATAAAATTCATCTAAAATAAGAGCACAGTCAAGTTTGCGAGTAATATGAACCCATTGCTCAAGCTCGGTACCGGCAATCAGCTTACCAGTGGGATTACAAGGATTAGAAGCTAAGATACCTGATAAACCTCGTCCTAAAATCTCATGTTCTAAATCTTGGGGACTAAACTGATAGCCTTGGTTGGGATCTAATAAGATGGGGATAGGATTAAAAAAACGAAATAAGCCTAATAATTCTTCATAGGCGGTATAATCAGGCAAAAAATGCCCTAAATTAACCTCTCCCAAAGAAGCCGCAACTCTAGTGAGGGCAGCACGACCACCCGGAGCAATACTTACGTTTTCGGCACTATATTGACTGGGCATGCCACGGCGGTATAGCTGATTATATAGTTGAGCAACCGCATCTCTGAGTTCCATTAAGCCGGCGACCGGTGCATATTCCACAATAGGGCCAGCCAAAGAATCAATGCGCTGTGGCGCATCAGCGAGCGCATTGGTTTGTGGTTGCCCTTGGCCCAAATTAGACCAAGCGGGATCATCCGGATGATAGCCGGCTTTAGTGGCTTCGTTCATAACATAAATGACACCGGTGCGGGGCACTGAACGAAAGGGGCTATGAGGGCGCTGATATGCATCATCATTGGGAGCGCTTTGTGACTCAATCTGGCTCATATTGATCTCTGACCGTTGCTGATAAAAAGTGATGTATAGGGATTGATCTAGTTATTCACAATTACAGCAAGGGTTCAAATAATATGAGCAGTCCTCTTCAAAAGTTAGGCTATTCTTCTTTAGCCTCAATCACTAAAGACGCCAATGTTGGTTGTTCTTCTGTTGGACGACTTGTAAATAAACCTGTGAACAGACTATTTAGGTCATTTACAATAAGATAAACGGCAGGAACAACCAATAAGATTAAGACGGTAGCAAAGAGCACCCCAAAGCCCAAAGAGATGGCCATTGGAATTAAGAAACGTGCTTGTACCGAGGGCTCAAAGATCATGGGCATCAAGCCCATAAAGGTGGTTAATGAGGTCAACAAGATCGGTCTAAAACGTCGCATACCACCTTGAACAACCGCCTCATAAGGTGAATAACCTTTGGCACGATAGTCATTTACAGACACGATCAAAATGAGGGAGTCATTCACCACCACTCCGGCCAAGGCGACAATTCCCATCATGGAAATCAAGCTTAGGCCATATCCAAGCAAGATATGTCCGGCAATCGCCCCAATAAACCCAAAGGGAATTGCCATCATAATAATGGCTGGTTGGACATATGAGTTAAAGGGAATCGCTAACAAGGCAAAGATAATCCCCAAGGCCAATAAAAAGCCTGAGCCAAGACTACTCATGGTATCGCCTTGCTCTCTTTGCTGACCCTCAAGGCTATAGGTTAGGCCGGGATAGGTTTGCATAAGCTTGGGCATGAGATTTTCTTTCAAATCTGCAATGACCTCATTAGCGTTAGCAACCGCATTATCCACATCACCTGTCACATGGACCACTCGCATTCCTTCTTCTCGTTGGATTTCACTAAAGGCTCGGCCCCATGACAAGTCAGCCACCTCTGATAAAGGGACTTCCCCTCCCATTGGCGTTTGTAAAATCATGGTTTCCAAGCTGGCCAAGCGCTCACGTTCAGCCTTGGGCAAACGTACCATCACGCGGACTTCATCTCGGCCTCTTTGCTGTCTTAAGGCCTCTGAACCATAAAAGGCACTACGAATTTGGCGAGCGATTTCTAATTCGCTAAGTCCTAAGCGCTTGGCGCTTGCCTTAAGCTTGATATTAATTTGTCGTTTACCGCCCTCAAAGCCATCTTGTACATCGCCTACCCCATTGAATTGGTTTAGTTGTTGGGCAACCAAGGCTGATACTTCTTCAAGAATGATTGGGTCACGATGGCTGAGTAAAACATCGATCGCTGAGCCACCTACTGCACCCATAGATGAACCAAAGGTAATCGACCTTACCCCGACTAAATCTTCGTTAAGCTTACGCCATTCGTTGGCAACTTGTCCTGAGCTGACATCACGCTGATCAATGCTTACTAAGCGTACAGACACATCGGTCATGTGGCTTCCGTTAGTAGTCGCCTCAAAGCCAGGTCCCATTTTTTGAATCGAGGTACCGGTCAAAGCCATAATGCCTAATGAAATCTTTTCCTTGCCTCCGTGACGCTCTAACACTTGATTCAAGGTATTCATCAAGCGTTCCTTAACCTTTTGGGTTTCCTCAACAGGAGCCCCCAAGGGTAAGCTCGCCGAGGCAATGACATTGTCGCCCTCTAACTTAGGCATAAAGCTAAACTTTAGATGTCCGCCAATCAGCAAACTAAAGGAGATAATAAGTAAGCCTGCTGCTGATGCCAAAGAGATATAACGATAGGTGGTACAAAGTCTTAAAATGGGTTGATAGATCGTTGTAATCACATAGTTGAGCCCTGCTGAAACCTTTTGTTGCATCCGATAAAGAGGCCCTGATCTCGTTGGGGAACTGTGCGCCAGGTGGGCGGGTAAAACCAATAAAGACTCCACCAAGGAAATCAATAAAACACAGATCACAATCGCTGGCACTACTCGTAAAAACTTACCGCTTGTCCCCGGTACAAAGAGCAAGGGGCTAAAAGCTGCTACTGTGGTTAAAACCGCAAAAACAACCGGTCCGCCTACCTCTCTAGCACCTTCGATAGCTGCCTTCATCGGTGATAAACCTTGTAGGCGTTTTTCATAGATATTTTCACCTACAACAATCGCATCATCAACCACGATGCCCAAGGTTAGCAAAAAGGCAAACATCGAGATCATGTTGATTGATACATCCATCATGGGCATCAATAAAAAAGCACCGGCAAAAGAAATGGGAATGCCAAGCATGACCCAAAAAGCGAGCTTAATTTCCAAAAAGAGGCCCAGTACAATAAAGACTAAAACCAAGCCCATAATCGCATTTCTTTTTAAAAGGTCGGCACGCTCCGCATACATCTTGGAACGATCATCCCAAATCGAAAGTTTTATGTCAGCAGGAAGTTGAGCATCTTTAAGATACGCTTTTACCGCAGCAGCAATCTCTAATGGGCCTTGCTTACCTACTCGGAATACATCTAAGATCACCGCCTGTTCTCCGTTAAAGGCTGTATCAATATCAACATCCGCAAAACCATCTTGCACCTTGGCTAAGTCACCCACTCTAATCGATCCACCGGTAGGGCTACTCTTAAGAACGATTTCGCTGAATTCTTCGCCAAAGTCTCGTCTTTCCTTGGTGCGCACCAAGGTTTCGCCACTTTGTGTTTTAATCCCTCCACCGGGAAGATCGATCGAAGCGCCCTTAATGGTTCTTGCGACTTGATCTAAGGCTAAATCGTGAGTGCGTAAAACCTGTTCGGGAATCTCGATGGCGACCTCTCTACCGGGTACACCTTTCATTTCTACCATAGTAATACTTTTGGACTGCAATAAACCACTTCTGACATCTTCGGCGACATCGCGTAAAACTTGGTGATCATAAGGTCCATGGACGACCACTGACATGGCTACCTTTTTTGAGGCAATCAGGCTTGTGGTTGGTTTTTCGGCATCTTCGGGAAAATTGACAATACGGTCTACTGCTGCCTTCACATCGGAATAAACCAAAGCTGAGTCAGCACCATCCAAAATCTCAATGATCACGGCGCCACCGCCCTCACCAGAGGTTGATTTAACTCGCTTTACACCATCTATCCCTCGCACAGCTTCTTCCACAATCATGGTAATGCCACTCTCGACTTCTTCCGGACTTGCTCCGGGATAGGGTACGGTGACGTTTACAATATCGATCGTGAACTCCGGAAAAACTTCCTTTTTAATCTTGCCTGCAAAAAAAAGTCCGCCCAAAATCAAACTGAACATCAGTAGATTAGAGGCAACAGAGTTTCTTGCCATCCATGAAATTATCCCTTTTTTGTCCTCAGCACTTAAGCTGCTGTCGTGTTCCATTTCTGTAGACATTACAGACTCCTTTGATTAATTGGCTGATTGGTAAAATACTGCATATCAACGACTGACCGTTTTACGTAAAAGCATACCCGGCACCGGAGTAGGGATACGGCTGGTGATTAAAAGGTCACCTTGCTGTAAACCCTCTTTAATCAGCACTGAATCCTTTCTTTTTCTGAGAATTTTGACTTGGCGCACCTCAAGCTTACCCAGCTCTTGCTTGCCTTCTGTATTGAGTTGAGAGGCCTTTTTAAGTTCGCCTTGTGAACCTGATTTTTCAGCACTAAATAACCAAAGCTCATTTTCATTATGAATGGCTGATCGGGGAACTTCGATCACTTCACCCATAGAACGCCCCAAGATACGAACTTCTACTTGAGCGCCTAATAATAATGCTTTTTCGTCATTGTTTAAGCCTAGTGGGTCAGGTACCTCAATGACGACTCGGGCCATACGTCCGGTGGTTTCAACTTGGGTGAGTTGTCGTAAAACATAGCCTTCTCGTTCAATGACATAGGCACCGACATCATAACGAACTAAGGCCTTGGATCCCTTTTGCTTTTTAGTTTTTTTACCACGTTTTCTCTTATTTTTGGGCAAGTCAATCCAACCAAGCTCACTTGTGGGAATGGATGTGGTGACCCAAAAGGCATCAGTACCGGCTAGGCTTGCTACTGGTGCACCCGGGCCTACTAATTGTCCTTTATCCACCGACTCACTCAAAATAACTGCATTAAAGGGTGCCTTAAGAATGGTTCTCTGATAGCCTACCTGTGCTCTTCTGAGTGCATTTTGGGCAATCTTTAAATTACTTGCTGCAATCTGTGCCTGTGGCTTGCGTAAGGCTCTATTTTTAGCTGCTTCATTTAGGGCAGAACCACCACGCTTTTCCATAATGGCCCACTCTTGTTGAGCCGCTTCACTTCGTCCGGATTCTAGTGAGACTTCCTGCTTGGCAATTTTGACTCTTGCTTTGGCCTCAGTCACCGCTAAGGCAAAGTCAGTGGGGTCGATTTGGACTAGCTTTTCATTTTTGCGAATCTGTCCACCCACCGATAAATCAGGATGTAGTTTTTGGACCAAGCCACTGACTTGAGCAATTAAAGTTACTTGCTCAGCTGGCTCTACAATGCCTTGTCCAATAATCACCGCATCCTGAACTTGTGGGTTAACTGCGATACTTTCAACTAAAACGCCTAAATTGACCTGTGGTTTAATCACGGCTTTCGGCTTCATTTGGACAATCTTTTTAGCCGCAAGAATGGCAAGGCCCAAGACCAAGCCGGCAATCAAGATATTGGTTAATTTTTTCATTTGTTCTTTCCCCTATCCTTGGTTAAGTTTTTAATTTAATTAAATATCTTTAATAGTGTAGAGTTTAGCTTTACTATTTAGGCTGACTCTGTAACTCAAGTTGTTTAAGCCAATCACCACCACAGGCTCGATGCAGTTGTATGCGGGCCGAAAGCACTGAACGTTCGGCACTGAGCATGGCTAGGCGTGTGGCAAACAGGCCTTGGCGAGCGTTAAGCATAGTTAAAAAGTCACCCACGCCTTGTAGATAGCGGTGTTGAGCACTTTCAAAAAGACTTTGAGCACTTGCATACTGCTCTTTGATTCGCTCAAACTGCTCGCTTAAGCTCCGTTCATTTGCCAAGGCATTTTCAATTTCGTGATAGGCGGTTAAATAGCGCTCATGTACTGCATGCAAGCGCTCTCTAAGCACTGCTTCGGTGCGGGCTTGCTCGGCTTTGAGACGACCACCTTGAAACAAGGGTGTGGTTAAATTGCTTGTAAGGCTCCAAATAAAGTCATCAAAGAGTTCATTCATTTCAAAGGATTGATAACCGGCATTGGTGCCAAAGCGTAAAGCAGGTAAGCGTGATGAGACAGCAGCACTTACTCGGGCATCAGCAGATTGTAAACGAGCCATAGCGCTTTGAATATCCGGTCGTTTTTCCAAGATGCTTGCTGGAATCCCCAAAGTTGGTAATTGAGGTTTTTGGGGGAGCGTTGTCGGTATATCAAAGTCAGCCAAGCGAGTTTCACCCCTAAGGGCCGCCAAACTTCGTTTAAGCTGTGCAATCATAGCCTGCATTGGAGGTAGTTGTGCTCGAGTTCGGTCTCGTTGCTGTGTGAGTTGTAAAACTTCAATTTGAGGCGATATTCCCTGTAAATAACGATTCTTTATCACCTGTAATTGATCTTCATCATCTTGCAGTTGCTCATTCAGTACCTGCAAGCGGACTTGGGCTTCAATCAACTGCAAATAAAGATCCACAGCACTGGCACTGAGTGTAATCGCCATGGACTTTAAATCAGCCTCTGTAGCCACTACATCCAATTCAGCGGCTTGAGTGAGGGAACCAATTCGGCCCCATACATCAAGCTCATAGCTGACCGCTAAAGAAGCCCTAAAGTTATCTTGCGTAAAGGAATCAGGCATGGCTGAACTTGGTGCTCCGGCACTCATTCCAGTTGGACTAGATCCCGATGATTGTGACAAGCGGGCAAAAGGATTAAGTTGCTTGGTGCGACTCCATCCCAGATCTAAGCTTACACTTGGCCATCTTTGCGAGCCGGCTTGTACTGCAATAGCACGCATTTGAGTAATGCGCTCAGTGGCCTGCTTTAATTGAAGGTTATTGGTAAAAAGGCCATCAACTAGCGTATTCAGCTGTGGGTCATTCAACGAATACCACCAAGGCTCATCTTGGTGAATATGCTGCTGACTTGCGTCTTGCTTACCCTTTGTAGAATCAGCACTTTGAGCATAGGCCTCAAGTTCTTCAAACTTATTTATCTGTGGCTTTTTAACCGCCACCTGCACTCGTGAACAAGCTGTAGATAGCAATAACAAGACACTAAAGCCAACCAAGCTCAATACTTGGCCAATTTGGGAACGGTGGTGCATTAAACGCCCTTTCAACTCAAAAGAAACCTTTGGTTCAATTTGTATATATTTACTCATCATCTCCCGCCCCTATGTTCACATTTGCTACTTTTTGTTCTTCTAAGTCTTGTCTAGCTAAATTCTTGGAATCAGGCACAAGGCTTTGCTTAATTTCGTGCATTAGATCATTCATCGAGCCCAAAAGTTCCTCACTAGACACGATTTTTGGTAAACTTTGGCATTCTCTAGTCATCATACAAAGGTGACTCAGCTGAATTCTGGCAACGATTGAGCCCATGATCATACTGGCTACCGTTTGCGCTTTACACTGCCTAAACAGGCCTTGTTCAATCCCTTTTTGAATCCAAGTTGACAGACGCTTGAGAGCAAGCAGAGGAAAGGGGAGTTGATCACCAAAAAGTTCATTAGGCGTCACTTGTGCTGCCTGTAAAACTCGAAGACTTGGCATATGTTCTTGCAAAAAAGAGGACAGCAATAAGCACTGTTGATTTAACTCTTGAATCGCTGTATCAAGATGAGCCGTTGGACCGGTCACAAAGCTAGGAAGCCAGACTAAATCTACCGGCGGCCGAAGGGCATCAAGAAGAAGCTCACGCTTATTACCAAAGCGCTGAATTAAGGCTGAATGACTCACCCCTAAATCCTTAGCAATCTCCTTTAAAGATGCACTATGTCCTTTGGAGAGGAAATGCTTACGAGCCACCTTGATAATGTCTTCTGAACTCACTTGTTGTGGGCGTGACATAATTTGCATACCTTTTATTACTAACAGGTCAGTAAGTAATTTTTAACAAACACACGAATAGAGCATTGAAATAAAGAAAAAGACTCAAAGAATCATGTGCTTTTTTGTAATCGTTTTGTAAGATGCTGATTTAGAACAGGAATTAGCTGTGTAAAACTTTGTACTTTATGTATTTAAAGTTTTGGTTCAAGGCTATGCTAGCTTGCTCTTAGTACATATATTCATCTGAAAGACGGCATTAAATCATCATGGGCATAGACAAAGATAAAGCAGAGCCACAGATTCATAACTCCAAGCAGACTCAAGCGGGTTCGGGCTTAAATGAACTTCCACCTAATCCATATAATAAATACGCTTGGTTGATTGGTGAACCAGACATTGGAGAAGGCGTGTGGATTGGTGCTTTTACGTTGATTGATGGTTCTGGTGGCCTTAAGATTGGTGCGGGGGTTAATGTTTCAAGCGGAGCACAAATTGTGACACATTCAAGTGCGCGACGTACTGTGACCGCTCGTGCTTATCCCCATGTTGATCGAGCGCCTGTAGAGATCGGTGAGCATACTTTTATTGGCAGTAATGCTGTGATCTTAATGGGAGCCAAGATTGGGAAGCATAGCGTTGTCGCTGCCGGTGCTGTGGTGAAAGAATTTAGTGAGTTTCCTGATTATAGCCTTATTGCAGGTGTGCCTGCAGTTCGGCGCGGCGATGTACGTTGGAAATAATTAAGTAAGCACTTAGGAGCTTACCCCAATCTTTTGCTTTCAAGTTTGCGATATAAACAGCATCAATATCATCGCTTTGCAGTAGATGTTTATAGCTATGTTCAACGCGCGGTGAAAGACTATAAAGCCCAACAAGTTCTACAGCTCTTTGCGCTTGGGTACTCGCAACAGCTTTTAGGGTACTCGTCTTTGAAAAACGCATAGTATTAAAAAAACTCTCGCAATATACCCAGCCCCAAGTATCACCCATTGTAACTTCTTACTCATCGTAGTCATCTTTTAGGTAAGCTGATCTAAATCAGTGGTCGCTTACCGGTGAGTACTCCAAATCTAAGTAAACCTAAGTCACGAGCTTGAATGACAGTTTTTAGGCCCATAGCGCCCTGCTTTAACAAAGCGCCGGATTGCAGCACTTGCCATAAAGTTTTTGGAGTGAACATGGATCCTAAGATTGCCCCTAAGAATGGTTCTGTAGCCGTTGTCCAATCTTCATGCCTAACTTCCTCAAACCCCGCATTGATTGCATACTCAGTGTATTGATCTAAGGACTCTACATAGGGTAAGTGATAGTTTTTATAGAACTTTTTAAGAAGAGTTTGCTCACGATCATCTAAAGCTCTATCTGAAGTATTACGATGACAAAACGTAGTCATCACCATAATGCCGCCTGGTTTAGTCGCCGCAAACTTTTTATTAAAAAGCGGGGCCTTGTCAGTGAGGTGTTCGCAAACTTCTATAGACCACACAACATCGTGTTGTTCTAAGGTTGTTTGGTCATCAAGTACATCTCCAAGTTGAATCTTTAAGCGGTGATCTAGACCTCTCTCTTGGGCAAGTTCATGAGTTCGACTGACCTGCGACTTGCTAATTGTGACACCACTTAACTGACCTTGAAAACGCTCTGCTAAGTAAAAAAGGGTGCCACCAATCCCACTACCAATATCCAATAAGCTCAGCGCCTCATCGGTTTGAGTATTGATTTGAGCAAAGTTAAGCATCGCCTCGATAAGATCATTTTGAGCTTGCAAGTGATCCTTTTTTTCATCGCCCTTAATTCCATAAAATCCTTGATGAATATGCTCACTCCATGCTTTTTCCCAAACAGGGGTACATTCATCGTAAAACTGAGCAATCTTTTCGTTAATCGGCATACTATTCATCGGTCAAAACTCCAAATAAGACTAAATATCAAATAGTTAGATGTAGAAATTAAGCGAGTGGTTGCAACTTTTATGAAACCCTAAACCCAAGTTCACTCATCATACTGCATATATTAATTTTAACATTATTGTTTAGATTTAGCCCTTTGGACGTTAAGAATCATGAGGAAACTATGTGTATGTTAGTCAGTAGGTTCTATCAGTCCTTTACTGTATTATTACTATTGTGCGTGGCTTGTGGAGAAACAGAGCTTTTAGATCAAAAGCAAAGTATCGAATCAGGCTCAAATATTAACCAAGAACAAGAGGTTGGTGGTAAAGCGGATCTCGATGAAATAAATATACAAAGCACCTTGCAAAAGCCGGCTTTAAAAGCGTTGTATATGACCAATTATGGAAACCGTTGGCATGACTATGAAGCTCAGCAAAAAGCCTTAGTTTCAGGAATTAGCCGTTCGATCAACATTGAAATCGATGTGGTTGGCAAAGATGCCCAAGACACATTAGCTCTGATGACGCTAGACGATTATGGCTTAGCATATGATGTGATTATTTATAATATGTGCTTTGCGGATGACTTTGAGCTTGAACGGATCAATCGTATTATTAGTCAAACTCGGGACTATAGCGTACCGGCGGTCTTGTTACATTGTTCAATGCACAGCTTTCAAGCGACTTCTCCCAATTATCCCGAGCATCAGTTGGAACTCGCGGCGGCCGAATGGGATTGGCGAGAAGCTTATCCCAATATCGAATTTCCATATTGGTGGAAATACACCGGAGTTGATACCTTATCTCACGATTGGTTACGGGCCCTCAAAGTGGATAAAACAGGCATAGAGCATCCAATTACCAAGCAATTGCCAGCTAACATAGAGTTTGTTGCTGATGAACTATATCAAGTGATGCAAATGGTCGATGGGATTACGCCATTATATGCAGCATATAGTCCACAAAGTAAGCAAGATCATGTGGTTGCTTGGACACACCAAGTGGGCAATGGAGAAGTCTTTGCTACAACTTTAGGCCATAATCATCATACGATAGAAGCCTCATTTTATCATCAATTGCTTGCCAATGGCATTGCCTATTTGACAGGTCATTTAGAGCAAGAAGGTCACATTGAAGAGGGGTATCAAGGAAATCAGCCCACCAACAACTACCAATCCACTGTCACCTGTTTACCTTCACAGGTCATTAGGGCAAACACGATTGAGCAAGTTCAGACAGTGATTCGAGATGCCTATGAGCGCAATATTTCGGTTAAGGTGATTAGTGTACCCCAATCAAATAGCAATACTAGCTTTGTGTGTCCTCAACAGGGTGGTGTATTGATCAATGTGAGCGAAATGAATCAGGTACTTTCGTTAGATCAAGAGAATATGTTGGTAAGGGTTCAGCCCGGTATTAAGGCCATTGATCTCTCCAAATATTTGCATGAGTATGGTTTCGCAATTCCTAACATGCCGGATTATAGTGGGGTCAGTATTGCTGGTGGTATAGGAACATCGGCGCATCATTCATCCTTAGTTACCCCGGCCAGTATGTCTGATATGGTCGAGTCGATCTCAATCATTGATGGGATGGGTGACTTAAGAACATTTATCGGCGAAGAGGCAAAGGCTGCCTCAACCCATTTAGGGATGCTTGGTGTTGTTGTTGAGGTTGGTTTAAGGGTTGAGCCCCAATTTAAGCTTAGATATGGCTTCAGCAAAGGTAGTGAAAGTGAGTTAATCAATCTTGAAACGATGGTACGAGAGCATGACTATGCTCGTGTGATGTGGTTTGCCGGTCATCAACGTTATGTTTTGGATTATTTTGATCGGGTTGATGTGGATGAACCCGGCGAATCAAAGCATAATCTGTGGTCAAGTACTGGAAGTGTTTTTCGCTTTATTGGTGATTTACCCTATCGCATACTCAATCGTGCGCCTTTAAGAGTACAATGTGATAGCTCTTTGCTTCGGTATAAGCTTTGGTCACCTCCGATGAAAGTGGTCAACTCAAGGCGCTCAGCACCGGTAGGATGGTCGCATGAAATCCTTTCCTCATCGTGTGATCAGGGCGAATGCCCTTGGGATAATGATGCGGTTAGAAGTCGAACCATGGAGGCAGCCTTTCCACTTAGAGACTTGCAGGCGTGGATGAATGATGTAAAAGCTATTTTAAGTCAACAGCGAGCCTGCTTTCCCATATTGGGGATCTATCTACGTTTTTCCAAGGGCTCAGAACGTTGGTTAAGCTTTAATTACGGTGAAGATGTAGTCGCCTTTGAGATTCATATTCCTAAGATTGCTGCCGAGACCTATCATGAAAGATCAGCAGATGTGTATGATGAAATTATGCAAATGACCTTGGCCAAATATAATGCTCGTCCGCACTGGGGTAAAAACTCAGATCCAAGCTTTATCGGCATTGGCGCTAATCAATATCCTCGTTGGAATGACTTTGTCAGTCTGAAACAAACCATGGATCCGAAAGGACTGTTTGAAAATAGTCTGTGGAAACAAATGACCGAAATGACAGAGTCTCAATCATATCCCGGCTGTGCTTTATCACGTTCTTGTATTTGCCAAGAAGATAGTGATTGTGGACATCATTACGTCTGTGATTCAGGAAAAAGTTATACTGCGGCACGAGTTTGTCGTGAAAAATAAGTCAGCGTATCACTTATGAACTTTATTGATCGCTCTCTGCCACTCACCACATAAAATAATGAATACATAATAGTGAATATAAAATCATTAGTGATTTACCTGTGAACACTTTATGATGAGTTTGCTCAAGTTTAAGGAAGAATACTTCAGATCATCTTCATCTATTGGTTTCTAGGTTAGCAAGCGTATGTTTGAAAGCATATTTATGTACTCATTATGCTCATTATCTTTAGTGTATAGTCTACCCTTTTTTAATATAAGCTGGGCTCAATATACTGAAGAAACTACTTCATTAAGACCTTTGGTAAGACCTTGGTGTAAGCCGATTTCTAGTAAAAAAACCACCCGCTCTCGAGATTATTTTTCTATTAAAAAAACGAATTATACTTGGGATGGTTTACAAGTGACCTTAAGCGGTGATGAGGAAGGTACTTATCAACTAGATCCAATTCTCGATCGCTTTGCCCCCCTTGGCGACATCATCTTAGGCTTCACCCGATCAACATTCAAGCTCAAGAGAATGATTGCTCAATGGGTTGGTGTATACCGATTGAGTTTGAGCTTAGTGAGGTTACAGAAAGTGAACAGACTGGACTACTTTTATTTACTTATGTGTCAAGGGATCAAACCCTGCAATATAATGAATTAGGTTATCTTACTTTATATGATGATGCCCCCGGTCAAGAAGCCTATACTAGACATAGTCTAAGCTATGACTGTTCTCCCTTTAGCTGTAAGCTGAAAACACATCATTATGACAATTCGAGAGGCTTATCGGGCAGTACCCAGCGTACAGAAATGACAACCTACTTTTGGACGGGTAATACAGCGACCTTTTCTTACACTAAAGAAGAAAGCACTCTTTTAGCTTGGGAGATCTATGGTAAAGATCAGCGTCATGGCACTGTCACTGTTTTACCCACAGGCCAAATCTTACAGTTAAGTATGTACGATCATGATGATCGCTTTATACAAGAAAGCTATGAGTATGACTGCAATTTATAGGGCAATTCATCCTGACGATTCAAGCTCAAAGCCGACTCCTTAATCACACAACTCTAATTCACACCTAGCGTATTTAAGTGTATATGGGCCATAGTTTAAACTGTGGTAACTACCGACTTTTAGATAGATTTCTTCGCCTTCTTCCAACAGGATAGAAACAGCGGGTCGGTGCTGAATATATCCATCATCATTACAGCGGCTATCAATGCGTGCATTACAGTCAGTTCTGAGGAATAAGACACCGTCAAAGCTTGCTTGGCTCAGATAAAGGGAATACACGTCTTCTTGGGAAGCTATAAAGTGATAATAATCGGTTAAACCACCAGCATTACACCAATAGTCAGCGGGTGTGCCCTGCCTTAAGTCTCCATTTACCTCTCCTTCTTCACCTTCCAAAGTATATACCGGCCGATATAGCGATAACGGTGAGGGATCTGTACACGTATTCGTATTTCCCGGTTCAGAAGCAGAAATCCTATGCAAGTCAGTCCTGTGGCACAAATTGCGAGTGTTTCGTTACGATCGCACATTGACCATTCATTAACTACTATCAATACACCCATAAAAACTGCAGAGTAAAAGTAGAGTAGATCGATTTCTTTTCATATAACTACTGACGCTTTCAGATCTAGCATCATATTCAGTAAGCGAATTAATCAATAAGTGCTTTGATCACTGTAAAAACAGCGTTTGCTAAAGCAATATCGCTGTCACCTTCACGATGCGGAAGATGTAGAAAGTACGCCTCTTTTTTAATTGAATGTGAGTTTTTCATATTGTAACTAGAAATCTCAAGACTCTGAAGTGCCTCATAATAGGTTGAATTGCACAGATATACATTATCTTTGCGAGCTTTGGCTCTTACTAACTTAAAGGGTTTGGTGAGTTGAACATTGAGGGCTCGATTAATGCCTTTAGAGACTTGAGAAGGTGCTTCTAAAACAGTGGGTGCTTGGGCTTCAATTTTCTCTTTACGAGACACACCAATGGCATCTTTACCTTGACGGAAATTATAAGCCCCATCTTCGACTAATATACGATGAAAGCTGTCATATACTCCTAAACCAAGGTGAATGATCACGTCAAACTCACCCCTTGGTATGCTCCCTAGCGCTTCCCAAGTGACTGGTAACAGAGCAAACTCAAGCTTAAGTTGAGGTTTGTAAGTTTCTTTCCAATCCTTAAGTTGTTGGGCTAAAGGGCCAAGATATCCACGTTCTCCTAGGCCTTCCTTGGCTAAAATACGACAACTTGGGTTATCACGACAGCGTGTTTGCTGTGGAGGCGTTCCCAAGTCTCGCCAATCATAAAAGCCGGTAATCAAGATACGCCGAGTATCAAAGTCTTTTGCAATCGTCATTGATGAACTCATCATTGAAAGAAAAAGGAAGACTAATAAAGAGTGTAACAATCGTTTAAGCATAATAAGACTCTCAAAGCTTTAAAAGAAGCAGTATCTTCTATGCTCAAGATACATTTCACCTAGGTATTAATCCAAGGTTAAAAATAAAAACGATCAGCTCTCGCTATCAATCTTTATGCAGTTAAACCTAAACTAAACATCAAGGTTTTAATCAGTTAACGCCGAGCAAAAGTTTGAACCCAATAGAATTGAAACTGTGAAGTAGGATCATGAACAAAGCCTACACCAAGCTCATTCATGTTTCTATCTAACATTTGCTGACAATGAGTCGCTGAATTACGCCATTGTTCAAAAGTATTACGGGCGAGTTCTTGGCCGGCAGCGATGTTTTCGATGATATTAGAACCAATATAGCCATAACTAGCAGCTCTATCACTAGATGTTTGTCCATCGAGTGAAACTGGGCTAAAATAATCATTATTAGACATATCCGTCGCATGTGCTAGAGCAGCTTGGTTAAGTGTTTCATTTAGGACTAAGGGGGGCGTACTAGGCATGTTTTGTTGACCACAAAGCCCTCCCGTACTTCTGAAATCATTAACTAAGTCTAGCATTTCAACAGCATAGGCTGGAAATAGACTTTCTTCTTCCGCTTCTTCTTCCACTTCTTCTTCCACTTCTTCTTCCGCTTCTTCTTCCGCTTCTTCTTCCGCTTCTTCTTCCGCTTCTTCTTCCGCTTCATTTGCAGGCGGCAGCGTGTTATCTTCTTCTCGTTGTATTTGGCTTGGATGATCTAGATAGGGGTTGGCCACTGATCCAGCGTTAGGAATTTGAATCACGTTTTCTTCAGGATCTAAATAAACTGTTTCAACGCAAGCTGTGAAAAAACAAATACTCACTAAAGTTATACCTTTAATCAGTAATTTTTTAAAATCTACAAACATGAAAGTTATATTTCCCATAATCTTTAGCCAACCTCTATCTCTGAAATCATTAAATATAATTAATAAAAAGTTAATGACTCATACAAAATGCTGCATAAAAGCTACAGTTTGAATAAACACAGTTATAATCAGCACATTGATAGCTTTGAGAGCAGTAACTTAATGCATAATAAATGGCAATCGCATCTGCTGAAGCTTTATCAAAGCATTGGCTTACACATGCATTGGAGTTACATACAGAAGTGCATGCGAGTAAGTCATTACAAGAATATATATGACCATTAGGCTGTGGCTGTGGCTGTGGTTGTGGCTGTGGCTGTGGCTGTGGTTGTGGCTGTGCTTGGCCCTGACCAGCAAAACAAGTATTGTACTCGACACCGCAGCGATCAAATACACATTGACTATCTTGACATTGCTCGGTTTGTATACAGGACCTTAATGCTTCTCGCTGTGTATAGCCTTCATAGGATGCTGATAAAACACAGTCATCGCCGTCTCTTTGATCAAAACTATTTTCAAGGCACTGATATGTTTCTGCACATGTATTGTTTCCAAACTCTTTGGCTTTTTCACTCACTCCAACCACAGGGCCATTCAAGTTTGCTTTTATCCAATCAACAAAAGGTTGAACCGCTGTATAATAACTTTTTCCATCATGACATGGGATGGAACCATAAGAAGTGATTCCGGCAACGACCTTATTGACTCCATCTCCAATGAAAAAAGGACCACCAGAATCACCATTGCATGAACTTCTCAGCTCTGAATCGACACTTTCAAGTAAAATAACAGTATCATATGTGACTTCGGTTGCCATAACTGGTGTAGACATCTTCCGACCAATAGTACTAGCGTTTAACCCTTCAGTCATACCAAAACCAACAATTTTCCCCTCCTGCCATAGCCGTTGGTTATGAGGGGTTTCATCCAATGGAATCGGTGGTGGAGACAGTGGAGTTTGCAAGTAAACTAAACCAACATCGACGCCATAGCTTAAATTATCACTATTCCAATCCGAATGAAAAATTATCCCCGCAACTCTGGCAGACTCAATTTTTGTAGTACCTTGTATGACATGTACTTCATCGGGCAGCATTGGTAAGATAGTTTTTGCATCTTGACTAAGGTCCGAAATGCAGTGAGCAGCAGTAAGGACAACTTTAGGGGCAATTAAAGTACCTGTGCAGTATGGACCAAAATTATTGAAAACCAAGGCCACTGTGGCAAGTTCATCATTTTCTTCATATCCGTTAATAATTTTAGAAACAGTTGATGAGTCAAAGTCATTGATGTTTTGCGTATCAGCGCAACTGATAAACCATGCAATTAAAGTTATCATCAGATTCAATCTTAACCACAGCTTTTTTGAGAATAGATAGTGCATTTTCTCCCCTTATTTTGTATATAACTGTAAAATTGGTTTAACTTCTTTGCTTAACCTTAAGAGCAGTTTTTGTGCCAACTATAAATTTTATATTCAAGTCATTCTAAGAAGCTTGTTAAACGGTTATTTCCGAAGTAAACGGGTCTCAATTGCAGTGATCTTAATTGGAGACGGACTCTTAAAATAAATCAGGCTACTTGTGAGCATAATGTCTCAATGAGTCAAAAAAGTCTCAATCTTGATTAAGCCAACCTTTGTGTTGGTCAAAGTATTAAACAAGATGATTATAACTACTTGATGACTTAGTTAATGATTGACCTTGGCTAAATCTATCAAGGTAAAATCTTAGTCTGCTAAAGTTAGGGATCATATGAATAACTGACCTTGAGATCTCAATCAAAAGGCCAGTGTTAGCGAGGTCTGTAATAGTTTTTTTATTACTTGAGTATATAAAGTCTAAAGTCTTTACGATCATGGAGCAGAGAAAAATCTGACATACCTGCCTTAAAGAACTTGCGAATCTTCATCTTAGGCACCGATTTAAATCCATATTCATATTGGTTTGTAGAAGGGTTAAATGCCGCTTGGTACATGGAAGATGAACCTGTTTTACCCATATATAAACGATAGTATTGACCATCATGTAACATACCCCAGCGATTTCGATCTAGATTACGTGGCATACCCTCAATTTTGATTGTAGGAATAGAGTTTAATCCATACTCATAGCGATTTTGTCTTGGGTTAAAGGCAAACTGATAGAGTAAAGTTGGATTACGGACATCCTGCATAAAAAGGCGAAAGGTTTTGCCGTCGTGAAGCATTGCAATAGATTTTGCCGAAGCTCGATTAGGCTTACCTACAATAGAAATCACTGGAATAGATTTGTAACCATATTCATAGCTACTTGTTTGCGGATTAAAACCAAATTGATATAAAGTATCAGAGCTTCGCTTTTTGAAAAAATACAGACGGTAGACACTACCATCATGAAGCATCGCCGAGCGCTTCCAATCAATATCGCTTGGGGCATTCTTGATGTTAAGTTCAGCGATCGAACGATGACCTTTCACATAAACATTTTTACCTTGTACCCAAGCCCCCTGTTGGAGGGTTTTGGCATGACTTAGACCAATAAGCCCGAGACTCATGCAAAAAGTAAGCATAAGCCAAGTTGAGTTATTCATGATTGTTTTCAGTTTCACAGTTAGTATACTCCTTGAGTTAAGATTTACAGAATCGCACATTGACGGTGCATAAAAGATTATTCAATCAATTTTGCATTGAGCAAAAAAATGATTAAAAAATCAAGTTTTTACAGTGACTTGAAGAAGAATATTTATCTCTACTTAAATCAGTTCATCCAGGTGCATATGATGACTAAACTAATTCATTTTATAAGCATGTTTTTTATTTTGAGTTTGACTCAGCAGGCATTTGCCCAAGCAAAAGAATGGTACTGCCTTTGCTATTCTGAGCGTACGAATAATGAAACAATCCAAGCAACCGCTTGTCGATCAGCACTTCAACAGTGTCAAAAGCTTGAACATAAGGCAAAGTTGGGTTCAGAAGTGATTGTGGCTGATTCTTTACAAGTTCCTTGTGTCAAAGTGAATGGAGAACATCCGGCGGATGATCTTGGTCATAAGGCCCTTTGGAAACCTTCTAAAAAAGAAGGCTCTGTGTGGCTACCAAATGCCTGCTATCTAGGAGAAAAGATCTATCAAAGAGCCGACATCCATATTAAAACCAATGAACCGGTAGCTAAATCTCTCACTTTAAAATCAGGTTGGCAGATTAAACCACATTTTAACGAAATGATTGGCTTTACTTGGCTTACTGCGTCTCAAGAAAATAAGGAATACTCATATACCCAATTTCCTCTATTTGAAAAAGGATATGCAGACGAGCCAAGCTGTTTTTCATATGACTTGAAAATAGAGAGTATTTATCAAAAAAAGGATTTAGCAATTGTTAAACTCTTTTCTCGATGTACCTCTGATGGAGCTGATGTTTTTAGTCACGTAGAAATGTTAGCTTTAGTTCTGATCACAATTAAGAAAGGCAAGCCCCTGTTTGCAACTTTATGGCAGGAGCAAGCAGCAGGCCATCGAAATGAAAGCTTGGGTGAATCTGAGTACGGTGAATACTTAATCGAATTAGTTGGGACGCAAATAAAAGTTGTCTTTAAAGAAACACAGTGCAAAAACCTTGGTGATAAAGACAGTAAATGCACTACATCTTCAGATAAAGTGGTTAAGCTTATTAACTTAAATAAGCCTTGATATACTGAAGTTGATGAACAAATCAATTAGGGAATTCACTAATGACCAAGAATCATAAAGACGAAACTCAGTCTAATCCTTTGGAAGCTTTTGGTCCAACAGTACAACGCTTACGAAAGGCTGCGGGATTAAGTCTTAATGAACTCTCAGGAGAGTCGGGGATCGCTAAATCTATTTTATCTCGCATTGAAAATAACGAGACCAATCCTACACTGAATACAATATGGCGTTTATCCCAAGCGTTAAACACCAATATAGATGCCCTGCTTCAAGACATAGATACAAGACCCGCTTTGATCGTTCACCACGGGGCTGCTCAACTTCCCATTTTAAGTAGTGAAGACGGGTTATGTGAGTTGCGGATCATTGGCGATATTGATACGGTTGAATGGGCTCAAGTATATGAACTTTCCGCCTTACCGGGTGGCATTCTAGAGTCTGCTCCACATCCTCAAGGAACCGTAGAAAGTTTATTTGTTAGAGCAGGTAAAGCCCGAGTCGAGATTAATGGAGAACAATGGGAAGCGGGGCCAGGTGAATTATTAAGGTACCGTGGAGATCTACCACATCGAATTAAAAGTATTGGTGACATTCCTTTAAGCGCAAATATGACCACATTACGACAGTAGTCTTTTTAATTTGGCTGTGCGGTAAATCTTAGGTAAGGAAGTACTTCTGTAACTTCCCCAAACCTTTTTTGTGCGTCTTCAGTAGATAAGGATGGTGACACAACTACATCATCACCGGGTTGCCATCCTTCAGGAGTTGCTAAAGGCAATCTTGCGTTCAATTGAATAGAGTCTAAAACTCTTAAGATTTCTTTAAAATTACGTCCGACTGTCATGGGGTAAGTAAGGTTTAACTTAATTCGCTTGTCCGGCCCAATAATAAAAACAGTACGCACAGTGGCATTATCTGCTGCACTTCGAGATTCGGCTTGGCCGTTTAGATCAGCGGGAAGCATACCATATAATTTAGCAATACTTAGATCTGGGTCACCAATTAAGGGGTAATTGACCTCGCCACCTGTCGCAAGTTTGATGTCTGACTTCCACTGTACATGGTCTTCAACGGGATCAATAGACAAACCAATGATTTTAGTGTTCCTCATAGAGAACTCTGATTCTAACTGAGCAACGGCACCTAATTCTGTGGTACATACTGGTGTAAAATCTTTAGGGTGAGAGAATAATACAACGTAGCTGTCTCCAACCCAATCATAAAAGTCTATTTTACCAAGTGTGGTACTCGCTTTGAAGTTTGGAGCTAAATCATTTATTTTTAAGGACATATAATATCTCCTGAACGTCTTGTTCCTTTTAGGGTTACAATGTTCCTCTTTAGGAACAGAATACACATAAGTTAACCAAGAGAATAAAAATGTCAAAAAAATATTTATAAACTTGATCTCAACCATCTCCCCCTTGCGGGCTAAGTGATTAATTTTAAATACCTTTTAACAATATAGGCAGAGTGTTCTACCCACAACATATCATATGATCTATTCACCAATATGATCAAACTCCTCCTCATAATGGCCGTTAGTTATAGAGAGTTCGTAGTTTGGAGTCTTATCTGTAATGACCAATGGGTCTCATGTGTATCTAGAAACCTGAGCAGAGGCTTAATGTTTAGTCTTGGGCCATTGCTTAAACCTTGGAGCTCGAAAGGAACCACTGAAATAAGAGGGAATTGGCTTAAGATGTCGTTCACTACAGCAGGTAAGGCTATATTGATTAACTTTAAAACCTCAGCTCTATCTGCAATTTGATTTAAGCGATCTAACATAATTGGTTTCACATCAATAGATCTAGCCCAATCAATCCTAACTTGAAGTGACCCTTCTTCTAGAAAGAGTTCAATAGGTACTCGAGCAGCCGTCCACGCTTTAGTATCTTTGGAATAATCAATCTCCATATCGATATCAATGCCACCAACCAATAAATCTGGTCCATCCGCTGTCCATTCTAGTATTGGAGGAAGTAAGAGGTTGATTGTTGCATGACTCAAATTAGAATATGGGAAGCTTAGCTCACCGAGTCCAAGTGATTCTAATTGAGACTTTGAGTATGACTGTTGGTCAAAATTACCCGCATCCCAGGCCGCATATACTAACTGATTGATTAAACCTGAACCCAAAATAATGCCCATGCCAGAATGATCCATATCAGTAATTAAATCTGGGCTCAATAAGGCTCCACTATAATATGATGATCGTTTACTCGTATCCGCACTGATTAATGTCTCAAATCTAATGCTTATAGCATCTTGCTCGGCTTCGATTGATGATATGCGTGATTGTTGGTTGATCGGGTTCAGAAATGGGATGCCTAGAGTTGGCCTCAATTGAGAAAATATCTGTCCTGTAATTTGATATGTGACTTTTTCGATCGCTTTAGTAATGGCATCCTCAAACCGATCTTTGAGTATATCTGTGATGGCTGAAATGATCGAGCTTGGTATTTGTTCATCATTTAATTGTAGTCGATCACTAGTCATTCTTGAGTTAACTAGAGTCACACCAGATACAGCTAAACTTGCTTCAGCATCAAAGGAGATTTGTTGATAACTACCTGTACCTTGTGATCTTATCAAGTCACTTTCAATGTGATACATTATGTCTAAAGGTGATAAAATCACCTTGATTGTCACTATCCCCTCACTGACATTTAAGACGAGGGTCATATCTCGAATCATAGCTGAACCAATTAAGATCTGTGCTTGTGTGATACCTAAATCCAAAGAAATTGGGTCAACAAAGGCACTAAGATCAACATTGATTAAACTCGTTTTGAGAATATGTGCAAGTGATCCCTCTCCCTCGTTTAAAGCTTGCTGCCCTAACTTCAAGACCATACTGTTAGGATACCATTCTTGAGCAGGGATAAACTGGCCTTGTAACCAAGACCTTACAGCCAAATATGGATCATTAGGTTGCGCCACAGAAACAAAGCCTAAGCCATCAGCAGGCTCTTTGTAGACTAAAAGAGTATTCCCATTATTTCTTCGTACTCCTTCGGTTACGATGTCATCTATAAGCACTGTGTTTAGTTGCTCTTGTTTTCCGGTTATCTTGACTTCTACAGGAATATTAGGAGGAAAAAACTGTCCTAATTCTGGACTTTCAATCTCAAACTGTACTTCTTCATAAGGATCACAAGCGTTTAAACTAAAGAAGCTAAGTAATAGAAACCAATTCAGAAAATATCGATTTAGCGACCAGACGATCATAACTCACTCTTGATGATAATGTGTTACCAAATACAATGAATAGGATACGCTCGTGTTCCTTAGGTTTCGAGAGTCATGGTATGCTTAAAAATACCTACTGTTGTAGCTCATTAACACTCACCCCAAAACTAAGATGACTATCGGCTTTTTGTCGATGAACAAGAACGATTGATTCATAGCTAAAGTCATAGTGTGTGTATACACGTAGCCATGACAATAAGGGGATACTTGCTGTCAAACCAAAGAATATACGTTCATCTGTTGTATTAAATGGATCAACCACCCATAAGGCTTCATAGTCAAAGATTAGCTTTTTCTGTAATAAGTTATGATGTCCAACAATCCTTGGAATCAAACGCCACATATTACGATGGCAATCTAGTCGTTTTTGACTGTTATGTTGATAGACACAGCCAGATCCCAACACCATTGATGGCGGAGAAAATGGTGGATCTCGTCCATCTAGGGTTGTCCATTCATAGCTACCTGATAGGCCTAATTTTAACTGATGATCTTTTTTGCGTAAGATATGAATGGCACCACCAAAACCAAGCATCCAACGCTGATCAATAAAGCGCGTGAAGCTTTGATGATATAGGGCAATCATGTAGGGACTTATCGTAGCAAAAGGCGCAAAGGAGATCACATTTAAGTCTCTAAAGTCATCGGCAAACTTACGGTCTCCGTTTTTCATGTAAGTGTATCGATAGCTATTTGATAAGACAAATTGATCGCCCCAGCGTTTAAATAAACCTCCTCGACTGCTAAAGCGTAATTGCTCAAAATTACCGGTTGAGCGGTTTCCATCAAAGCCTACTTTCAGCTTGTAGAGAGGTAACTTTTCGCCATCATCTAAGCCCACTTCTTGTGCATAGGTACAAGGAAAAAAGATACACAAGCTAAGTAGTTCCACAAGTATAATTCTCACTTGGCAAACCTGTAACGTTGGCTTCCTTATAAAGATTAATCTTATTAAACACTTAAACATGGCTTGGTACAACTCCTGAAGATCTTGCGGAAGC
>CAKZRU010000028.1 GCA_937146725.1 uncultured Myxococcales bacterium
AAATTGAGGATGAAGCTGAAATTCTCGCTGAACTTGAACTTGAATATCGAAAACTAAAATCGGATTGCTTTGAGAATTATAAAGACAATATTTGTAAAATTTGTGAAATGTCAGGTGCACAGATTGAATGTCAAGGCACATGTAAAAATATATACCACCCTGAATGTATTGGTTTTCTAGATCTAAAAGATGATTTTAAATGTGATGAATGTACATCAGGTGATTTAATCTTTTTGAATATATGAATTTTTTGACCGCATATGATCAGCTTATTCATATCCTTAAATTGATTGAGCAAAGATGCAGAGCCGAAACACAAACTCTTGATGCAGTCATTAATCAAAACAGTGATGCGCCTGTGATGCAGGCTGACAAAAAGAAAAGTTTTCTCCGTAAAATGCTTGAGGATAAGTTAGCAAATATACCTCATATCACAGAGCTTCTCCCATTTTGGAATATTCTAGAGCTATTTGGATCCAACATGCAAAAAGAGCAAGATTACTTTATGATGGGGCAGATCTCATACAGTGTTTTATTCGATTATGCAGCAAGCATTAGAAATAAGCTTGCTCATGATCACGAAGAGTCAGCTACTAAAATCTCAGATAAGCTGTGGAATGAAGCCATTTCCTGTCTCAAATGGTTAGGAGAGGATTATATACAGTATTTTAAAGAATATTTAGTAGCACCACTTAAAATTCATAAGATAGAATGGGACAGGACCTCAGAGGAAGTCTTTATATGGGCACAAAGCGAAAAATGGGTTAGCTCTAGACAGTTTGAGAACATAAATCTACCCGCCGATAAGTTTCTATCAACCTGTTTCTATTGTGATGGAACGCAAAAGTATACTTCAAAAGAATCTGGGAAAGTCAATTTCTGTAAACAATGCCACCATGGTTCTGTATTAAGTGAATATAAAATAAAGCAAGTATGGTGGGCTTATCTCGAAGATCAATCAGTTATCACAGAAATGAATCCACTTAGACTGAAGGAGGTTGATAGGAATAGTACTCGAATATGTTTGGGTGTTTGTTTGGATTTAATGAGTAGAGCAAACTCGGGGCTCTTATCATTCGATCAAATAGAGGATATGATTTACATGTTAGCGATCATGATTTCTTCTAGATCTGACATGAGAGTTAAGATGAATACTCAAGATTTTTGGAGGATACTCTCCAACTCTGATCCATCTACAGTTCTTGAAGAATATGACAGGATACTACTTGAGCTGGCCAAGTCGCCTAATAAAAAACTAAGCAATATTTTTAAATCAGCTCAGCGGATTATTTCGGATAATAAATTGTTTTTCGAAATCATTAAGGTCATGGAGAATACACCCTTAAGCTTGGCAAGCCTTGAAGATATAAAACAATTTTGTGAAGAAAACTTTGATCCAATCGTTATACATGGTGAACACCAAGCTTATGAGTTACCAATAAAACTAGTTGAGGCAATGACTGCTGTGTTAAAGCCAAAAGCAAATGAAGTGATTAGTGATCCCGCAATGGGGCTTGGTGATTTTCTGTTTAGCGCTGAAAGCTATGTTAAACAGCAGCAACAAGAACAGCAGAGTGTTGGATCATTAAACCTCCAAGGTTCAGAACAGCTAAAAGCTCCTTACTTAGTCACTCTTTTTAAAACACTTTTTTCCAATACAACTTTTAATCTTCAGCATCGCAATGCCGAGCGTAGATTTATTGATCAATTTGAAAAAAGCGACTTAATTTTGTGTTCCCTCCCATGGGGACAGCCGAATCTAGATTTAGAATCACCTAGTGACAACTACATGCAAATTGCAGTACATTTATATGAGATAGTAAATAACCTAAAAGTAGCTGGGCGTGCTGGGATTATCATTCCCTCTGATTTTCTAGACAAGATAGATAAACAGTTCATTAAATACTTTTTCAAAAACATTACTTTACATACAGTGTTAATCTTACCTAAGAATACGCTCAGTTCACCAACGAATCCAATCGTTATCTTTTTTCAAAAAAAATCACATAAAGCCGATCATCAGGTAACACCGATTAGAGTGATTGAACAAAAAACTACCGATCAAGGTTTTTTCGCATTTATTAAAGCATACGGAAAAGAGCCAGATGGGAGCAGTACTGACGGAGACAACTCCATAATTAGATTGTTTGAAGCCAAAATAATAAGAGATTGGTTTCCTAAACCTAAGAAAAGGTCAACCTACATTGATCCGGATTATGAAGAATATCTCGCTGAGCTAGCAGAAGCCAGAGCCGATTATGAAGATTATCTCGCTGAGAATGCATTTGAAAGGGCTGAGGCTGCGGAAAGGGAAGCTGAAGCAAGAGCAGAGGCCGCTGAAGCAAGGGCTGAGGCTGATTATGAAGAATAGTTAGTTTTTCAAATAGCATGATCAAAGATGAAGCTCATATTGAAATCATTAGTTATTTGATTTGGTACAACTCGAAAGAATAAATTCTTCCTTTATCTATTTGTCTCAGATGCAATACGAAACTTTAAATCAACTCCTTAATCAGGGCGCCTAGTCATAGTTTTTGTCCACGTTATTTGATCCATTCCACATCAGTATTTCCCACTTAAATGGAGTATTGCAGAAGTTGGCCGCTCTTAGGCCATTGCTACTTCATTGTATGCAGAGTACTAGCTATGAATCATCAAGATAGACAAACACAACACAGACTATAAAATAACCTTTTTCATGTCATAGTATTAATGGTAAATAACAAATACTTATTAATTACTTAGCAATCATAAACATTGACTCTTATAGTTTTCATTATTGACAGCTTGGGTCCTATTTTCTTGCTCAACTGGCCGGTTATTATGCGCGTGTTTTATATTTTATGCTTTTGTTTGTATCTGGCCTCGGGACTAAGCGCTTGTGAGCAGCAAGCACAGCTTGCTGACACCACACGGCTTGAGGCTTCTCAACTTAGCTTTGTATGTGAGGAGGCGGAAGAATATGTGAGTACCTGTGTAGGCTCAAAGCTTGCTGTATTTGGGCAAAGTTGTGATGATCGTGAAGCTCAGCTTCTAATTGACACACCTTGCAAAGTACTGAGTGCTGCCTATGAAGTAGAGAGTAATCTGAAGGGTGACTTTGATGATAAGCGCTCGTTTAGCTGTCTCTTTTTTGGCTTGGGCTGTGAGGTTGATCAAAGCTGTTATCAAGCGTTATCCGGCTCCCAACTTGAGCAGGTGCTTGAACTGTCCTCAACCGACAATCTTGGTGATGAATATGATGTGCAAGATAGAATTGAAAATATTGCCGCGATTTTTCGTGAGTCCAAAGACCCGCGAGGCATCTTTGCCATCGTGTATCGCCTGATCACCAATAATGCTGTTGAATCTGTGGATGAAGGTTTATATGAGCATCCTCAATGGACTCGAAAGCTGATTATTGCCTTTGCTCGCAGATACTTAGAAAACTTACATGCGCATCTGAGCAATGAACAACCTACTCCACAGTGGAAAAAGTATTATACCCTAGCTCAAAACTGTGCTGTGGGCCATGGCCGAACCTTAGGCGTAGCGATTGCCACACATTTAATGGTGGATCTACCCTATGCTTTGAATGATGTAGATAGCGTTGCCCATCATGAAGATGACTTTATCCTTTTTGGCGAGGTCTCGTTGCGTATTTTCCCTGACCTTATTCGCGATATGCAAGCCGTCTATCAAACCGATGTGTCTCAGTTGTTGCAAGGCTTCTTTTTGGGTGAATGGGTTGACAGTATTTATACCAAAGGCACAGCGACCACATTCATTTATCAAACCGTACGCATCAATGCATGGCGCAATAGTCAAAACCTGCTGACTTTTCCTCAACCCGTTGTTCATGCAGATATCACCACTGGTTGGGGGCTTGCCGAAGTCTTTTTAGCAATCTTAGATGCCACTGAAGCGCTTTAATAAATAATATTACTCACAAGTATCATCACTGGTTAATAGGCTAGGCTCTGATGACTATTTGTTAGATGCATAAGTCGCTATTTTCTGATAGGTTAAACCCTCAAGCAAGGATCAGTGTTAGGATTTAACTGTGAATAAAGGACCAAGGTCTTTAGCGTTTTACTCGTTTTAGTCTTGTGTAGTCATGTTTTTGCCAGCTGTGCGGCCTTAGAAACAGAGCCTACTGAATATGACTCTATTTTGATTCCACCCGATGGTAAATATGATACCGCTTATTACTCGAACTTAGCCATGGAACTTGAGGGCGACTTTGTTTCAAGTTTAGCCATTAATGTCACTGAACTCGATGAGCAAGCTCGTCAGCGCTTGATGGATCCGGGTGTACTGAGAGTCATGGCGGAACAGCAAGTCAAAATGGCCAAAGGCCAGCTCAATGATAAGCATCAGCATCTGAACTTAACCGTTGGTGATGACCACTTATTCTTACTTTCCACAGATGAATATTATGACGCACAAACTCCTATCCAACCTACCGGCAGGCACAGAAAGCTTAGGCGTAGATCGTAGGGGGCGTCGCTTTAGCTGGCAAAATATTATTGGAATCATGAACGACGAAGCAATGGGTGTATGTCCGGAAGATGCCGACCCTATGGATTGTCGCCACTATCAAACCCGAACCGCCCATGAAGTCTATGGTGTATCAGGCGTACGAGATAATACCTTTAAGCCTAGTCGCTAGTTAGAAATAAATAGATCTTTGTTATACACCTGTCTTTTGTCTAAAAAACAGCGCAGCGCTTAAAGGCATCAAGCTGCCTTAAATGCAGACTAGACAACTCTGACTGCAATTCCGTATTCGAGAGAGGTATCCCCTTAATATATACCTGCTCAGCGAGTTGCTTTATACGCTCAACTCGATCACTTACGTATTTATACTGCTTTTTTTTATCATCAAATCGCGCTCTATGTTGCATCCATTTATCTGCTGTATTTGCATAATCAATGAACTGATAAATGGAAAGTAAAAACATGATTTCAAATTGGGTGTATTTCAATTCAATTGAACCACCTAATTGTGCTTCACTTTGACAAAGGTAATTCGATGCTTCTGAAGCAGAACCATTGAGAGCAAATGCTCTTGATAAATATAGATAAAGAAATTTTTTAGATGACTCAATAGAACGATCATATAATACTTCTTCATCATTAATGAATATCTCGGCCTTTTTCAACACCTCGATCGCCTTTGTGGTTTGGCCAATTAAAGTGAGTAATTGTCCATAACGACACTGATATCTAATCAAGTCAACTCTTGAGATGTTATCACTGAGTTGATTTCTTCTGATAGCAAGTCTAACAAGCTTGAGTGCTTCTTGTGAACGTCCCCATAAAAGCATGATTTGGCTTAAAGTATTCCAAATATACGCATGACCATTTGGATAATCTTTAAGTTGATGATCATTTGGTTCTTCTGGAATGATCGGTAAATCACCTAAATTATCATGCATTAATGACTGGCATAAGCTTAGAGCTTCCTCTGGAGTCGACTGATAAAGCATTTTGTTTAAGCGAATACATACATATTTGGAATAGAGTTCACTGTCGCTTTGCAATTGTTTTTCTATATTAAGATAAACCGGCTCTTTAATCTCATTTAATTGGTCAATATGTGAAGCAAGAGTCATAAACTGACTATAGATTTCTAGACAGAGCACCTTAGAAAAATAAGTTTTCTCCTTGCCCTGCTCTATCATACGAAGAGCATCTTTAAAGAGTGATTGACGTCGCTTAATCTTTAACTTGGTGTGCTGCTGTAACTCATGAAAGATTTCTGACAAAGTTCTTGAGTCTTGGTTGAGAAGTCGTCGATAAAAATCATGAGGAGACTCATCAAGTATTGGC
Source organism: uncultured Myxococcales bacterium (assembly GCA_937146725.1). GTDB lineage: Bacteria > Myxococcota_A > Bradymonadia > UBA7976 > VGTA01 > CAKZRU01. The sequence continues at coordinate 5,815 of CAKZRU010000028.1, forward strand.
ACTAAAAGTGATGAATCAAGAGACTGATATTTTTGTCGTAAAGACTCTTGGCTCGGTGGCACCAAGAGTTCTTCCTCATCTTTGTAACAACCGGTCACATAAGGAAAGTCTATTGTAATCAGTGGAGATCTAAGCGTTAATAAATGCCTAATCGCCACATATAATGCAGCACTGTAACTGTCACTTTGTTCCTTAAGCTGAATCGTAAGATCTCGATACTTACTGTCATCACGACCTGTATCAATTGAATACCAATTCCCAATCTTTACCGGAGGAAAAAAAGATAATTCGATATTTTCCAACTTTAAGTCAGAGTTACTTAGAGCAAGCTTAGCCACTTGTTGAAGATGCTTGGGCCAGCTTATCGCTTGACTATTGTGGGTTACTTTACGAACTTGTAGTTCAAAATCGGCAATCGTTTTATCATCTAAGATGACCGGATATTTTGCACGGCTTACTGTCCACTTAATCATGGTTTCTTTATGTTTAATATCAACAATAGATAAACCATAAATTGTACGTAAATCTTTTTGAACCGGCCCTGCAGCCTCGCCGTAGATTTTACGTGCTTGATTCAAATATCCATGTTTAAGCTGTTGATTTATATTTTCTAAATACTTTTTAAGTTGAATCATTGTTTTAGTAATTCTATCAAACTCGTCTCATAGACTGTATATTGATCAATAAGCACTTGAATTTCTTTAGTTAGATCTGTTTCAGGATTGATTGCTACCGTGGCAAAAAGACCATCTTCTTGATCGGAGTTAATAATGCGCTGTCCCAACTTAATTCTCATATTATTTATGGGGTTGAGGGCATTGACATTAAACTTAAGAATGGGTGCTTCTGAAAATGTTAGAAAGCATTCAAGTTTATTGTCTTTTAAATCTAATTCTTGCTGGCTATTTATATCGGTTATTTTACCTGTTAATATCACAAGTGACTTATAATCTTGATCACTGATTAATTCTGTTTCTTTGTCTGCACTTGCTTGAGTGACAAATGGCTTAAATGCTGTCATGAAATCATCTAGAGGCTTACCAAAAAATTCACCAAGTTTTTGCCAGATCTCTTCGAGTGTTAACTCTTCCTCAGTAAGATAATCAGAAAAATCAAAAGCGCTTAAAGGTTGTTTAAGATCTAATTCTGCATCTTGTCGCTTTAGCTTTGCCAAAGCTTCAGCACGCTTTGATGTTTCGATGATTTGCTTCCAGACCTTACCCCATGCATCTTGTACGCCATGACAAGCTATAAAATTACTTGCCTTTTCACTGACCTTACAGAAGCTCTCTGGATAAAGATCAACAAATAAGGAAACCGAATCTAACAAGCGTTCTGTTGTTGGTTGATTATGAACCTGAAATGATGCAATCGGAATTTGCAAAGCACAAATTAGACGATCAAGCTCAAGCATATAATGCATACTTTCAGATGCAGT
>CAKZRU010000029.1 GCA_937146725.1 uncultured Myxococcales bacterium
AAGGTTATAGGGCTTTAACCTGTGGTTAAGGTGCGGGTGAGGTGTGTCTTGGATGATCCGAAAGTAAAATAAAGGAGCGTTTTTTGTACGTGGTTGGTTCTTTGTTTGTTTTGTTTTTGTTTACAACTCCATTTTGCGAAGTTTCTCTAAGCGTTCAGCAGAGCTTTCACGCCTGTTCACTTGCTTTGTATCATTTTCAACACTTGGTGCTAGACCCAAAAGAGCTCCACCGATTATACTCAACACTGCGCCAGTCGCTGAGCTAATGATGGCAGCATTTTGCCAACTTTGAAGTTGATTATCTTGGTCAGCAAGCACGGCAAGCTTAGTCTCTTGCTCTAAGGGACTAGCGCTAATGTAATTAGCATATGCTTGATCACGACTTTCATGAGTAGATTGGATTGGGCCAAGCCATATACCACCGCCAGCTAATAATAAAGAGGCTCCACTGTAGACTAGACTCCAGCCCCAAGTTCGCATACTTTTGCGTTTGGACTTTAGTGAAGCGATCTGCTCTTTTTTGATTTCAAGATTAAGCTTAAGTGCATCACCGTCACCTAAGGTGACGAGTTGGCTGACTTGCGCATCGCCTAGGCGACATGATACCGACCATTGACCGGGTGGGGCGCTGTGTTTTTGAGTACCTTGCCCCCTGGGGACGCCCTGTATCCATACGATAGCGTTTTCGGGGAAGCAGGTGAGTTCTATGGTGGGGTGCTGACCAAGGTTAACGTTGAGTTCGGTGTTTTGTCCCTCTTCGATTAGGGCTGATCGACGGTAGCTTTTGTACCCTTCTGCTTTTATCTTGACTTCATGTGTACCTCGGCGAAGAGTAAAACGTCCCTCGTCTTCGCCCTTTAGATCACCATCGATGTAGATTTGGCCACCTGGACTTATGGCGACTTCGAGTGTGCCTAGGCGTTCTTTAAACTTGAGACTTTCGTTTATCTTTTGCTTTAGGGCAACGGTAATACGTTTTTCTATGGGTTGAAAGCCCTCGCTATCTTCGGGTTGGATTCGTAGTTCATGTGTACCGACTGGGATTTTCACTTTTGACAAAGGTAAAGCACCCAAGGAGCGACTATCACCAAAAAAGACTTCTCCAGGTGTACCTTGGCGTTCACGTAGGCTGATCCACCCATAGTTTGGCACAAGTTGTAAACGTTCGTTTTGAGCCACACCACCGGCTTTGACCTCAATGGTTGTTAGGAGAGGCTTGTACATGGGGTGACTGACTTGAATCTGATGAAAACCACGTGGGGTTTTGGGGTATTTAACATCGCCTTGGCCGCCACTGACTTGACTACCTGCTTTTTGACGCGCACTGCCCGAATCAAAAGTCACTTGAGCCCCAGAAATAGGATCACCATTGGCTTCGGCAACAATAAAATAAAGATCGGAATAATCGGGAACAAGCCGAATATTTTCGTTGGTGAGTTGGCCACGCTTAACCACAATCACCGCCTCGTATTTTTGATGGTCAATCGCCGTAATCTTTAACTTATGCGCCCCTACATCAGCTTGATCCAAAAAGTATGGACTCTGGTTGGCAACGGGTTTGCCGTCTAGCTCAATCGTCGCTGCTTTGGGCGTGGTACTAATCCTAATTTTGCCAAAGTTAGGTTCGAGTTTAATCGGATTCTTTTTAAGCTCCCGATTAAAGTCGCCTCGTTTGAGCTTAATCGTGCGTTGAGCAGGCAAATAGCTTTCGGCTCTGACTTCGATCACGTGCTCTCCCGGACTGAGGCCTTTGACCCGTAAGCGGCCAATATTGGCATCATTGGTGATGGTACTCACGCCTTTAATTGCCTGACCATCAATAAACACTCTTGCGCCCACTGGTGAGGTAAATACAAACAAGTCAGCCAAGCAGGACTGATCGCTACACTTTTCGCTTTGTTTAACTTGCTCAGCCAAAAGGGCACTTACATTTTCAACCCCACCTTTGCTCACTAAAACCTCATCATTAAACGTAATATAGCCCTCGGCACTGAGCTTGATTTCGTGCTTACGATCTGGCTGAACCGGAATTAAATAGCCATCCTCTTGCTTACGAATCTTAGGGTCATTCAAATCAATATAGCGATCATCGATATACAGCTGAACCTTGCTGTTTTTGGGCCGATAGCTAAAATACAACAAGCTATCATTGACTTCGGTACTTAAGCCCATCGCATCACGCATACTTAAGCCTGAAAACATCAATTTGCTTTGCTCTGCTATGCCTTGACGCAGTTCACTCACGCTCCGCCCACTCACATTTTTAGAGCTGAGTAACTCGCTCTTTTTGGTTTCATACAAGCGAATCAATAAGTCGTAGCGACCCTCAATTTTACCCAAAACCCCAGTCAAAATATAGTGAGCCCCCAAGTTTCGACCGGTTTCTACCTCGCACTGCCCCACACAGTCTTCAAGCTTAACCCCCGGTTCTAAAAGGTCATATATGTTTTCCTTGGTCATCACCTGATAAAGATTAAGCTCTACAATCACCGAACGTAAGGCTTCGGTCAGCGCCTCAGCATCAAAGCTTTTGACGATAGGCTTACCATGAGCATCTTTACTCACCTTAAAGTCCAAAACCGCCACTCTTTTGCGGTTTTTGGCCCACGCAGTATTCGTCGCTGAGATGGAAGCAAAACTTATCAGCACACTAAAGACTACAGTATAAACAATCAATTCAATGGCACGCACGTGTAACTCCTTGGGAGGTCAGCAAAACTACTGTGTACATTCTTTATATGCTAGATCAGCCGTAATGGTTAGGTTTTTGTGTTGGTACTGCTTTGCTTAGCTTTGAACATAAGGTAAAGTAATAGCAACAAAGTAACACGTCAGCTCTCCAACTTGGTCCCATTAAGATTCGGTTTCGATAGCCCGCATGTTTTCGTGCCAATATCGATTGAGATAGCACGTCAACAGGTCTATTTCTCAGTGTACCTGCCGGTACTAAAAGAGGTGTATCTTTAAAACGTTCGTCTTCACCTCGACGAGAGACTTGGAAGCTCGTTCCAACTGCTAACAACTCAAGCTGATCCCCTCCATAAATACTTGCTAAACGAAGATAACGACGATCTTTTTTGAGCCAAATCGCAATCGCAGACCAATATGCTTTGCATCGTTCGGATTGAAGCTCTTGAGTACCCCTAATTAAGCGATCTACGTTAATGTGTTTGTGGTGTATGCCTAACCAAGTGGTAAGCACAGATAAGACTCTTAGGTCATCTCCCTCCATTCCCAAGATTGAAGCTTGGAGTAGGGTTTCTTCAATATCTGCTTGAAAGTCACCCACGTCTGCAAAGTTCATCCCTATACCAATCATTGATTTGGTGAGCGTAGTATGGTCAGGGTCTGGATTCAAAAGTTCGGCTCTGCTAAAGCTCATAGTTAAGCCTTTCTGCCAAAGACTTTAATGTTTGTTGGACATGATTAGGCCATAGTGGATTAGCATCTTGTGACTCTAACCAGGGTAAAGACTCATTGAGTTCTGCTTTTGTTGGAGCTAAGGCAATACAATCAAGTAAATCAGAGCCACGGTCACACAAAGCAAAGAGTTTTGTCTTCAATAGGTCATTGCGATGTAACGTTTTAAGATCAAGTGCATTACCAGTGAATAGTGGTTGCACCCTATCTTGCCAGCCGGTAGGCAGGGTATCGGCAACTTGAATCGGTCCATTATTCAACCAATCGTTTGCGAGTTCAAATCCCTGTTGAGAATAAAAAAGAGCAAAGTCTTGAGCAGCTTGAAGTACTTCTGGTGATAAACTTGGCCTAATAATATCAAAATCCCGAGTTTGACGATCAATCACTCCTAATAGTGAAAGCGCTGCGCCTCCTATTACAATAGCCTCAAGTTTTAATGAGCATTCAAAAAGCCACTTGTCAAAGGCTTCAATTGTCGGTCTAGGTTGCATGTTTTCACTCGTTTTTACTTATTTAGTATCGGTTATACTAATACATAATCAAGCAAAGAACTTCAATTAATATAGTGAGCTTTATACATATCGTTGGTTCAGTTGTGAATACGCTCCCAAAAGCAACGAAACACCGACAAGCGACAAGGGCCGACGGCGACAAGGGAGCAGCAAACTATTTCGACAAGGGAGCAGCCTCACGTATCCCCAGTTTTTCTTTCCAACATAAAA
>CAKZRU010000030.1 GCA_937146725.1 uncultured Myxococcales bacterium
TTTATGGGTAAGCCTGCCGGCTCACTCACCGTCAATTTGAGATGAGAGTAGGCAGGAGTCAGATTGACTTTGACTCGCTTATCTTGTCCTCGTTTTACCACGGCCACTACTTCCTGTGGAAGGTATTCAGGTGCAATTAACTTGAGCTTATGGGCACCCACTTCGACTTCGTTTAAGGTCAGAGGTGCGCTTTGCCCTACTAATTCACCGTCCATTTCGATGACAGCACTTTTAGGTTCGACTTCGATGATCAGTCGGCCAAAGTCTTCTTTAAGCAATAAGGGCTGAGCTTGCATTTTTTGGTGCCAATCTCCTTTGTTGAGAGTGACTCGACGCTGAGCACTTACAAAGCGTGGTTTTCGGGCCTCAATCAGGTGCTCTCCTGGCTTGAGGGTTAAGCGTACCATGCCCAAATTAGGCTGATCGGGGTTACCTACCTCGGTGATCAACTGCTGACCTTGCTCATCAAGTGCGGGTCGGCCATCAACATAAATTCGTGCGCCAATGGGCGTGGTATAAACAAACAAGTCGGCTTGGCAGTTTTTGTCGTCTTGAGCACAGTTTGCACTTACTTGCTTCAGCTCTTTGTTAAGCTGAATATTCACGTTCTCCACACCACCCTCACTTACCAAGATTTCTTCTTCGGCGCTCATGTAGCCTTTGGCAAGTACGCTTAGACGCCTCTTGAGGTTGGGTGCGATAGGAATTAAGTAGCCCTCATCAAGTTTTTTAATGCTTGGGTCATTGAGATCAACGTAGCGATTACCGAGCTTAACTCTAAATGCAAGTGCTTTGGGGCTGACTCGTAAATAAAGCAGAGTTTCGCTCTTTTGTTGAATCATGGCTCCACGCATCGCCAAGCCCTTGAACAAAGAGGGCACCTTTTGACTGAGTGCTTGGCGAAGTTGCTCATAGCCTTGTCCACCAATGCTTTTGGAGCTGAGCAGTGTGCCTCCGGTGGTTTCATAAAACTGCACCAGCATATCCAGCTGAGACCCCGCTCGTCCTACCTCACCGGTAATAATGTATTTGGCTCCCAACATGCGTCCGGTCTGTACTTCACATTCACCGATACAGTCTTCTATTTTTGTATCGGGCGGCAGCAGATCAATGATGTTTTTATCGGTCATCACATCAAAGCCCCCATACTCCAGGGCTAAGCGACGAAGGTCATTGGTCAAGGTCTGCACCTCAAAGGGCTTTAATTGCTTTCCCCCATCTGTGGTCACCTTGACATCCAATACAGCCAGTCGATCTCTAGCCCAAGTTGAACTGTATAAAGCGCTTAAAACAAACAAACACAAGATATGCCGTAAGCAATGCAACATGATCTTTCCTTTGATCTAGATTATTGACAGGTCAAGTATTTACCAAAGTCCTAGCGATTCGTCATGAGGTATAAGCTAAGTTGTAAATGATTAAAGGTGATTCTACTTATGCAACAAAAATAAATACTATTTAAATCAATACCTTAAACCTAAGTATTATATTTTTTTGTGCATTGCACAAAAAAGTGCTTGCCTCTCATAAAAAAGTGCTTAAGCTTAGATTATGAACACAACCATTGATGACTGTCGTAAGGTTTTAGGCTCATCAATCTTAACCTTTTTTAACCTCTAAATGAGGAGATCTCTTATGTTTTTTACTTCAGATGTTTTTAGCCAAGTGATGCAAAGCAATGTTGAGCAAATCAAGAAAGCTCAAACCCAGTTTGAGGTGGTGACTCGTCAGGCTATGGCTACGACAGAAGCACTTGTGGAGCTTAATAAAACTGTTGCTCAAAAGGGTCTTGATACTGCGTTTAAGGTAGGTCAGAACTTAACAAATACATCTTTGGAACAAATGGAAAAAATTACCAATATGGAAAAGTTTGCCACAGAAGGGGCTTGGACTAAACTTGTGCCTTCTGAAAAAGCCCAAGAGATGATGGAGCAGGCTCAAACCCTTTGGAAGCAAAACCCCTTTGCAGAGTCAATGGAACCAGCCCAAGAGTTTGCGAGCACAATAATGAAGCAGTTTATGAAGCTTAATCCTGTTTTCAATGCTTTTACCGACTCAGAAACTGACTCAGAAGCTGCATCAGAAACATCGACAGAAGCTGCATCAGAAACATCTGCGGAACATGCTGAGGCAGCAAGTTCAGTCAGTGATCTAGATACCGAAATTGACGCTCAAGTATAATACTTATCCAAGACTTGTTCCAAAACTTAAGGAGAGACTTAATATGAATCAGTTTGAAGAAAAGCTTGGTGCGATCACCGATCAGTGGATCAAAAGTAATGCTTTTTTAAAACCGGCAAGCTGGGGCGTTGAACAAAGCGTCAATGCAAAAACCTTTGTCAGGGAAAACTTAGGAAGCTTTCTAAAGTTTTGGGGCATTAGTCATGAGTCAGATTTAGAATCAGTTCATCAAAGAGTTGATGAGCTTGAGCGGGCTCTGGAACGCTCCATTGAAGCAGAGGCGCTACTTGTGGAGCGAGTCATTCGCTTAGAAGCTAAGCTTGAACAACTTCAAGTCGATGCTTTGGCTAAGCCTGTCAGCACTCAAGCTAAAAAAACGACCCGCAAAGTCCAAAAAGAGTCTGGTCAAAAGGTTGCTGAGACCACTTCTAGAAGTAAGACTCCCCAGACAAAAGCAAAAGTAACTGCGAAAAAAAGCCCAGCAAAAAAACAAGCCAGCACAACAAGCAACTCAACAAGAAAACCCAAAAGTAAATTAGATACAAAGTCAGACAAGACTTAAAGTCATGAGTCTGGCTAAGATCTAATTCGGCTATCGTTTACCCTCCTTTTTAACTCCCTCGTCGGTGTAGGCTTTATGAAGAGCGACTTATCCAAGCAAAAGCCCAAAGTCATGAAAAGCCTTTCGGGAACAACCGGAGTGAAGGCCGCCATCACTGATGCAATCAATCGGATTTTACCGACTGAACTCAGAGGAAATGACGAACTCACTACTCATTTACCTTTTGAAAAGGTAGGTGGCAAAGGGCCGATGAAGCTACTGCGCTTTGCGCCCAACACTGACTCAGCAACCAAGCAAGAACCTATTCTGTTCGTTTATTCATTAATCAATCGTTATTACATTTTAGACTTTATGCCCAAGCGCAGTTTACTTGAGTTTTTTACCGAACTTGGTCGCCCTTGCTATGTCATTGATTGGGGACAGCCGGATGTGGCCGATCGGCACAAAACTTGGGGGGATTATGCGCTGCGTTATATTGATTTTGCCGCCAAGTTGATGCTTTGGCGAGAAGAATTAGGCCATTCTTTTCAGCATAATCCTCCCACTTGGGATCAAGTGCTACGCCGGCCTAGTCAGCCAGTACATCTTTTTGGCTACTGTGTTGGGGGCGCTTTGACTTTAACTTATGCAGCGCTTCGCCCTCAAAAAGTCAAAAGTTTAACGCTGATGGCCACACCTATTGATTTTCATGATGATGGACTTTTACGCCAATGGACAGCGCCGGAACGCTTTGATGTAGATCGAGTGGTGAATGCCTATGGCCATGTCCCAACTTGGTTACTTGAGGGAGGCTTTAGAATGCTGGCACCACTTAGTAATCTAACCAAGTGGCGTGACCTATGGCAAAGCAAAGACCGAGAGGGTTTTGTTGATATGTGGCGCCGTATGGAACAGTGGTCAAGCGACAATGTACCTTTTCCGGCGGAAGTTTATCGACAGTATATTCTCAATACCTATCAAGAAAATGCCTTTTTTAAGGGTGAAATGCGTGTTGATGGAGAACTTTTAGATCTTTCGCAAATCATCTGTCCGGTGCTGGCCTTAGTGGCTTTAAAAGATAATATTGTTCCACCTGAAAGCGCTTTGGCACTTAAGAGTCTACTGCCCGAAAAGCAGCTTACCATTCTTGAATGTCAAACCGGACATTTGGGGCTTTCTACGAGTGGTAAGGCGAGAACTCAGTTTTGGCCCAGCATTGCTGAATGGCTTGAGCGTCTGGAAGCTACACTCAAATCATAGTGCATATGATTTAATACCTATCCCCCCTTTGACCTTGATGAGGTAAATCATGATTACCGGTACCCAAGATTTTATTCGGCAATGGAGTCAAGTGCATCCTGAGCATATTGCGCTAGCGCACCCAAGCCAAGGTCAAAAACTTAGTTATCGGCAGTTGAATCAAAGAGCCGATCAAGGTGCTAGAGCCTTGGCTGAACTCGGTGTGCAAAAGGGTGATCGAGTCATCATCTTGGCCAGAAACTGCATTGCCCAATTTGAACTCATTTTTGCCTGTTGGCGTTTAGGGGCTACTTATACCCCCTTAAATTGGCGCTTGGCTGGTGAGGAATTAGCTGAGATTGCTGAACACTGTCAGGCGAGGCTGTTAGTTTTTGATGCCCTATCCTTTGATTTAGCGCAAAGTATTAGTCAGCGAGTAGGGATCAAGCAGTTATGTCTTGATACGCACAACTTGACAGCTTCCGAAGAAATCATGGGATATGAAGCTTTACTAGCCAAGCATGAAGCGGTTCTAGATCAAGATATCGAGGCTTTGATCAGCCAAACGCATGAGGCTGAGACCATTGCCATGATGTTATACACCTCGGGTACTACCGGTCGGCCCAAGGGCGTTATGCTTCCGCATCGACAAATCTTTTGGAACGCTGTAAACACTGTTTTTGCTTGTGATTTATCACCCCAAGATCGTTCGCTTGCCTTTTTACCGATGTTTCATACCGGCGGCCTAAATTGCTTGGCTACACCAAGTCTATATCGCGGCGGCCAGGTAGTGCTGATGGATGCCTTTGATCCAAAGCAAGCTTTAGAGATTATGCAAGCTCAAAAAATCACTGCGGTGGTGGCCGTACCAGCCATGTATCAAATGCTTTTAGATGCCGGCATGGATGCCTTTGATTTAAGGAGCCTGCGCACCTTACTTTGTGGTGGCGCTCCCTTACCCGACAGCTTACTAGATGCATGGTTAGAACGCGGTTTTGCCTTTAGGCAGGGCTTTGGTATGACAGAAATCGGGCCAAATTGTTTTTCTTTGCCAAGCCATAAAGTGGATGAAAAACGAGGGAGTATTGGACAGGTTGTTTTGCATGCAGAAGCCAAGATCATTGATGAATCAGGCGAAACACTAGGAGTGGGAGAAGTGGGAGAACTCTGTTTGGGTGGCCCAATCATTAGTGCAGGTTATTTTAATGATGCCGAAGCAACCGCCAAAAGTTATGTAAACGGCTGGCTCAGAACCGGCGACTTAGCTCGCTATGATGACGAGGGGTTCTTTTATATTTCGGGCCGTAAAAAGGAGATGTATATTTCTGGCGGTGAAAATGTATATCCCGCCGAAATTGAAAATGTTCTTTTACTGCATCCACAAGTCAACGAAGCAACTGTTGTTGGCGTGGCGGATGAACGTTGGGGTGAAGTAGGCTTAGCTGCGATTGTGCCGGTAAAGGGTGTAGAATTAAGCGATACAGACCTTAAATCATGGTGTCAAGAACGCCTTGCCCGCTTTAAAATCCCCAAACACTTTAGATATTTAAGCGAGCTTCCCAGAAATGCGAGCGCCAAGGTTATTAAAGCTCAAATCAAGGAGCTTCTCTGATGCAATATCTTGGGCTGATCATAATATGCTTAGGTTTTTGCCAAGCCTGCTTTGAAGAAGCAGATTTTAGTCGCTTAGAGCCCATTGCTGGCCTAATGCTTAGTGAAACAAGAGATATGAATCTGGTCACTGAGGCCGGCATAGCAATGGTCAATGGTGGTGAAATGCTTAGCGCCGGAACGGATATATTTGCAGGCACAGAGATAATAGCGGGCACAGAGCTGGGCGCCGGTATGAGTGCCGGTGAAGAACTAGAAGCCGGTGAACAAAACTCTGAGTTAATCTTGGTTGGAGAATGGGTGAGCGAAGGGGCTGATGTTGCACCATTACTAAGAGAAGCGCCTTTGAGTCTTAGTCGGCTGCAAGCCAATTTTAAGTCGGATCAAAGCTTTTTGGTCACAATTACCAACCAACAAGGCGAAAGCTTTAATTTGAGTGGGCAGTACTCTGTCATTCTTAACCAAACAATAACCGGCCCTCATGAAATAGAACTAAGGCAAGCCCAACCCGAAGCCTCTTTTAGTCAAGGGATTTGGACGGTTGAGAATGATATTTTGACCTATGAAGTTGTGCAAGTAGAGCCACCGCTACCGGGTAATAATACGCCTCCAAATGCGATGTCTGGTTTTGGTTCAAGCAATCAAGGTGAGCTCGGAAGCGATAATGTACAAGTTTATCGGCGGAGGCCATAACATGAGCAAAACAATAAACCAGTGCTGTTTGGCATTGAGCTGTGCTTTCGTGCTTATAGTTTCAGGGCAAAGCAACGCTGAAGACTCTTTACAAGCAGAACACCCAAACTCAGCCACTGAGCAAAGCAACAAGACTTTAGAGTTTACACAAGCTGTACCGGCCTTAGCTCATGAGATGAGTCTAAATACCTATCAGCCAACTCATGCGCCTGAACTAAGATTTATGGGGCTTTATACCTCAAGAGCTGTACACAGCAATGTCAGTGCAAGTGGCTTGCTTGATGACCAATTAGTGGGGCGACTTTATGGAGATAATGGGTCAACAACCTTAAATGAAGGTCGTAATTATCTTGAACAAAGAGTTTTAGGATTTTTTAATTATCAGCCCTTGAGCGTAAATAAAAAGGCTCGGTTAAAAGCGGGATTTGAGATTGATTTCACCTTTGGTGACAGTGCGAACAGTGCGGGCTCCAATACTGGTGGTGCTATTAATGGCGACCAAGTCAATCTTCAGACCAAGCGCCTATTGGTTGAAGTTGACCTCAGTCAAAACCTGCAACTCGTTGTGGGCTTACAGCCACTTAGCGATAGTGCGCATAATCCCACTGTCAGCAATCCACATGACCTACTTTCGGGTGGGGGTCGCCTACTATTTTGGGGTACAGATGCCTCGGGAGTTAGTCTTTTTGGGCATTGGGGTGATCACTTAGCAAGAGCCTCGCTTTTTTATCTGAATCTTAATGAATCGGCGGAAGATGATGATGTTTTGTTGTGGATGGGAGACACAGAGCTTAGACTTTTTCCTGAAATGACCTTGGGACTACATTTGTGGTACTTAAGTGATCGATCCGGAGCTAAAGCCGGTGGTGTAGATTCGGCCATTAGTCAATATACGGGTGCTACATATTTGGATCTTGGTCCCGATTTAGCTAATACTCAACTTTTGTGGGCCGGTACCGACTTTAGCTATAATCGAGGCCGCAAGGGTGGCCCATTTTCTTTGGATTTGGCCTTTTTTATCAACAGTGGGCAAATGCAGGTAAGGCCGGGTGATTGCCGAGATGGTGTTGATGATATTCGCTGTCCTCGAGATGCCAACGGCAAGGTAACGCCCTACTTAGACCAAGATGCAGACTTGCTCGCTTTTTTACTTGATGGACAACTTGGGTATCGCTGGGGGCGTGGTGATTGGGATTTACTCACTCTTGGCGTGCTATATGCCACAGGGGATGAAAACCCTAATGATCGGATCTTGTCTAGTCCGGTCACCGGAAACAGCTTTGGTACACCAGGCGCTTTATTTGCACATCATCGAAGCCTGTTACTTTTTCCGGATCCACGCTCGGTTAATCGTCATGTGGGTGTAGTTTATGATCCCGGCAATATGGGCTATGGTTTACAAGCTGTTTTTGCGAGTGGCGCAACCGATCTACTTGCCGAAACCTTAAACTTAAAACTTGGTTTTGCCTATGCGGCTTCGGCGGCGGCACCTCTGGATCAAAAAGTGCGTGCGATCGGTGCAGAAGTGAATGCAGAGCTTATTTACCGAGCTGCGCCCTTTCTTTGGTTTGGCGCTCATGCGGGCATCGCTCGTCTAGGACGCTTTTTGGAAAGTGTTGAGCGAGTGCCGGTCTCGGCTTTACCTCAAAGTAATCAACCTTGGAGTTTAGCCTTGAGCTTAACTTGGGTGCAATTATGAGCGGTGCCATTGTCAAGAGTGTGATCGAAAACACAAAGATAAAGTTTAAGGTTGCGAAGCGACTCGCCACATCAACCTGTTTTTTGAGTATAATTTCAATCGGATGTGGTGGATTTACTTCTTCTGCTACACTAAGCAAGGACAGGCCTATGAATATCAAGCATCAAACCTCAAAGAGTGCCTTTGACAACTTAAGTAAGCCTGGCCCAATGCAAACATTAACGGTTAAAGGCGTGAGAATCGCCTACTTTGATAGTGGTCTTCAAAATACTGTGGGTGCACCAATTATCCTTTTACATGGACTTGGTGAACATGCTGGATATTGGCATGAAAACACACCGACTTTGATCAGCGCTCGGCGTAGGGTGATTGTGCCGGATTTAGCTGGCCATGGACGATCTGATAAGGGACAGCATAGCTATAGTATGGCCTGGCAAGCAAGCTTGATTCATGACTTACTGAGCCAACTCAAAGTGACTCAACCGGTTGTTTTAGTTGGTCATTCTATGGGTGGGCATATTGCTTTGCGCTTTAGTAAAAGCTACCCAAGCCTTGTTCGTAAGCTGATTTTACTCTCTCCGGCCGGCATTGAGCGCTTTAGTGCTGAAGAAGCTGCTTGGTTGTCCAAAGTCTCAACAAGCGCTGCTCTTGCTTCTCGGGGCAAAGCTGATCTCAGAGCTCATTTTAAGCGCAATATTTTTGGTCGTTGGGGACCCGTAGCAGAAGAACACTTGCAAGAGCGTTTTACGCTGAATACCGACCCACAATTTATGTCTTATATTCATGCGGTGGTTGCCTCTATCAATGGTATGCTCAACGATCAAATCGCTTATGAACTCGATCAAATTAATGTGCCCACTTACTTGCTTTTTGGCGCTGAAGATCGCTTGATTCCGAATCCCTATTTACATGGTGGTCGAGCTAAGGACATCATTAAACTCGCACAAAAACATTTGTCTCACCTAGAAGAGGTCAAACTTTTGCCTAAGATAGGTCATATGCCTCAAATTGAAGCACCACGTCAGGTGGAACGCTTTATTTTACAGGCCGATCGCTTTCAGGCTAAAGAAAAGGCTCAGCCTAAGGTAAAACCAACCGATGATGAGAATCAGCAAACTTCAAGTCAGCAAACTTCAAGTCAGCAAACTTCAAGTCAGCAAACTTCAAGTCAGCAAGCTAAAAGCCACGGAAAACTTAGGCCACAAAAAGGATTATTTATGAAATCGACTCTCATTAAAAGATACCCCAATCGTCGCCTGTATGACACCGAGCGCAGTACCTATATTACCTTGGATGATTTGGCCGAAGATTTGGCACGAGGGGCCAAAATTAAGGTCATTGATAGTAAAAGCGAAGCAGATATTACTCAAAGAGTGATGCTACAAGCGATGTTGACTGACAAGCATGCGCATAAGTTAAACTGCTTACCTGTGGACTTTTTAAGAACCATTTTACAGCTTGAAGATCCAACCATGCGTTCCATGTTTAATCATTATGTACGGGTCACCCTGAGCTCCTTTTCTATGGCTCAAAGCGCAATGCAACAAAACCTAGATTTGGTTAAAAAGCTTGCCCCTCGGCCAACGGACTTTCTACAGGGCTTAGCCAGCATTATTAAGCCACCAAGTGATCGTTCCTAAGTCTCTTACAAAGACGTTTAACTCGCTTTTTTGGAGGCCTACATGACCCCTAATATTCTTAATCAGTGTAGTTCTGTCTTTGTTGGCTTACTACTCACTCTCATTCTAAGTCTAGGCTCAATTCTCTTCGCCCCAGCAAATGCTCAAGTTCCGGTGAGAGTAGAACAAGACTGTGGAGGCTTAGAGCCTTTGCGATGGACAAATCGACTGCTTATCGCAGATGACTCTCCCCTTTTTACTCAAGAGGATTTTACGCCTGAAAGCGAATGGCGTTCTCCGGAAGAAGATGTCACTGGTGGTTATTTGGTCACCCAATGTTTTGGAGAGCCCACACCTAAAAGCGACCGCTTTGTTTTGCATAGTTATCCGGCTGCTCCACTGACTCCACGTTGGACCCGACCGGTCATTTTATTGACCGGTGCCGGTGATAATGCTCTGCGTTCAATGAGCTTTTTTGCGGTCGCCTTATCGCGAGCCGGCTTTCAAAGCTATGCTTTGAGCTTTGCGCATCGACATGGTGATAATTATCAGCAGGCTGAACTTTTAGCTCGAGCGATTAAGTTTGTGTTGGCGGAAACCGGTGCTGATGCTGTTGACTTAGTCGCCTACAGCAAGGGAACTTTACCCGCTCGTATTTATACTAGTCATCATGAGCAAGCCGACTTTAGTCAAGGGTCACCCAACTATGCCATGTATGGCCAAGAATATGCTCATGATGTGCATAGCCTATTTTTAGTAGGTGGCCCCAACGCCGGACTTGATACGCCTTTTCGTTGGTCGTCTTCTAACTTATTTGCCCTACAAAGTCCCCCTCTTGATACACCGAGTGCATGGATTGGTTATTACCCGACCGGTACCGCTAATCCCTTTAACCGAACGCCACTTGAGGAACGGTCGATTTATACCCTTGAGCAAGCCCCCTATCTTGGTCAGGCTCAAATGCTTGCCGATCTTCGCTCCATGCATGAATTACCAGGCTTAAATCTCAATTTAGGGTTTTATGGGAACCAAATTGACTACTACACAACCTATGAGGGTGGCTATGGCTTTTATACCGAGAGTTTGGGGATTGAGCGGGCCATTAATGATGGGGGAAATAGTATCGCAACCTTAAACGAGGCCGGTGTTGATCCAAGTGTTGAGATTTTCCTTATTGCCGGTGGTAATCCCATTATGAGCGTGGGTGGACTCAATCAAAGCCTTTATGAAAGTTTTTGGGGTGATGCCGAAGCCGCCGATCGGAGACAGACTTGGGAACAACTAAGCGAAGACTGGCTCGATCAAGTCTTCCCATGGGCCAACATGGCCTTTAGATATGACACCCCTAGATTATTTGCCGGAACAGCCTTTTTAGGTGAAATTAGCGGACCTTCCGATGGCCTTGTCTTTGTCGAAAGTGCCTTAGCGCAAGAAGGGCTTGGTTCTGCCGGTGCACAAGTCACCGAAGCCAAGCTTTTTGAAGCCTTAAACCATGCCGAGTTGGTGGCAGCAAGCCAGCTGGCATCAGACTTTTATGGCGATGCTGAACTCGCTGGTGTTTTGTATGATCAAAACCTAAGCGAAAAATATGCACAAAGTGAAAATCAAGTCATTGAATATGTTTTGACTCAGCTTAAGCGTGGTGGACCGGTTCAAGCAAGTAATGAAACCGAAGCAGGCTCTGAAGCAGGTTCTGAAGCGGGCTCTGAAGCGAACTCTGAAATGAGCATTGATGATATGGGAGTTAATCCCCAAGATATGGCTTCAAATGAGTCCCAAGCTGGTTCTTTAGCACCAGAAATAAACCAAGAAATAGCCGGCCAAGAGCAGACGATAATTCCAAGTGAAACGTATGGAAGCCAAAGTGAGCGCTTTGCGGGCTCTGGTTGTTCTGCTCAATCAGACCTTAATCATTTCAACCTTTTAACCCTTTTGTTTGGGGCTTTTGCCCTTGCTACATATCGTAGAAGGCTTAGCTTATAAATGCTAATAAGCTCTGCTGTTTTTTAACTTACTTATGGTCATTTTTAGACTTAGGAATACGCATGAACATTAACGAACTTAAAATTGTGGTGACCGGTGGGGCCAGTGGAATGGGCCGTCATTTTGTCGAACAACTTCTTGCCGATGGCGCTTCTGTATCCGCTTGGGATATGAATGAAGAAGGGCTGGCGAGCTTAAAAGCAAATTATCCTAAAGCACCATTGCATGTGGCCAAGGTTGATGTTTCCAAAGAAGATCAAGTGAAGCAGGCTATGGATGAGGCTTGGAAGCAATTTAATGGCTTAAATGCTTTGGTCAATAATGCCGGTATCTTCAGAGATTCACTTTTGGTTAAAAAAGATCGCCAAAGCGGTGAGATTAAAACAATGAGCCTCAGCCAATGGCAAACTGTGCTTGATGTCGACTTGACCGGACCATTTTTATGTACTCGTGAGTTAAGCGCCAAACTGGTTGAGGCCGGTGCAAGTGAACCGGCTGTCATTGTACATATCAGCAGTGTGTCTCGCGCAGGAAATATGGGTCAAGGTAACTATTCAGCAGCCAAGGCTGCTTTGGTGGCTGATACGGTCACTTGGGCCAAGGAGCTTGCTCGCTATAAAATCAGAGTGGCCTCGATTGCTCCCGGTTTTGTGGAAACACCCATCCTACAAGGTATGCGTCCGGAAATGGTTGATAAAATGGTCAACCAAGTACCGATGCGACGCCTTGGACAGCCAAATGAAATTTATGCAGGCTTGAGGTTCATCGTAGAGTGTGATTACTTCACAGGGCGCTGTCTCGATATTGATGGGGGACTGCGCCTCTAAGGAGCCGCAATGAACTTAATTATACGTTTTTGGAAAGAGTATGCGAGTATACATAAGTATTCGTATATATTAGGGATTATCTTTCTATTATTGACCAACTCACTGGGCGTTCTCATTCCCAAACTCATTCAATGGTCGATTGAAGCCTTTGAACATGAGGAGAGCGCTGTCTATTTGAGCGTCGCCTTGCTGGGTGCCGGTGTGGCGACTATGGTGGTGCGTACCTTAAGTAGAACCTTTATTTTTAATCCGGGTCGAACGGTTGAATATGCACTGAAAAAGGATTTATTTGCCCACTTAATCAAACTGCCCAAAGCTTTTTATGAAGCGCAAATGACCGCTGGAGAAATGATTAATCGAGGCACCAATGATACAGCGGCCGTTCGTGGCTTAGTGGGCTTTGGCGCTTTACAGCTTTTTAATGTGAGTATGACTTTGACGCTGACTTTGGGTCAGATGTTTTGGCTTGATGTATGGCTGTCTTTATACTGCGTGATTCCTCTGACACTCGCCTCACTCGTGTTAAGATGGGCCGTTTTAAAGATGTTTACCTTTCATCGGCAAATCATGTCACAAAATGGGGTATTTGGTGATCGGATTTTAGAATCCTATGCGGGTGTCAGCCTTATTCAGCTTTTTGGTGCGAATAAGGGGGTTAATGCTCGCTTTGACCAAGAAAATGATGAGTTGCTGTCCTTAAATGAGCAGGTACAGACCATTTCAGTATGGGCTTTACCCATCGTTTCGGTGATTGGTAATCTCTGTGTGGTGTTAACCTTATATCTAGGGGGTAGTCGACTCCAAAACCATGAGCTTAGCTTGGGTGCTTTAACCGCCTTTATTGTGTATATTAATCTTTTGGTCAGTAGTTTAACCAGTTTAGGTTGGCTTACCGGTGCCATACAAAGAGGATATATTTCTTTGGGCCGTGTGTATGAGGTACTTGATGCCAAGCTTGATCGTCCAGTGGCCACAGCAAGCTTACCTCCCTGCCAAGAAGCGGGACGATCGCTAGAAGTCAAAAACCTAAGTTTTACCCATCCTACCGCCGAACTAGAAAGCTTACATGAGATTAGTTTTTCGGTTAAAGCAGGTGAAGTCTTAGGGATTTTTGGCCTAACCGGTTCCGGAAAAAGCACCCTATTGGATGTGCTTAGTCGAACCTATGACCCACCGAGTTCCACTGTTTTTGTGGATGAGACAGACATTACTCAGCTTGAAGTCACGGACTATTGGAAAGAATTAGCGTATGTACAGCAAAGCCCATTTTTGTTTTCACAAAGTATCAAAGCCAATATTACCCTAAGTGCAGATGAACTCAGTGCCCATAACTCAGCAGAAGATTATTCTCATACAAGTACCAATGATGAGCGCTTGGCTTATGCCATTGATGCGGCTTGCCTAAGCGGTGAAATCGAAAGTTTTCCCCAGCAATTGATGACCAAAGTAGGTGAGCGTGGGATTACCCTATCCGGTGGCCAAAAACAAAGAACCTCTTTGGCTCGGGCCTTTTACCGTGAAAATCAGCGTTTATTACTGCTTGATGATGTACTGAGTGCGGTTGATCACCAGACCGAAGAACGTTTAATTCAGGCCATTTATAATCGACAACCGGCTTGTACCACACTGATTGTTTCGCATCGTATGAGTGTTTTACAAAGAGCTGATCGGGTGATTGTTCTTAATGAGGGGCAGGTGGTCGATCAAGGAACGCCCCAAGAGCTGATCCATAAAAGTGGCCCTTATGCAGACGCTTGGCAGGCACAGAATAGCCATGAAAAGCCCTCTGAGTCATCTGAGCAGTCTCAGCAATCCTCTCCACAATCTCAGCTGAGTATTGACGCTAAACATGATGACTTAGTTGACTTAGTAGCAAAGGAGTCAGACCATGAGTAAGGATAAACAGCCCAATTCATTTACTTTAAAAGAGATGTGGCAGCTTATGTGGCCTTTGGTGAGCCTACATAGAACTTGGCTACTGATGGTGATGGTTGCCACACCTTTAGGTGTGCTATTTCAAACCTTCAAGCCTTTGATTCTGCAGCAAACCATTGATGGGCCTTTAAATAGCGCTGATTTAAAGGGCTTGAGTGAACATTGCGCCATTTTTATGGGCGTCGTTCTCAGTGCTTTTCTGTTTAGGTCATTTGGTGTGTATGCATTACAAGTCATTGGTTTACGTACCCTCGCCCAACTGCGTCGAAAACTCTTTGTGCATGTGCTGTCTCAGGGCCAAGCCTTTTTTGATTCTCGTACTACCGGCGCTTTAATGACACGAACGACAAATGATGTAGATGCCATTGGAGAAAGCCTAACTCGAGGGGTTGTTGGTCTGATCTCTGATGCGATGATCATTTTGGGAACCTTGGCCATGATGCTTTGGCTTAATCCTTGGTTGACCTTGGTTGGTTTTTCAATCGCTCCGCTAATTTTTTGGACGGTCAACCTTTGTCGCAAGCAACTGCGCAAACTGTTTACTCAAATCCGTGAGTCACTGAGTCAACTGAATGGCCTATTTGCTGAATATATTAATGGAGTGAGTGAGCTACAGCGTTATAATGCTCATGCCAGTGCCGAAGCTCGTTTTGATCAACATTCAAGTCAGTTTAGAGATGATTATCACAAAGCAAATTGGTGGGATGCAGGCTTGTATGCGGTCATGGATGGCTTAAGTGCGCTATCAGTCGGCTTGGTCATTGCCTTTGTCGCTTACCAGTCTCAGACTTGGACCGGTGCAGGACTCATGTCGGGCGTTACTGTGGGTGTTTTGGTCGCTTTCATTGATGCTCTCAACCGAATCTATGTGCCGATTCGTGAGTTTTCGGGTCGTTTGGCTAGTATTCAACGCGCATTAGCCGCTTTGGACAGAATCCTTAATCTCTTAGAAGTGGATCAAACCGTTGGTGAAGGGGCCGAAGCGCCCAAAAAGCTCACAGGAGAAATTAAGTTTGAGCAGATTTCCTTTAAGTACAATGAGCTTGGAGAAGATATCTTAAAGCAGGTTTCGTTTTCGGTGTCTCCTGGTGAGGTTGTCGCCTTAGTCGGGTCTACGGGCTCAGGAAAAAGTACGATTGCTCGACTGCTTTCAAGACAATATGACGGCTATTCCGGTCAGATTTATCTAGATCAACATGAGTTGGGAAGCCTCACTAAAGAATCGACTCAAAAATCCATTGCTGTGGTTGGCCAAGATCCTTACTTGTTTAAGGCAAGCATCAGGGAAAATATTCATCTGTGGGATAAAGAACTCAGCAAGAGTCCCGAACAAGTCGAAAAGGCAGCCCAAAGAGCCTGTGCCGATCAATTTATCTCAAAGCTTCCTAACGGATATGATACTTTGTGCCATGCGCAAGGTGCCGATTTATCAGCAGGTCAAAGACAGCTGATTACGATTGCCCGAGCCTTTGCGCGGCCTGCTCCCATTGTCATTCTTGACGAAGCGACCGCTAGTGTTGACGCTTTAACTGAGCAATTAATTGATGAAGCCACAGCAAAACTATTCAAAGAACGAACTGTTTTGGTCATTGCTCACCGCTTATCAACGATTACTAAGGCTGATCGAATCATCGTGTTATCTAAGGGAGAAATTGTAGAGCAGGGTACACATACTGAGCTCTTAGCACTCAACGGTGCTTATGCAAAGATTGTTAATGCCGAAATGGAACACAGTGCATGAGCAACAAAGATGCATTAGATACAGCTCAAATGATGATAAAAGATACTTCTCAAAAGCGAGTCGAGTATACAGGCAAAGAATTAAGTGAGCTTTATATAATCCAGGACCAAGCCTTACCACAGATTATGGCTGAACTGACAAAGAGCCTTCAGCAAGGCCAAATCATGGTTAAGCTGCCTAAGCCTCCCCTAGATTCAAGCTATTTTGAGGGTGAACTATATGAGCGAGAGGGACAGAGGCTTCGTTATCGTTCACTTAGAGCTTGGACCGAACTCACCCAAGTTTTAGAGGCTAACTTTAGCATTGAGGCGATTTCAGATTCATTCTATGATATATTGCTGTGCAAAAGAGAGTTAAAGCCCGAGACTTGGCACAAGCAGGCTTTACCCTCAGGAAATCCAGAAAAATATGGTCAGCAGAGTAAATATAGTCGGATCTGTAAGCTTGAAGAACCAAGACAGCTCAATAGTCTTTTAAAGGTCGCCCAACTCATTAAAAAGCAGTCCTTAAATAAATGCTTAGCGATCGGCTGTAATCAAGGGGATGAACTTTTAGGTTTATGGCTAGGTCTTAATGAGCAGCAAAAAGCAAGTGCTCAATTTACCGGGCTTGATCATTCCGCTTCAGCGATTAAAGCTGCTCGGTTAAAATATCCTACTGAGTTATATCCACAATTTAACTTTGAAGTCGCTGATGCTCGCTGTTTAGACTTGGCACATTATGCACAGCTTGATTTGCTGATCGCGTTAAATATCTTACACAGTCCGGCCCTAGATGGTCATCAATTATTCAAAAGCTGGGTCAAGAACCTGTTAAATCCCAAAGCAACGGTTGTTGTAGGCTTACCCAACTGCCGTTACAAAGGCTCTCAACTTCAATTTGGTGCAGTCACCAAGCATCGGGGCGAGCAACAGGATATGAGCCTAATTTTGAGTGAAGTTCAATTTTACAGTCGTTATTTGAGACAGCAGGGCTTTAATGTGCAAGTGATAGGTCATTATACCTTTTTGATCATCGGCCAAAGATAAATCTAGCAAGAATGCTACATGCATGAAATATGATCAAGAGATTAAGATTGAATAAGTCCAATACTCATGTTTAACTCACTATGGTCAATCGATGCGTTATGCATATGACTAAGCAGATTCCCAAAAGCTGATCATTGAAGTTATGTCAACCAACCCAAACACAATCTAACGAAGCACTTTAAGTTTATAATGTTCCATGAGTGGTAATACAGAGTTTCAAAGAGCCTTAAATCGCTATCGTCAGTATCGTGAAAAAGCATTAAATTTACTTCGTTGGTATGTCTTTCCATGGTTTAAACTACGAGTCATCAAAGGTGTTTTAATTGGTGCACATCATGGTCCCCTAAAGGGGGCTCACGTGACTTTAAATGGTTGGCGCTCTGTCAAAACTGATTCTCAAGGACGCTTTGCATTTTTCTTTGTTTTAAGAAAAATTAACTTTTTAACCGTTGAATGGCGAGAAGCTGAACTCATCGACTGGATTAAAATTGATTTAAGCCAACAAAGAGTATCTAAGCTTAAATTAAAATGGCCTTTGCTTGTTCGTGGTGAATTAGTTGACGAACAGGGACTTCCGTTAGTGCAGATTCCGGTGGCCTTTAATCAAAACCAAATCACTAAAACCGATGCGCATGGCGCTTTCATTTTTCCGATTGATTCCGATCTGACTGAGCAGTCTGACCAATTGACTTTTCAGCTTTTAGGACATTCGTTTGTGCACCATTTTAAAGCGAATCCCCAAGCTCATATGTTACATCGCTTTATGTATACAAAAGATAGAGGTTTATTTCATCTTGAAGATCGTGCTTCAGCTCAAGTTCAGGCTACATTAATTTCTTCATTTAATGAGCGAATTCGCTGGGTGTTAAGGGCAAGTTTTGTTTTGATTATATTCACTCTAGTTCTTAATTTTTTTGTGACCAAACAACAGCAGACCGAACTCGAACTGCTCAGTACTCATAGCTCAAGCACTAACCCAAGGGATGAGCAAGACGAAAAACAAAACAAGTGGCGTAATGCTGGTGTGTTAGAAAGAACAAGTCAATCAATAGATCAGTCTAGCGCTGAGTCTAGCGATGAATCTGGAAACGAGTCTAGCAACGAGTCTAGCAATGAGTCTAGCGAAAAAAATGCTCACATTGTTACTCGTGAGACAAGCAAACAAGATCATCCCCAAAAATACGTACGCCCTTCGATATTTGAGGGTCTAAGTCAGCAGCAACGATCCAATTCTTCGTCCAAATCAAGTGCTAATTTACCAGCAAAACCTTCATCTAGCTCCTCATCAAGTCAAACTGTTGAGAATCACGAAGATTTAGAGATTTTTGAAGAACCCATGTGCCGCTCTATGGAGTTTACCTATAAAAATTATTATGTGCCGAGAGGGATGGAGGGGATTTTGCTTTCTCTAGTTTTTGGCCATTGGCAGTCTTGGCGTGATGACTTATCACTCTTTAATGGCTTAAGTCGCCATGACCAATTACAGGCAGGCCAACGCATCAAGCTTAAGCTTCCCTTACACACTTGGTCGATTTATGAGCATCAAGACGAAGATTCATGGCAAAAACTTTTAGAGCTTGCTCATTGCCAAGAAGCTGAAAACTTATGTCGTCAGTTGATTCAAGCATGGAATCCTCATGTTTATTTGCGCCGACTGAAAAAAAGAAACCAATTACTTATCAATTTAAGTTTATTACAACGACGTCCATACGAAGGGGCGACATTGGCGAGAATCGAGGGTTTAAGACGAGGAAGTGTGCCCAAACGGCGTCGGCCACGAGTAGATATCCCCAAGAATTGCAAAATCCTCGATTATCTCTCTAGCGACTCGCTGTAAGTCATCTTAGGTTTCAAGCTCTAATGTCGATATGTCCTCTGTCGGAATCATGGTTTTTAGAAGTTGATCAAAGTATCAACTCAGCATACCAACATTTTTCACTTGAAGATCAGCAACTGATTGAAACATTTTGCAAAACACAGTCTCAAGCGCGCTTTAAAGAGATAGGGTTAAACTCTAAAATCCCTGTATTACACATTAATACAGAAGGTGTTTTTGCTAAGATTAGTGACTTGAAAAATGAGTTTCGCTTAAGTTTTGAGCAAGGTGAAATGGCCCGACGTATGGCACAGGCTTCTGAAACCCTATGTCGGGTGACCGGTGCCTCACGGGGTAAAATTATGACCATTCATGATGCAACTGCCGGTTTATGCCGTGAAAGTATTCTAATGGCTAGCTGTGGGGCCAAAGTCAGTGCAAGCGAACGCTCCTTAGCCTTATATTTGCTTGCAAAAGATGCACTGAACCGCTCCAATATCCCGATTGACTTATTAAAGAAAAATAGTCTTGATCACCAAGTGCAAGCACATGTTGTTTATCTTGATCCGATGTTTCCGAAATCCAAAAAAAAAGCGGCTGTTGGAAAAGAAGCGGTTGTACTTAGGGCCTTTGCCGAACAAAGTATGGATCAAGAAGAAAACTTATTGGAGTGGGCCTTAGATAGTGCCATTTGTAGAGTTGTGGTTAAACGACCAATCAAAGCTGAGTATTTGGCACAAAAAGCACCGACCTCAAGTGTCAAGGGCAAGGCAATACGCTTTGATATTTATGGAAAGCAAAAACTCCCCAAGGCTTAATCATCAATAGACACTAGAATTAAATAAGATTAAACAGGTTTAATGATTTGCACGCTTAGTACTGACATGGCGTGCTAAAATGGCTTGGCTGCAGCGACGTGACTCTGGACTGTTCTTAATCGCCCAAAGCTTGTCTCGAGCATGCTTACCACTGACTTTAAGATCAACAATCGGTTTAGGATAGTCTTTACCAAGGTGACAGTGATAAAGCATTTCTTCCATCGGATTAAGCATCCAAGGTTCATGAATAAGAGGCGCTGGAACTTTGCTGAGTTCAGGTACCCACTGCTTGATGAATATACCTTGTGGGTCATGCTCTTTGGACTGCTTAATTGGATTGTAAACACGAATTGTATTAATGCCTGTGGTGGAAGCCTGCATTTGTAGCTGAGGATAATGAATGCCCGGTTCATAGTCCAAAAAGAGCCGGGCTAAATGATCGGCTCCCACCCGCCAATCTTGCCATAAATGATGACATAAAAAAGACACTAACATGGCCCTCATTCTAAAGTTAAGAAAGCCGGTTTGCCGTAAACAGCGCATACAGGCATCGACCAATGGATAACCGGTATATCCATGCGCCCAAGCTTCATAATAATCGTGATTATACGCATCTCTTATGCCCTCAAAGGCAAGATTTAAGTCATTGGTTTCAAGTTGGGGCTCTGACTCTAACTTTTGGATAAAGTGACTGCGCCACCACAAGCGAGAACAAAAGGCCTGCGCCGATCTTGAGACTCGCCGGTTGCTCATAAAGTTATGATATGTATGATATATTTGTCGAGTTGACACATTGCCCCAAGTCATATAGGGGCTGAGTCTTGAGGAAAACTCTCGGCTTTCTAATGGCTTGGAGATAAAGCGTTGGTAAGATTTAACTTTACTCGTAAAAAAGCTTTGGCATAAACGGCGAGCTTGGTCTGTACCGGCCGGCTGAGTGTCGTTGATAAGCATATCCGAACCAACCCAAGTACATAGCTTTAATGGCGATTCTCTGGTGATGAGCTGGCGCTCTAATGGGATCGGGAATGAGTCATGATCAAACTTGGCCCATCTCGCAGACTCAAAGCATGGGTTAGCTAAGGGTTGTTCCATATAATTAAGCCAAGACTTGTCCCACACTTTACGATGTTTCAAGCCTCTAATGATGCCTTGATAAGGACTTTCTTCCCAGTGGACATTCTGAGCTTTACACCACTTAGAAACAAGCCGATCTCGTGCATAGCTTTTGAGGTTTCCGGTTTCTTGGTGACTATATAATGTGAAGTGATCAGTACATGACTTAAGGACTTTGAGCACATCTAAAACTTCAGCCTCATATATATAAACTTGGGCGCCCAAACTCATCAATTCCCGGTTAATAGCCTTTAATGACTGTAACTGAAAGCGAACATGACGCACAGAGCTATCAGCTTGCTGAAGCATGGATGGCTCAAAGCAATAAAACATAAATACAGGCCTACCCGAAGCAATCGCCTTTTGCATAGGCTCATGATCACCTAATCTTAGATCTCGCTTTAGCCAAACAACTGATAAAGACATCTGGTTAATATTTATACCTGATTGAGGGAGTTAAACATTGATAATGATGTTAGGTCATTTACTTTGGTTTCTGAATAAGCACAGATGGATCAGGCGAAAAGTAAGGAAATCGAGGTCAGTAATATAGAGTTATACAAGTAAGTAAATGAGTTAACTTTCAAGTAAGCTGAGCTAGCTAAGAATATAACTCTATGCTAGCCTTGGGCTCTTGATTTATGCCTTGATGAATAGGATCCAATAATGACTGAGCCACAGATGCAATCCGGCCTTGGCCCCCTGTATGAAAATATGATTTCAAAGCCTCTTCGTACCCTTTTATTGGCTGAAGCAGAAGCTGTGGCCGAGCTACCGGGCTTTAAGGTAAGTCGTCGGCTTAAGTCCGTGTCCTCTGAATTGGATAGTTTAGAAGCTCAGCGCTTTATATGCCGTCTTTATGAATCCTGTGCCCCAAAGCTAAAGGACTTGCTTGAACAACGAGTCACCGATCGAGCCATCCTAGATGAGATGACCCAAAGCTATGTTCAGCACAATGAAAAGCTTGGTTACTTAAGCCCCGATTACAAGACAGTCATCAATCAAACCGACGCCCAAGAACGCTTGTTGGTTGGACGCTTAACTCAGCAGAACCAAACACAGCTTAAGCAAGTAGACATTCCCAAGTGGTTGGCCGGTGATCAAGTGACTCTTTTTGGGCCACCAGATACCGAAAAAATGTCAATCAATGCCATGAATGCCCTGCATCATCGCTTGCCCAACGAAGCGAATATTATTGCAGAACTTGTTGATGACTCTGGCATGGTGCCTAGATGGGGTGCGGATAGTGAGGACTCTAAAACGCCCATTATGTCTACCTTGCTCAAGGCCAATGAAAACTTACGCACCTGCTTTGATCAAAGCATCAAGTTTTTTGATGAGCGTAAAAATAAAAACTATGCGCTAGCACAAGATCGTTTATCCAAGCCTGTCAAGCGCATCCCCGGTTTGTCTATGCCAGATGGACTACATTTTTGGCATGATCAGCCCCTTCCCCTTCATTTGTATGACTTTGCTTTACATCTGTTTCATAACTATAAAAACCCCGAGGCTCTGGCCTTTTATATACCTAAGCTAGAAACCGAGGCCGAAGCTAGTTATCTCCATGATTTAATTCAGCAAGCTGAACTATTAATCCAAGAGCAGGACTCAAGTTATATCCTAGGGTCAGTCAAACTATTTATCGTTTTTGAAAACCCAAGAGCGATTTTTAGAATTCAAGAAATTGCCCAAGCCCTACATCCTTACTTTGTGGGGGGTAGCTTGGGATGGCATGACTTTTTGGCATCCACTGCTCGACTGTTCAAACATGATCCTAGATATCAAATCCCGGTCAAAGCTGACCCCTATATCGTGATTAATCATATTAAGGAATCTCACCTGATTTTAAGAGAGGCATTGAGTCCGATTGGGGGAATTGCGATCGGTGGCATGTACGGAACGCTGTACGAAGATCACAATCCGGCTTCCTTTGAAGTCAGTATGGTGGGATATATCAAGGATGTATGTACTCAACTAAAGCGCGGTTTGGATGGTTTTTGGGTCGCACACCCCAACTTTGTCCGTATCGGGATTGCTTTGGTGCATGCTTGGCGTTTACATGAATCCGATCCACAAAGCTCTAAATTACAAGAGTTAATTTCGGCCTTAGTACCCAACCCGGTTGAACTTGAGCCTTTATTAGCCTTTGTCTTTGGCGCTGATGTCGATGGTTTAGCTCAGGATCACTATTTATATCAACGTGGTGTATTGGCCGCTGATATTGAAACCTCTGATTTAATTGCCAACTCTGATGAGGCCGAAGTGCGCTATAATATTTTCCAAGCTCTGCAATATCTATGTGATTGGTTGTGTGGCAATGGCTGTGTAGCCTTACCGGCTCAGCTCAAAAATGCAGAAGGTAAGTCTGTTTTTGTCAGAGTGATGGATGACTTGGCCACAACCGAGCGTTCTCGTTGGGAATTATGGGCGGAAATTGCTCATGGGCGAGTATCTCATCAAGAGTTTGAGCGTATCTTAGGTGAAGAAGTTGAGTTCATTAAAGCGGGCATAGATCAAGACACCAAAAAAGTACAAGTACGCTGGCAAGGTGAGGCGGCTCGTTGGTACCCTACTGCGATTGCCTGTTTAAGGGAACTCGTATTATCAGAAGAACCGGTTGAATCCGTCCCCGAACTCATTCTTCCCTTCACTTTTGACTTGGTCAGAGAGCAAGCTGATCCTTGGCAGTGGGTTCAGAGTCTTAGATAGTAAATATCTGGTTCTTTTTTTGAATGGAGCCGAACATATCAAACTTTAAAGGTCTTTAAAGGTAGCAACAAAATATTTGACACGATTTGACATGGAAAAGTCGCAACTTTAAAGGTAGCAACAAAATATTTGACACGATTTGACATGGAAAAGTCGCTATTTTTTGACCGTATTCAGACTTTTTTCATAATTCTGCGCAACAAATCTCGATTTTTGGCGAGAGAGTATATGCCCTTCACTTTTCCAAGGAGTATATACATGCCTGCCCATTTACGTTTCCAATCTCAGAATTGGGCCACTCATCATGTGGTCTCAAGATGCATTCAAGGCTATGCTTTTCTCAAACCAACCAGAGAAATTAGAGCGATCACCAAAGGTGTTTTGGGATATTCATTAGAGAAGTATCAAGACACTATTGAACTACATCATTATGTGGTGCTGAGTAATCACTTTCACTTTCTGTTAAGCGCTCAATCAAGCCGAGATCTATCTGAGTTTATGTGTCATTTTAAAGGTAATCTCGCCCGAGAGTTAGCTCGCATTCATAACTGGCATGGAACCTTGTGGCAGAAGCGGTATTCTAGCGAGGAGATTCTTGATGAACAGGCTTTGGAAGAGGTCTTTAAATACATTACTCAAAACTCTGTCAAAGAGGGTTTAGTCGATCATCCCAAAAATTGGACTGGACTTCATGGCTACCGCCAACTTGTTATGGGTAAAACAGTCAGTGGACCTTGGGTTGATCGAACCGCATACTATCACTCGATACAGCGTCGAGAGGGAAAGCTGATTGGAGACTTCACAACCGAACATCAAATCAAACTCACTCCCCCACCGATGTGGGCTCACCTGTCAAAATCTGAGTACAAGCAAAAGTGTATAAAGCTGAGTGCCGAAGCGACTCGTGACGCGCTTGTAAAGCGAGGTTCAAAGCCAGCATTGGGTATGAGAATGGTACTAAGCGAAAGCGTACGTAAAGTAAGACTTGCCAAGCGTGGTACGCGGCCTTTATGTCGAACAAAATGCATCAAAACTCTGAAAGATTATCAAAAACTATACTTTGAGTTTAAAGCAAGATTTCAAGAGGTTTCAGCCGACCTAAGACAAGCAATTCGGCTTGGCTGTGACACAGCCTCAATCTGCTTTCCTACCGGTGGTGTACCTTTATTTGGCGGTCGTTATTCACCTGATTGAACTTAGTCTAGCAACGACGTAGTGGCCTTTGATTTTTTATAAGTGGTAAGTTCAACAGCATAAGGACAAACAACACTGATTTTGACTTTTAGGGTTTTAACCTTTGGTTAAGGCATGGGTGAGGTGTGTCTTCGATAATCACGAATTAAAACAAAGGAACGTTTCTTTTAATTCGCTGCTTCTCTTACAGGATTACGGGTTTAGCGACTTCTAAAATAAAGGATTCCCTCTTCTTTTTCTATACTTATCGTATGTAATTGGCTAAGTAGATATGTGCTCCGATTTGCTTAAGAATTTGGCATTAAGCAAACTGTCCACCTCATTGCTTGTTGTATTCCTTGTTGTATTTTGCTGGTTAACTTTTACTTATGCAACAAATCCGAAAAATGGAATAATTAACTGAAAGAGGTATTAACTTATAGGATTAAATCTTAGGGAAAGTCTGTATTCATTGATGAAAAACTTATTACTTTTGTGGCTCAGTTTTGTCTTTTTCTTGGGATGCTCTGATGAAGGAGACGGAGTTGACGTTAGTAAATATGTCAACTCTAGCCAAGTGAAGTCATCATCAACTCAGTCAACAGTTAACTTTACGAGACAAGCTCACATGAAAAGTTTTGGGCCTAACAACACGTCTACAAAAAAAGTTTATCCAACGTGGACACAAAGTGTTGAGCAATGGTCAATGATGAGTGACGAAGATAAGATATTGGTAATGTCACATGTTGAGTCATTACAGCTTTTGCCTCCATCATTGAGTTCTATGTTTGTTGACCAATATCTTATTAAACTCAACAGAGTTTTGCCCTATGATGAGACTTACAGAACAACTGTACTTAAGGCTCATTACTTACTTGAGCTGATAGATCAACGGAAAACTGCTGATATATTGGCTTCTCTTCTATTCCAAGCAGATCAAAGCGCTTCATTAGGAAAGCAAGGAGTATGTGTCGATTGGATTAAGGTTAGCTTACTGAAATATGGAAACCTTGATGACATGAGATATCTATTGGAAACCATGAAGTCTCATATTCGAGGTGCTTGTAAACTCGTTGAAGTGGCTTCTCCTGTTGAACAGCTATATCTAGAGACGCTTTTCAATTATCATCACACACTATACCCCTTTCTAGATCAATGGATCGAGCGCCAACTAGGCACTTTGTTCAAAATGCAAGATGACGATCTTAGATTAGATCTGCTGATGTTCATCACTACGGATGCC
>CAKZRU010000031.1 GCA_937146725.1 uncultured Myxococcales bacterium
ACAGAGGGAGATGGCTACGCAGAAAACCGGGCCAGAGTGGCCAACTAGCTCGTATTCCTCTTAGTCACTCTCAGGCTACTGGACCGGGTCCTCAGGCAGCTCGATGTCAAGCGAGGCCGCCTTCACCTTGGAGCCCTTTTTCTTCGATTGCTACGCCTCATTCTTAAAGCTTCTCCCAAGCTTAACCCTTGTCCCGTTTTTGTTTTGCTTTTTGAGCTCATCTTTGACTCAGATTCATCAAATAAGTCATGAGTATCAGATAAAACTTCTATCGTTTCCTGCTCTTGCTCATCATCCTTATAAACTTCAGGGGTTACCGTTAAGGAAATGAAATCACTGAGATGAGACAGATAAGGTAAAAGTTGATTAACCTGTTTTTGAGCTAAGAGATACTGCTGTTCTATGTTTTCCATGTGATCGATGACAGCATCGCTGATTTGGAAATGTTCCTTAAGTAATTGACGATTATGCATACGGCAACCTTGTTCTTGGATTTGTCTTCATGACTCTTACATTATTGTTTTTTATGTTATTTTGTTGCTTCGGAGTTAAGCTTGATGAACATGCTTAGAGTCTTGCTTAACCAATGAGTGGAGTAGGGTTTTGGCCTCTGGTTCTATATCATCGGCTGACAACAAGTCTCCAAGTAGAAAGCCTCCTAATTTAAAGTTCGACAGCCCGCGAAAGCCCTGCCTTTGGAAGAGATCTGAAAAACCGCTATGAGCCTTAAGTAGTTTTCGATTACTCTTGTTTAGTTTTTTGGGTAAGCGATTAACAAATAAGGTGACTTCAGTGTCTGAAAGACTCTTTAGTCGGTGAAATAATCCATCTAGCCATATCTGATTTTCATTGGGATCATTACTTTCGTTGAGTTTTTGAATCAAGGCAGAGCACATATTTTCTAAAAACCTTAGTTTAAGTTCTGGACGAGAATCCGGAAGATCAAGCAAGTTTGTGCTTGTAAAAAACTCTTCTGGTGTTGTCCACATTGAGTAAGTATCCAAAAAATCAATAAATAAATCCCCCACCAGCTCTCCAACTGCGCCATGTACTGTTAACTTGAGTAATTTAGGGCTAAAAGCAGAAAAGCCACCATTGGCACTAATCAAATTGTTAAGATGCGTCCAAGATCGTGGTGAGGGCCACCCGCGCTGAAGTTCTGC
Organism: uncultured Myxococcales bacterium; assembly: GCA_937146725.1. Lineage (GTDB taxonomy): Bacteria > Myxococcota_A > Bradymonadia > UBA7976 > VGTA01 > CAKZRU01. The sequence continues at coordinate 1,164 of CAKZRU010000031.1, forward strand.
ATCCAAGTCCATATTATGAAGATGCTCTGGATGCTGTTTGATAAACTCAATTAAGGCTGGAGCCATCTCTTTTGACTCTGCATAGGCTAACCAAGATTCAAGATCTGCTTCCATTTCATAATGGATAAAGCGATTACTGGTTGCACTCGATAAAATATCAACAAAAGTACGATCAGTTTGTAGATTTCCGGCAGCAACAATCAGCCATTTCTCTGGGAGTTTATAAGCTCCGAGTTCTCGATCTAGAATAAGACTCAAGGCTGCATTTTGTGTATCGGGTGAAGCAGTGTTGAGTTCATCAAGCAATAGGATGCCAACAGAGTTAGGATCATGAGGTAAGTTACCATCTTTAAAGTATTTCACCGTATTGCTTTGTTGGTCAAGCATGGGCAAACCTTTAAGATCAGTGGGTTCTGCTTGGTTAAGCAGCAAACTCACAAATCTCATATTGTTTTGTAGGCAGTATTCTCGGCAGACTTCTGTTTTTCCAATTCCAGGAGATCCCCAAATAAAAATTGGACTCAGCTTCACCTTGCCCAAAGCTTGAAAGTTAAAGTCGAGAATCTGGAAGAATTCTGGGATATTGATGATCGTGTCTTTTTGCTTTGTCATAATAAGTCTTCTTACAGTCTTTTTTTTAAGTAATTAATAGTATTAGGTTTTATTGTTGGGGGAGTTGTGGATAACAGCAAATACTTATGCAGTTTCCTCATCGGGATAGCGGTCAGTTTGGGTGGAGATGAGCTGTTTCCAACGTGTGCTGACCGACTCAAAGTCGAGTTGAGCAATAAAGAGTTTTTGAATCAGCAGGACCTGGTTTTTCACAACCTGTTGATTAAGCATGAACTCTTCAGATTGTATCTTACTGAGCGGACTCTTGGTTTCTTTTCTTTCATAGGTGATCGAAGTCGATAGTGTTTGCAGTAGTAACTGTGGGTCATACCACAGCTCATAAAGCTGATTTAATCGATCGATGACCTGAGCTTTGCTTTCTCCGGTTTGCCTTGCCAAATGACTCACATAGAAGGGCATCGTTTCTTCATGATGTAATGAGTCTTTTAACCAAAGGTTTCGGTCGGGATTTCGGTCTATAATTAGGCGACTGAATAAATAAAGCTCAATCGCTGACTCTTCATCATTGATGGTGATGGCAATTCTGGTAAGTTGGACGAGCGTACGCCATAATTCGCTCTGATCGGCATATTTCAATATTGTTTTGAGATAGCCCATCGCTACCTGCATTAAAGTTTTAGGTGTTTTCTCATCGATACGATTAGAAAGTTTATCAAAATCCCAAATACTTGGCGGCATTCGCCTATGTGCAGGTCTCTGCTTAGTGAAAAAATAATATTTATGCTCTAAAGGGAAAATAGGGTACTTATGCTCGATGTGTATAAAGTGTAGACACAGTTGAACCACCTCAAAGGATTGGAGTTGTTGTAAAGATGACTTAAGAGATGAGTGTTGACGCGGTGGTTGCATATCTCCAAATAAGTCTTCAATGCCTTTTTCTTTTTCTAAGGTCCTGTTTATTAAGCGATTTTTACTTGTCTTGCTTTGTGCCTTATAAGTGTCTAAGGTGTGTAAGAGCGGAAGATTACGAATATCATAAAAAAGTATTTGAGCAATCAGAGCCCTAAGCGCCCGGCCTTGAGGTAATTGATCACAAAGTTCGAAAAGTCTTTTTCTTAAACGATGCTGATCATAGGAAAACTGAACCCGATCACCAGAGTCTAATGATTTAGGTACACGATGATGTCGAGTTTCTAATGAGAGTACTTTGATGATCATCAAGTAAATTAAAGACTTGCTTGGTTCTTGCTTATTAAAATATTTTAAGGTGTGTCGCTCCCGGTGACCAATAAAGCATTTACAGGCTTCTCTTTGTGCATCTTGATATGTTTTGACTTCTTCAAAATTAATAGAATCTTTGAAGGTGAAAAGATCTGTAATAGTTTGAGATCCTTTTTCTAAAAAATCACTCGCTTTTTTTCCTGAGTCTTTCAAATCACCGTCAGAGGCAGCGGAATAAAGATTATCTTCAGTAAAAGAATCAACGTTTGGCTTTTGTGCAATGTCTAAAGCATTCTGAGCAATGTCGGCAGTGTTTTGCGAAATGTCTGCTGAATTTTGAGCGATC
>CAKZRU010000032.1 GCA_937146725.1 uncultured Myxococcales bacterium
GATGATGTTACCTTTCCAACCTCAGTCTTGGGAAAAACCAGCTGAAAACTTGGTTTTAACTTGTTTATCCTTATGTTTTATTGGTCATGGACTATACGCTTTAGATATTGCTCCATTGCCCACAGACTTTGTGAATATGACGATGCAGATTCTTCATATCGAGGAAGCAAATGCTCGCTCATTTTTGACGATTGTAGGAAGCTTAGACCTATTGGCGGCCCTTTTGATTTTCATTCCTATTCATGAGTTGAGACGGTCAGCGCTTATATACATGATGATTTGGGGAGGGCTCACGGCATTAGCAAGGCCCTTAGGTCAGCCTTTTCTCTCTTTTTTAGACCATATGATTCAATGGGGACCGGAGTGTATTTGGCGCTTAACCCATGCCGTTATTCCGTTATGGCTTTGGTTGAGACGTTATAGTATTTAAAATATACTCCACTGGTTTAAATTATGCTCAATGGAGCACCCACTAGAGTAAAAAGTATGAAGACTTGTTACGATGAGCCCTTGAAAACAGTTTGACTCACTAGAAACTAAGACGAGAATGAGTATGAAGAATTTAAAGCAAATCAACTGGTATCAGGAAACTTATCATACGCTACAAAAAGTATTTTGGGGACAGATCGTAGCAATTCTGGTGTTGTTTATGTTTGCTCAATTCACTTTGCCTAGAGCCGAAGGACAGCCATTGGCCCTTAATGATGCCGAGTCCTTACAAATGCTCTTATCGATCGCTGGTTTGGGCTTGTGTTTTATTGCTATGGTTTTAAATCAAGGATTACTTAAGCCTAAACGAGTTAAAATTGCTTGTCAGCAAAATAGAGAACAGCAGCATCTTATGCTCAGCTTTGTATTAACTTGGAGCCTAGCATTCAGTTGTGCTTTATGTGGATTTGGCTTAGCGTGGCAACTGAATCAAGCGAGTCATTTTTCCTTATTTGCTGTGATTGCTGTGTTAACGATCTTGGCTCATCCTTTTACTGAAGGCCGAGTCAAACGTGCCTTGAGTTTTAAATAAATGAACACTTTATAATGAGTTTAAGCATAGTGCTTGATCGTTTAATCAACATGAAAGAGTTACAATAGATGCATGATTATTGTAAATTGACTTCTTCAGCCCAATCACGAGTTCGTGAGCAAAATCAAATGCATTTATTTAAGCAAACGGTTGCTGAATTAGTGCGAAGATGGCGAGTGCCCATGGCGGATGTTGAGGGGATGTATGATCAAGATTTACTCAGTTTTTCACCAGAACCAAACCTTGCTCTTGAGCCGCCACAGGAAGCAGAATTAAGCTTTTTGCTTACGCTTAAAAAGGCCGGTTGGAGTGATGAGCTCATGCTTAAGGCACTTTCAGGCTTAACTAAGCCCTACTGCTATGATGCACAAAAGATGCTCTATGATGTGAGTCAACGTCGCTGGCTGACCCGTTCATCTTTAGATGAAAGAGAACTGACCATTGAAGGACAAATCAATCGAGCACGTGAAGACAAGGATATCAAAACTTTAAAAGACATTGCGAGTGAAGCGATGCGCGCTTTGGTTGCACTGACTGAAGAAGCCTTAAATCAAGAGCAAAGCGACAACTAAAAAGACTCTGTAAAAACGAGATTGATCAGAAGTTAAGGCTTGGTAAGAGCTTAAATCGTTTCCCGTTTTTGTTCTTCGAGTAAGGTGGCTTGCACATGTGCTCTGAGTGGGTCGGTGACCGCATCAAGAGCACCATCAATAATATCTGATAGCTTATAAAGAGTCAGTCCGATTCTGTGGTCTGTCACTCGGCCTTGGGGATAGTTATAGGTTCGAATGCGCTCCGAACGATCACCTGTTCCCACCATGGCGCGTCTTTCATCGGTTCTTTCAGCATGTTGAGCGGCTTGAGCTAAGTCAAGTAAGCGAGCTTTAAGTACCTTCATGGCCTTTGCTTTGTTTTTATGCTGACTTTTTTCATCTTGGCAGGTTACAACAGTATTGGTGGGTAGGTGAGTGATACGAATCGCACTCTCGGTTCGGTTAACGTGCTGTCCACCCGCTCCGCTTGCACGATATGTATCAATTCTTAGCTCTGTATCCGGTACATTAAGCTCAACATCTTCTGCTTCAACCATGACTGCAACAGTACAGGTTGAGGTATGAATGCGTCCTTGACTTTCTGTGGCAGGAACTCTTTGAACTCTATGCACGCCACCCTCATATTTAAGAACGCTATAAACTTGATCACCACATAGATTGGCAATCACTTCTTTGTAGCCTCCATTATCACTTTCGGAATAAGAAAGTAGCTCTACTCGCCACTTTTGCTTTTCAGCAAAGCGGGCATACATACGGTAAAGGTCAGCAGCAAACAAAGCGGCTTCTTCGCCACCAGCACCGGCACGAATTTCAAGAATAACATCTTTATCATCATCAGGATCACGAGGCAGTAAAAGGATTTGTAGATCGGCCTCAAGTTCTTCTTGTTCACTTGAGAGCGCCTTAAGTTCTTCCTTAGCTAATTCCTTAAGTTCCTCATCTGATTCATCAAGCATCATTTGAGCTTCAGCTTGTTCATCACTAATCGCCTCTAGACGACGCCAAGTTTTGACGATAGGCTCGAGTTGAGCGACTTCTTTGGTGAGTTTCTTATAGGCAACCATGTCATCATAAATAGACGGGTCACTCATACGAGCAGTTTGCTCGTCAAAACGTCTACACAAAGATTCTAGTTTTTCTTTCATCTGTTATCTCGGCTTTGGTTTGTGGGTCGGATGATGATGTATAATATTTTATGAGATGCTTAAACAGGCACTCTTTTGATTTGTGCCCCTAAAGCACGTAGTTTTTCATCAACTCGCTCATAGCCACGATCAATTTGGTGGATATTATAGATTTCGGTCGTACCATTCGCGCACAAACCAGCGATTAATAATGCCATACCAGCACGGACATCAGGGCTTTGTACTTTGGCACCACGTAATTGTTGCTTACCAACAACAACCACCCGATGCGGATCACACAGAATGATTTGAGCACCCATTGCTTGCAGGTGATCTACAAAAAACATGCGACCTTCAAACATCTTTTCAAAAAAGAGTACAGTACCTTGGCATTGAGTTGCCACAGTAATAGCAATACTCATAAGGTCGGTTGGGAATGCCGGCCAAATCGCATTATCAACTTTAGGGACATGGTTGTGATAGTCAGGTTTAACCTTGAGCGATTGATGCGCCGGTACAAATAATTGGTCACCGTTGATTTGAGTATAAATACCTAAGCGCTCAAAAACCATTCGAATCATTCGTAATGATTCAGGTTTGATCTTGTTGATGGTGAGAGAACCTCCGGTGACTGCCGCTAGGCCCACAAAACTACCGATTTCTAAGTAATCACTTTCAATTTCGTGAACAGCACCACCTAAGCGCTCTACCCCTTGAATGGTTAATTGATTCGAGCCAATCCCAGTGATTTTTGCCCCCATATTATTGAGTAACCTTGCTAAAGCACATACATGGGGTTCACAAGCTGCATTACGGATGACGGTTGTTCCTGTGGCAGTCGCTGCGGCCATCAACGCATTTTCAGTCGCGGTTACTGAAGCCTCATCTAAGAAAATATCAGCTCCCTTAAGCTTTGGTACACTCAACTCATAGACATCTCGAACCGAAATACGAGTCCCTAAGGCTTCAAGAGCATGAAAGTGCGTATCCAAACGACGACGGCCAATCACATCTCCACCCGGAGGAGGAAGTTTCACTTCACCTACTCGGGCTAAGAGAGGACCCGCTAGTAAAATAGAAGCACGAATTCTTTGACATAGCTCGGTGGAGAGATGGCCTGTGTTCACATTCGCAGCACAGATCTTGACCTCATTTTGGCCTAGCCACTCTACAGTTCCACCAATAGATTCAATAATTTGGCACAGAACTTCAACATCTCTAATCCGAGGTACATTTTTATAATGTACGACTTCCTCAGTTAATAATGATGCTGCAAGGACAGGAAGTGCCTCATTTTTGTTACCACTTGGGGTTAACTCTCCGCTTAAGGGATAACCACCCTCGATAACAAATTTTTCCATATTCATAGAAGCTTTCCTCCTGTTAATTCTCAAACGATTGAATCTCGAATATTCTAATAATGTGTAAGATCACATCATTCAAACTGTTTATGCGACTTTTATCAAAGCTATGAATGATGACTCTTTGTAAACTGACTTGACACAAAAGACAATGAGAGCTGAACAAAGAATAAAGTTTATAAGCGCAGGCTGTGATCCTCAACGGGTGAAATCTGACCTGCAACAATTCGCCACATCTTACGCTCACTATTTAGCGGAATAAAGCTTTCATGTGTTGTGGTCAGAAAAACTTGGCCATCAAAACGACTTAAGAAATTAAACAACTGAGTCGCTCTGCTTTGATCTAATTCAGAAGAAACATCATCTAAAAGCAAGATGGGCCTTGACTGTAAGCGCTCACTTAAACTTTCAATTTGGGCAATTTTAAGAGCAAGTACAATCGCGCGTTGTTGGCCTTGGCTGGCAAAGTCTTTGGCAGAGCGATCGGAGATTCTTAAACTCAAGTCATCATTGTGTGGGCCACGTTGAGTAAAACCCCTATGCATATCGCTTTCTCGATGTTGCTGCCAATAGCTCATGAGTTGCTGTTGAATGACTTGTGGTGTGCTTGATAATGGATCAACTACCGGCACGCCAAGCTTATAGGAAATGGTTCCACTAAAATTACCAATACCATGTAAAATATTGCTGTAGACACCAGATAAGCTATGTATATATGAAGCTCGTGACATAATGAGTCGAGCCCCAACTTCAGCGAGAGTCGCTTCATAAGCTCTAATCAACTGTTCGCTTTTACGCTCTTTAAGAAATGTATTTCTTCGAGCTAAGGCTTTTTGATAGCGTAAAACGACTTCTAAATGAGTACTTTGCTCATTAAAAATGGCTCTATCTAAAAAGCGACGACGAATATCGGGCTGTCCTCTGACTAAGTCTAGGTCACTTGGTGTAAATGAAACCACTGAGAGTGCGCCAAAATACTCATTGTTGCTTCGAGGATGTCCCTCTTTAAGTGGAAAGGTACGCTCTCCATTCGTACGAACTTCAAGATCATGGTAAAGTCCATTGACTTCACTTCGACCTCGAACCGAAGTGGCTTGTTCCCCCCAAGTAATCAAGTTCCGAAGTCGACCAGACCTTAGAGGTGTCAAAGTTGAAAGCCAATAAATAGAACTTAATAAGTTGGTTTTCCCTTGACCATTATCGCCTACAATCAAATTAAAGCGAGGATGAAACTCAAGATGAGCATCACGGATATTTCGATAACGATCTAGCGCAATATGCGTGAGTCTCAATGTTATTCCTCGAAATCATTAAAGTAGACTTAAACCAAGATCAATACTTTGGCATAAGAAGATAGTCTAAAAAGTAGTCGTCTAAGATAAATGTCTTACTCAGAAACTCATGTTGATCAAGCACAAGTCGTGGACTTGAAAAACATAAAGCAAGCTTGATGAGTTAAGACAGCCAATAATATGTTTGACTAAGGTTTCAGAGCAAGAATATTAGTCAAACATGTTTGAAAGTGAATGAGTGTTTTAAGGGAACTTGAGAAGAGGTCAAGTCTCTTTTGAAACTTTTATAGAATCTTCCCAAGAATCATTAAAGCTTTAAGTAGTTTAGATACGTTTAGGCATCACGACAAAGACATCTTGTTCAAACTCAGGATCTTTGAATAGACCTGGGGTAGAATCATTTTGATCAAGGCAAATATGGATTTCAGCACCACTCACCACATTCAAAACGTCAATCATATAGTGTACGCCAAAGCCAACCACGAGTTCTTGCTCAGAGCTACCCTCCAAGCAATTTAGTCGTTCGACAACCTGCCCTAGATTATTGTTCTTACTCTCGATCTCTACTTCGCCACCACCAAACTCAAGTTTGACACCGTGCAGTTTTTCCTCACCCACTAAGCCCATACGCTTTAGAGTGCTGAGAAGCTCTTGGCGATCAAAGATGTATACATTGTCATTTGATTTGGGAACCACGGCCTCATAAGGAGGGAATTCGTGAGCAATGAGACGAATGTTGATGCCAAAATCATCGGTTTTTACGATAAGATTATGTGTGTCAATCATCATCGTAATTTCCGGATACTCATCAACAAGCTTTCGTAATTCTAAAACCGCTTTACGAGGAATCACCTTACCTGAAAACTCCGGGATTGCATCGGCGCCTTCAACGCCAGCATAACGCTCAGCTAAGCTTAGGCGGTGGCCATCGGTTGAGACTACGCGAAGTATGCTGTCTCCCTTAGAAATTAAATAGGCACCCGTGAGTTGTGGTCTGGTTTCATCAGTACTTGTACTGATTGAGAACATGGTGCGCTCAAACAGATCTGATAATACGCCACCTCTGACCTTAAAGCCCTCTTCTTCTCCCATAGAAACCAAAGGGAATTCTCGAGCGTTGATGCCAAGCAAGGACATTTGACTGCGTCCAGACACCAAGCCAAGTTCGTCATTATCACTGCTGGTCAAGGTTACTTCAGAAGCCGGAAACTGCCTGACCATAGCTAAAAGACGCTTACCATCTACTGTGATTGCACCTGCTTCTACAACCTCAGCTTTAATTTGGCCTTGGAAAGAAATCTCGGTGTCTGTGGCAGAAAGATGAAGTGATCCATCTTCTTTAGCTTCCAAAAGAACATTAGATAGAATAGGAGAAAGTTGACTTTTTCCTAAAAATCCTTGCAAGCGAGAAAGCATACTAGAAAACTCGTTACAGGCGACAACCAACTTCATGATGACCTCCATGTGGAGTAATGGTGTTAAAAAATTTGACTAATTCTTAGTGAGGAGAGCCCTTTTTGAGACAAGCGCCGATCTTACGATTCCTGAGCATATTTTCAAGTCTTTTTGGCTTAATTATGCAGATAATTACATTAAAGCTTAAAGATCAGACTGTGATGAAAAGCCCTTATCAACCGTCTAATAAATACTTGGGAATCGTTCTAAGTAGCTGCATCGCTGTATTCGCTTGTGGAGATAAAGCAGAAAGGGATGCATTAGTACAACCCTCTAAAGATACCTCTGTGCTACTTGAAGATATAAAAAAAGTAGATCAAGCCTCAAAGCCAGAGAGTGATCAGCTTGCTCAAAAGTCAGATGAGCAACTTAAGTTATCCCAATTGAACCATCAGCCTAAAACAGGGGCAACTCAGCTTACAGCTAAAGATAAAGACCTGTCAGACTCAAGTTCAAACGCTCAAGACTCTGGTAAAGACTCACGAATCAAGCTCGATACCAAAAATGAGCTTAAGCAAACTAAAAAGCCTAATAAAAAGAAGAAGAAAAAAAATAGTAAATGTCGGCGTGGAATTCACAAGGGCCGTAAACATTGTGAGATCCAAAAAGGACATATTAGCCTGTATCACATCAATCGAAACAAAAGGCATAAATCGCTCAAAATTATCGATGAACAGCGGCGAGTAATTCCTGAAGCTCGTGAGATTATGCTCGAGTTTTTAAGCGATTGGCGGAGCAAGAAAAAGTGTAAAAAAGGCTTCTCTTTTAACTATGAATACAAGGGAAGAGCAAGCTGGCGTATGTATGATTGCTACGTTCAAGACCGACTGCTTTGGTATTTGTATTTAATTGGCCATCACTTCGATTCTGAAATACAAATTGTCAGTGGGCTCAGAGCAAAAGAGCGTAAGACAAGTCGTCATCACAATGGACATGCAGTGGACTTTAGAGTGAGAGGTGTTAAAGCCAAAGAGGTTTGGGAATACGCTAAAAAAACCTTTCCATTGGTGGGCGCTGGCTATTATCCAACCACACAATTTGTGCACTTAGATGTTGGGCGAGATCATCATCAAGCTTATTGGATAGACAAGTCAGGTTCTGGAGAATCCGCCTCATACAGGGCCGGCGTTTCGCAGGTTCAGCGTGGACGTGCCAAAAAAAGTCAGGCTGGGATGATTAGCTCCATTAAGCGAAGTCTTAAGCGACACTATAAAAGCTTTAAGTCTAAGCAAAAGGCCTATTTAGACAGAAAAAAAAGACGCGAGGCTCGTGCTAAAAAACGAAGGAAACGTCGAAAGAAAAGTCGAAAAAAAAGAAAAAAGAAAAAATAACTACCGCCTTTAAGGTTTTGTAATTATTTATATATTTAGAGATTAGCCTTTCGGTTTTAGTTTTTTATGCAACAGTTTGCTCATTTTGGCGAGTACTTAGGTGTCTCTATCACACCTAGGAGTACTCATGCGTCAAGAACGCCTCTTTATCAGTTTTCTACTTAGTCTATTTTGTAGTCTAATCACACTTCGTTACACACTGAATCAGGGTTTATTTGATGATTCGATGCACAAGCTTTATGCAGAGCATGCTAATTCTGCAAACTCATCACAATATACTTTGGTAGATTTAAATCGCCATGCTTGGTTTGCCTTGAAGCTAAACTCTGATCCCATCATTTATTTAAATACCTTAAAGGACTTACTTAAGCGTGTGCCAACTTATTGTTTAGAAGATTTTTATGATGGAGATTTGCTATCAATTACGGTCAGTACAAAGGCTTGTCGGTTTGCAAGATCTTCACTTTCTGGAAGAACACACAAAGCACTTGGATTACCAATCTCACTTAACAAGGCCTCTTTAAAAGACTTAGTCGCCGTGCCGAGAGTTGGACCAAAGTTAGCGCATAAAATGATTGAGAACCGCCCATATCAACAATTAGATGACTTATTGAAGCTACCAGGTATAGGCCGTAAACGCTTAGCTCAGATTCGAACTTATTTAACCATCAAACCGGCCCAAAAGTTATGGTCAGCAAAAACGAAGGAGATTAATCATTTAAAGCCTCGGAAGATCATGTCATCAGATGCAAGTGGGATCAGGCAATGAGTCAAGTAAAGTCTAAGAGTCAAGTAAAGTCTAAGAATCAAGTAAAGTCTAAGAATCAAGTAAAGCCTAAGAATCAAATGGATTCTAGTGGGCGTTTAAAGCTTTTAGAGCATTTCGATTCTGATCCAATCGCTCAAGATCTGATCAACGAGATTAAAACTAATCCACAAATTAGATTATTGGCGATCGTGGGGAGTCGCCGAGCTGAAAAAGTTTCTTTACAATGGACTACAGAACTCACCAATATCGCCATACAGCATGGTTTTATGATTATTTCAGGCGGGGCTCAAGGGATTGATCAACAAGCACATGTTGAGGCTTTAAAAAAGAATGGTAAGAGCTTAGCGATCATCGGTTGTGGCTTAAACAAAGTAAATAGACGACTCCAAAGCTTAAGTAAACTTGGAGTAGGTTTAGCAAGTCCCTTCCAAGCCGATCATCCACCACAATCATGGACCTATCCAAAAAGAAATCAGTATATCGCTGAGTTATGTGATGGCCTAATTGTAATTCAAGCCGCTGAAGCAAGCGGCTCCTTATTGACCGCAAGACATGCTCTGTCTCTTGGTAAAAAAGTTTGGACTTTACCCCATCATCCGAGTCAGCTTTCTTTTAGAGGTTCCTTGCATCTTCTTAAAGAGGGCGCATGGCCTTTATTAAGTACCGATTCTTGGATTGAAGATATGCAAGATGAGTTTGAAGACTTTCAGATTTCTTCACCAAAAAGAGTTTTCAGAAACCTTAGTCAACCTTCTAAAGTTCATAGCCAACCTTCTAAAGTTCATAGCCAACCTTCTAAAGTTCATAGCCAACCTTCTAAAGTTCATAGCTCACCTTTATGGCTGGTTGCTCAAGACCAAGCACAATCTCTTGAAGCACTAGCGAATGCTGCTTCTATGAGCTATACAGAGGCTCTACTTGAGGCGACCCAACTTGAACTTGAGGGCTGGTTGAGCCCAGTGGTTGGTGTGGGATATAAAAAAGCCTATCCTTAATTATCAGAAGAAATCTGTTTAGTTTAAAGTTTAAGTATTCTTGGGTAGACTCAAAGTGTAAGGGTAGACTCAAAGTGTAAGGGTAGACTCAAAGTGTAAGGGTAGACTCAAAGTGACTGTGGCTCCACCTTTATCATTATTTGCAATGCTTAGTTCCCCATTGAGCTCTTTAGCTAAAGCATATGAGGTATAAAGACCTAAGCCTGTACCCTGACCAATGGACTTCGTTGTATAAAAAGGCTCAAACAATAAACCACTCTCTACCGAAATACCCACACCTTGATCGATCACAAACAGATTTATGAACTCTTCCGTTTTATGAGCAATAACTTCTATCTTGGCCAAGTAATTATTATTTTGCTGGTCACTGTGTAGAAGCTCGGCTTCTACGGTAGCATCATAGGCATTTTGGATTAAATTGACAAAGATCTGAATTAAAGGATCTGAGGGATATTTTAATGTATCAAGCTCATTCAAATTAAGGTTAATCATTTTAGAACCATTAGGGAAAACTAAAGCGATTGCACGTTTAATGATATAAGCCAAGCTGTTTACTTGAGGGTTTTGTGAATGAGAGTTTTGTGAATGAGAGTTTTGTGGATGCTTTGATGAGCTAATGACTTGATTATCTGATTTACCAAGTAAAGCGTGGGTAATACGACTGCAACGTTGAACTTCTTCTAGAATGATTTGGGCTGATTCTTGAGCATCCTCTTGGGTCGCTTGAGTCCATTCACTCTTGATAACATCTAATAAGTCACGGCCTAGGGTTTGGATTGTTGCTAAGGGGGTATTCAGTTCATGAGCCACGCCCTGTGCTGTTCTTCCTAAGCTTGCTAAACGTTCGGTATTCATCAATTTTCTTTGGTATATGATCTCCGAAGTTTGATCGATGTAAATCGCAACTTTTTGCTTCATATCTGGGGGAGAAAGCAACATTACTTCATAAATAGCCGAGAGTTCTTCGGGTCTTGTCTGTTGCATTTGCAGTGAGCTTTGGGAGGCCTGTTCTAATGAAAATCGACAGCGTAAACCTCCTTCAAGTGTACTGACCCCACAATCATGATGGTCACCATTTATACCTTGACCATGTCCGGGGCAACGCCAATGTTGAAAACGTCTTTCGCCTAAAGCTTGTCGAGCAAAGGGATTTTGCCAAACCGTTGTTCCACCTTCAATAAGTTCAACACCTGCTTGCAAGCGCTCAAATGATAAGCGTAATAGCTCATCTGCCGCTCTTTTAGCTTTGACCTGTTCTCTGATGGCTTCGGTAAATCGAGCCGCAAAATAGGCAACCATCGCTATAGTGAGAATCGGTGCAATAAAACTTAATAACTCTCCCCACGGTTCTATCGGGTTCCACGCGCCTACTTGTAAAAACGGTATTAATCGACTTAGCTCTTGCCATAATAAGCCAAGCACCGAAGCGATTGCTGTGGGCCAAAATGTTCGTTTTGCAGATAGCAAAACCGATAAGAGTACCGGGAAAACATAAAAAGAAGTAAACGGACAATCAGCCCCACCCGCAGACCAAAGCACTAGAGATAGCACAAAGGTATCAAACAAAGCTTGGCCAACATGAAGACTCTCAATATTGACTTGAGTCCGATGTGATAAACCCCATTGAATATAAAGGTTGCTACCAATCCCGACAGCTACGCCAAATAGCATGATGGGTAGGTTAATGCCTGGTACCAAACCAATCACAGCTAAACCCGCTGAGAGACTTACCCCAATTAAAGCAAGCCACCTTAAGCCCATAAGCCATCTTAAGCGAGCGACAGCATTGATGATCTCTCGCTCTTCCTCATAGCTTTCAAAAGATTGAGTTGGCGCAAACTCTGGTGAAGTCTCATTCATAAGTAATGCTTGTTGCTTGACCTTCATGGTCCTAAGCCTACCCAAACAACGCCATTGTCTCTCTGTTCATGTTTAAAAATGGGAGTTCTCGCCTTGAGCTCATCAATAATCCAAGCACAGGCTTCAAAAGTGACTTTTCGATGTGCAGCCGCAACAGAAACGATAACAGCAATATCACCAATCCCTAAAGTACCCAAGCGGTGGTGAGCCACCGACCTTGTTTCAGGAAACTTTTGATCGGCTTCACCTAAGATTTCTTTGATCACTTTAAGCGCCATGGCTTCATAAGCTTCATATACAATAGATAAAACACCATGACCTTCGTTATGATCACGTACACGACCACAAAAAGTTGTTACTGCTCCACATTGATCATTCAGCACTTGTTTCTCTATAGTAGAAGCCAATAATGGTGTTGTCAAAAGACCGGCTCGTTGATCTAAGCTGTATTGATCAGCGCCTGAATCAAGATATTCTTGAGTAGTGCTTTCTTGAGTAGTGCTTTCTTGAGTAGTATGAGTCATCTTTAACCTCCAGAAATAGGCGGAATGATGGCGACTTCATCTTGATGATTCAGCAGAACATCATTATCCTCAACAAAACTTTGATTGAGCGCCCAACGTAGATAGGGCTTTAGAGGGATGAGCTGAGGGTATTGGTCATATAATTGAGCTTGTAACTCAGCCAAAGTGGTCGGGCTCGTAAATGATAAAGACTCTGTACTTAAACCAATCGCCTCTTTGGCGGCAGCAAAATAAAGGATAGTGATTGTGATGTCTGACATAAGCTGTTTTTTCAAAAAATAAGTAAGCAGATAAGTGATAAAGGTAAATAGAGATGGATTAGGTATATAGGCCAAAAGAAGATCTTAAAACAAACTTAACAAGCGCTCAGACGCCTTAAGCCCCCCTAATCCTTTATATTCAGCAATTTCTTGGGGCATCAGTTCAATGGCCTGCTTTAATATATGTCTCTGCTTTTGACTTAAACGACTTAAGGGATGGACATAGCAGCGAATTAAAAAAATAGCACCAAGTCCTTGTAAGGGAATGGTGATTTGGCGCTCGACTCTATACCAAACTTGCTTTGCATCATCCCATGAGCCACGAGGATGTCTTGGATGCTGATCTAACTTGGCATCTGTGGTTAAAGTCCAAACAAAACGAACGAAAGGCCCTTTTTTGGAAATATGTTCAGCGAGTCGGTCGGCAACTCGTTCATCTCTGGGAAAACCCGGCACAGGATGATGAATATCCCAAAAACTAGCATTTTTAACGTGCTCTGGACGCCAAAAGCTTGGTGTACAGATATGACCCATAATTAAGGACGAGTAAGGCTTGTGCAGTAAGAAGCAAATATCTTCTTGTACTCTCATACTGAGCTCATGATACAGCAGTTGAGCGTGTTCCCTCAACTGAATTCTTAGAGGATCTTTCTTTTTCAATTCCCTTTGCCAAGCATGAAAGCTAGGGGGCGGTTCAAGACCAAGATCTTTTTGCTGTAGTTCAACAAGGTGCTGTAGGGCCAGATGATGAAATGGATCATAATCTTCTACCTGTTTTTGTGCATGAACAGAGTGTGGTAAGATCTCTTTTTGTCCATTTAAAGCTTGTTCGTGATTAGACTGCCAAGTGACCCAATGCCCAAAAGATTCGGCTTGTCTTTTGTTCATAATATATTGTTCAAACTGTTCATCTTTTAAAAAACAATATTGATCAACTTCGCCTCCTCCTAAATCTTTGCCCAACGGATAAAAGCCGGCTTCCATTTGTAAAGGCGAAGCTTTTACCGGAAAATATAAGACGGGTGCTTGCTGAATTGAGTTTTTCATAGAAACCCCCAAGCTGATTCTTAATAATCAATAAAATCCCAAGGTAGAGTAAAATCCCAAGGCAGAGTAAAACCCAAACGTAGAGTCATGTCAGTCTTTAGTTACTTTTACGAGGAGCGAGTTGAGTAATATATTGAATTAAGGCAGCAACCACTTTGGGCTTATTGCGTAAGTCAGGATTAGCAGGCATTAAAATGCTTTTACCAATCGCTCCCCCACCGCCAAGGATCACTTTTTTCAGCTTTTTTGGATTTGTGCTTTGAAACCAATAGGGATTGGTTAGGTCGGTTGGACGAGGCGACAAATTACTCGCAAGTTTACCTCGTCCATTTCCCTTACTGCCATGACAGCGAGTACAACGCTCTCGAAAGATCGTCATTGCTTCTTCCATATCTTCTTCACCAAAACTAGGTTTCTTGCTGACTTCGATTTGACCGGTTTTACTATTAATATTAGTCACAGTATCCTGTGCCCAAGACCAAGCGCTAAAGCCTAAGCTCAATCCCAATATCAAAACTAGATGTTTCATGATGTATAGCCTGTACAAAGTTAAAGTAGATCGTGATCAGTGAATTAACCTCGGGGAGGTTCGGTCAAAAAGGTGGTGCTTCCACTAAAAGAGAGGTCGGATAGGCGGTCTATTTGAGAAATCAGATCAAGCCGCTTACAGTGGAAAGCGTATTCACGCATTGCCTGCCTAAGTTCATCGAGTTCTCGTTCTCGATGCGGAACATCAATACGTAATGTTTCTGCTTGAATTAAAGCCATTTGAGCTTTGTCCCATTCCTGCTGTAAGGCATAGGCCCAAGCTTCTCCAATGGCCGCAAAAAATTCCACATAAAAGAGATTACCTTTGGCTGACTTACGAACTTCCGAGAAGAAAGGCAGGGCAGTTTCAGGGTCTCCCTTACGCCAAGCACATAAGCCCAAACCTAAACGAGCTTCCAAAGAATGAACCTCTAGTTGGCCATCTAGTGAGTCTTGATAGATTTTTTTAAAGGCTTTTTCAGCGCGATCAATCTGCCCTTGAGCTCTAGTAACTTTAGCAAGAGCAACTCGGGCAGCCAGTTGATAGGTGAGCAAATGCTTATGATTGATTGCAAAGTTTAAGCTTTCTTCAAAAAGCTCTATCGCTTCGCTTTCATCCTCTCGGGCAAGAGCCCATTGACCCAAACCAAAGTAAACTACAGATAAGGTTTCAGGATCTTGGCAGGCAGGAATAAATTGCTGAGCTTCATCAAAATAATGTGCAGCTCGATCAAGGCGGTCAGCTTGTAAAAAGCTTAAACCCATTTGTATAGTTCCTTTGGCGCCTAAGTCCGGTAAACGCTCTAATTTAGCAAGTTTTAGACCTGATTCAATAAAGCCTTCTGCTTCTGCATGGTGTCCGGCATGAGTGGCGGCTTCTCCCCCCATCAAACACAGTTCTCCACGTTCTTCGGGCGTAAGTGTTTTAAGCTCATTATCCCATTCTAACAAGCGTCTAGTCACCGAGGTTGCGTGACCCATAAGGCCGCTTTGCACAAGGCGACGTAAGCTGTCTAAACCGGTTTCAAGTGCAAGGTTTTTGAGTTTACCCGCCCAATAATTACGAGCAACCATTTCTAATTCAACCCCAGTCAGGTCGTTTTCGGCGCGCTTAAGTCTGAGTTCAGCGGTTTTGAGATTAAGTGCGGCCCAATTGCTTAATGCTGATGCTTGATTCTTTAGTTCTGTACGAATTAAGTCATGGGCATAAGTAAAGCGCTGTCTTTGTTCTTTGAGTAAACCAAATTGTAAAGCTCGGTCGATTAGGGACTGCAATAATTCATGATCACCCGTAAGTTGTGGTGCTTGATCATCTCCGGAAACTTCGCATAGGGCCGCCAAAGTTTTAATTGTGAAAGAGCGCCCCAATAAAGTTGAACGGACCAACATACTTTTAAGTTCAGGGCCAAGTTCTCCTTGACTTGCCTGCTCAATTTTTTGCCGAAGAACTTCACTAGGATCCTTTGGTTCATGGGCAATCCCTTGATCTCGTAGATACCCCCGAACAGCTTCGACGGCAATCAGCGGATTACCTTGTGAGTGAGCACAAGCAAGCTCAACCAAGCCCTCTGGTAGTTTAACCAAGGCGGACAGTGAGGTGGCTAGAGTTTGAGTAGGCACTGGAGCTAAGGAGATTAAGTGGGCACCTTGGTTCAGCAAAGCTCTTCGCATACTTCTCACTGTACGACGTTGTGTAGGACGTAGAGTGGCGACCAATAACATAGAAAGTTCTGTTTTGGAGGCTAAGGAGTTAAGTAAGCGGAGAATACGACCTTCCGGTGACCAATGGGCATCATCAGCCCAAAATAATAAGGGGCGTCCTTGGGCAATATCAGAGAGAAGCTGCGCTGCAACTCGTGGCCTAGATTCCAAATCTGCCTTTGCTTCGCTTTCTGACAATAAAGGATCGCTTTCGGGCCACAAAGCCGAGCGGGCATTCATAATCGCTTCAGTAGATGAAAAACAGGCATGTAAAACTTGATCAGCTTGAGCTTGCGTGGCTTGGGGTGCACCTAACATTCTTAAAATGGCCTGTCGTAGCCCACCACCGCTACGCTGAGGTTCACTGCGAACAATGCACACTTGCATCAAGCCCCATTCTTCGACACGGGCTCTCAGCCAATCGACGAGACGGCTTTTGCCTAAGCCGGCTTCACCTTCGATCAAAACGGTTGATATTCCATGTCCATCAAGCACTTTTTGAGCCGCTGATTCTAGCTCTTCTTGGGCTTTTTTTCGACCAACAAGTGGAGGTGGTCTGAGATGGAATAAGCCTATACCAACCGAGCTACTCATGGGTTGCAAAACTTCTTGATTCGCCTCTTCTTCATAAGGCTCATCCATGGAGAAATCCATTGAGCCATCCATGGAAAAGTCCATGAAAGAATCTTCATCATCTTCAATGGGTGATAAGGCTTCAACTTTTTCGGGCAAAGTAAGCTTTTCTAAATCGACTCTTAAGTCTGCAATGCTACGATAGCGCGCCGAGGGAAATTTGTTGAGAAGCTTTCTAACGATTGGCAATAACTCATTTGGTGCTTGAACTTGCGAACGAATACGAAGCTCAGGCGGTGGTGTATGCTGATGATGATTCAACAGATTACGACCATAAAAAGGTAGACGACCTGTTAAGATTTCGTAGAGGATGACGCCAAAACTGTATAAGTCGGTCCACGGTCCTATGGAAGCGATTTGTCCTTGAGCAGCTTCCGGTGCAATATAAGCAGGCGTTCCTTCAATACGCCGACTCACTTTTTCGGCATCAGGTGTGGTTAAAGCAATCCCAAAATCTACGATTTTTATGGCACCTAAACCGGCGATCATCGGAATCACAAGAATATTGTTAGGTTTTAAGTCTCGGTGAATGAGTTCTCGGGAGTGCGCATGATTTAAACCGGATAGGATTCCATCAATCACGCCCCAAAGTTGTGGCCAAGTCCAAGAGCCCTTTACGTAACTCCCTAAACTGCTTCCTGGAACATGTTCGATCGCTACAAAGGGAGATCCTTTTTCAGTACGTCCAAAGTCATAGACTTCAATAACAGAGGGGTGGCTAAGTTTAGCCATGGCCCGTACTTCTCGGTTAAAAGAGCGTTCAGCAGAGCCTCGCGTGTCTCCTTGTGTATACAGGAGTTTAATCGCACAGTGACCACCGGTTTCACGATGCTCAGCTAACCAAACATCACCAACTGACCCCTCACCGAGCCAACGTACTGCTTTGTAATCTTGAGGAAAATCTTTGGGAGTCATATGAGAAACTGCCTACACTAAGCGATGAAGAAATTAATATTATTAAGCAAAATTTAAGAAAAATGGGTTTTCTACAAAAAGCTTATGATATGTCATAGTACAAGAATCTAAGTTCTTATGAATGTAGTGTCCATGTACCTTTTTATACAAGGTATATGTGTACACGGTTATTCAATCATAAGACCACCGAAAAGACCACTTGTCTACTTCTGATCCAATTTCGTGACAAAACTTAGCTTGTCCTAAAAGTATTCCTAACACAACATAGAGGTGAATGTGACAGTCATCATTGAACTCACATTAAAGTTTACATCTTCCAATGAACTCTTGGTTTTAGCTAAATCTGAGGGAGAAGAACTTCAAGTTTACACAGAGGTGCCCGAAGAAGCTCCTGATCTTATCGAAGAACTCAAAAGTGGGAAAGCGATTAAAAGTGCGCTTGAGCAAGCACAGTATATGGTCACCGAACTTCTATTTCCGGGTAAGATCGCAGACTTAATTCAGAGCAAACTCGCTCAAACCCAAGGCTCACAAGGTTCTGAAAACTTTACAGAAAACACTAAGCCTGTCTTGCTATTGCTTGTCGACAGCCCAGATGCGCTACAGACTTGGCCATGGGAATTAGTATTGAACCCTATCACCGGTCAAGCATTACTTCTGGAGTCGGTTGAGCTTGTCAGAATCATTGGTAAGTTACCTAGCTTAGCTGAAAGAAACGGACTAAGCCAATTAGCAAGTGGTCGAGTTCATACCAAGGCCAGTGAGGTCTTTAAGTTTAGTGCAATGCGGGCAGCGACTTCGCATATTGCTCGAAAGTTTAAAGTTCAAGTGAGCCCCATTCACAGTCGAAATGATCTTCACCGAAACTCTGAAAGAGAAATCCGCTTATTCAACCATGTGTATGCTGTGGATAAAAAAGGTCTAGTGACACTTGAAAGTGAAGTTGGACAAGGTCCTCTAAGTATTGGTGATTCAGCAATCGCGCAAGAAAGCATACTTCTTAATATCACTCCACCTGTCCCGCAATCTGAAGTCGCTAAGGCAAGGCGTTCAGGTTCATACTTTGTGATCGCAAGACAGTTTGAACAAAGTGTTAAAACAAGAGCGGAATCAGATCGAGCGCTTTATCATGCTTTGGGTTCTGGGTATTCTATTCCCCATGCCATGCATTGGGCAAGAAAGGCACTTTATCAAAGTGAGCCAAATAGTTATCAGTGGGCGACTTTAACCCTTAATTCGGGTTATGAGCATGAATATGCCATGCTTTTGAGTGATTTTCCGCCTAAGTTATGTGCAGCGATTGAGCCTCTCCAAAGTAAGCCAACGACTAAACCTCAAGATACCGATGATCAGCAGGGACTAGTTGAAGGTCAAGCCCTTTTAAGTCGTAAGGGACGAAGATCAGCTTTAAGTGTGCAAAGTTTTGTGCAACAGACAGTGCAATTAATTCAAAAAAGTCAAAGAGATGGTTTGGAAGTTGATAAGGTAAATCTAGCCCTCCGAACACCAATGATGCGCCAATTAAGTACAATTGTACAAAAGCGTAAGATTCCAGTTGATCCTCAATTACCTCGAAGTGCCCAATTAAGCCAACAACTTATAGAAGCCGGATATATTGCAGACGAGGCCTTAAGACTACCGAGTCAATGGTACGGTCGTGCCGAACGCTTGGCTACCGCTTTGGGACTACAGGTCGATCCAGTTGCACAGTCAACAAAGGCTTTGGTGGCTTCACCAGCGATTTGGGTTTGTGGTGCAGATGAAACAACTCGTTTATTATATGCTCGTGGTCTTTGTGAAGAAGTCTTTCAAGCTTTTCCCTACGAGCAGTCTGCTTTTAGTGAATCCTGTTCTTTAGAGCATGAATTGAGTGCATTAACCAAGCTTTCTTGGGAAGATGCACTAGATGAAACTAAAGCAACCAAACGTCGACAAATGATGATTGCTTTTCATGAGGAAAGTCAATCTTGGCGCCGTTATCGTCGAGCATTCATGTTAATTTCACAAGCTCATCAACTACCAAGAGATCAGCATGAGTCTTTATTAGTGGCTCTACGCAGTCAGTACGTTCAGAGTAGGGATCAAGAAGACCTTCATTTACCTAGAGAAACTCGAGTGATCTTTGTCAGTGAGTTTATGCCCAGTGAGTCACTTGACGGCTTGGTCATTCATTTAAGCTTTGATGCAGAGACTTTGAAGCCCTTATGGACTAGGGAACTCCGAACTTTACTTTTAGAACAAGGCGTAGACTCTGTGCTTGTAGAAGAACGTTTAAATGACGAATATGCTCAATCATTTATGTCTATACTGACCCTCTGCATTCGACTTGAACTGGTTCATGCGAATCATGCCTTTGATGCCTTACACTATGGTTTGTTAACCGGTGCTGATCAGGCGAGTATTGCTGAAGCTCTTGAGCTCTATGTACATCCACATTTGGGCGAAAAGGAATTAGCCAAAGATTGCTTAATCTCCTATATGCAACAGGATCAAGATGGCTTTGAAGCCTCATGGTTATCGCTATATCCGGATTTAACGCCACCAGAGTTACCCCTAAAAAGTATTGGGACCTTAGCTATTTAATTCATAATCACAAAAGGAACAGCGATGATTTGGAGTTTTTTGCGCGGTAGGTACATAGGTTTTATTTATGGGCTAGCCCTATTGTTTATTCTTGGCTGTGATGATGCACCCACACCGTCCATTAATAATGCAGGTGAACAAGCAGGTAATCCACAAGCAGGCATAATGGTCGCCGGTGTTGATGTGCCTCTTGCTGGTCAAAGCATGGCGGGTGAACCAATGGCGGGTGAGCCCATGGCAGGTGAGCCCATGGCCGGTGAGCCCATGGCAGGTGAGCCCATGGCAGGTGAGCCCATGGCCGGTGAGCCCATGGCCGGTGAGCCCATGGCAGGTGAGCCCATGGCCGGTGAGCCCATGGCAGGTGAGCCCATGGCAGGTGAGCCCATGGCAGGTGAGCCCATGGCCGGTGAGCCCATGGCAGGTGAGCCCATGGCAGGTGAGCCCA
>CAKZRU010000033.1 GCA_937146725.1 uncultured Myxococcales bacterium
GCTCTTTGCTGCGGTGTACCAATCAGTCTTAAGCCCTTAATTTCACTCAAAGCTTGTGCGCCATAATTGACCAGTTCAGACTCATAGTGATGAATTTTGTCTAAGCCTAAGCCTTGTACATATTCAACGGCAGACGCTAAACCAACCGCCCCCGCAATATTGGGTGTACCCGCTTCAAAACGACTAGGAACGGGCTTGTAGGTAGACTGCTCAAAATAGACATCCTCAATCATATCCCCACCACCTTGATAGGGAGGAAGTTCATTGAGTAATGCTTCTTTACCCCATAAAACGCCAATCCCAGTAGGCCCATAAAGTTTATGACCACTAAACACATAAAAGTCACAGCCTAGTTTTTGTACATCGACCGGTGTGTGTGCTATGGCCTGTGCGCCATCAATTAAGGTAAGAATCCCTCTTTGTCTTGCATAATCACAAAGATATTGTACGTCATTAACTGTACCCAAAGCATTAGAGATATGGTTGAAAGCCATGATCTTGGTTTTTTCACTCACCAATGAGTCAAGTTGTTCCAAACATAGTTCTCCATGCTCATTAATGGGAATCACTTTTAGGATTGCACCGGTTCTTTGGCAGGCCAACTGCCAAGGAACAATATTGGCATGATGCTCAAGATGAGTAATTAAGATCTCATCTCCTGCTTGTAGGCGGCTACTCAGTGAAGAAGCGACCAAGTTGATCGCTTCGGTAGTTCCACGAACAAAAATGACTTCGTTGGCAGAAGGCGCATTTAAAAACTCGGCAATCTTAACTCTAGCTGTTTCATAACGCTGAGTAGCTCGCTCTCCAAGCTCATAAACCGCTCGGTGAATGTTAGCATTATCGTCAGTATAAAATTGCTTTAGAGTGTTGATTACAGATGCTGGCTTTTGGGTTGTCGCCCCACTATCCAAGTAGATCAACCGAGGGTTTGCTTCGCTCTGTTCAAAAATAGGAAAGTCTGAACGACGACACTGAAAAAGGTCCATGATCTTCTCCTGTTTAAATGTTCGCAGAAATGAGCTCCCAATCGATCCATTCTTCTGCTTCATTGAGCTCAAGCTCTAGGCCCAAGCTTTGCTTTAGGCTACTGTCCAAAGCACGTTTTAGGTTTTGCTTGGGCAAGGTTTCCCGAATCTCACCCACAAAAGCTGAGGTCAAGGCACGCAGAGCAGCTGCTTCATCCAATCCACGTGCTCGCAGATAAAACAGAGCATCTTCATCCAATTGACCCACTGTTGCGCCATGGCTACATTCAACATCATCGTTGTAAATTTCTAGTTGTGGTCGAGTCACAGCCTTGGCCGATTCAGATAAGAGCAAGTTCGGGTTATTTTGCTCGGCTACGGTATCAAAAGCACCTTGTGACACAATGACTCGGCCGGTAAATACGCCCCGACTCTTTGCACCTAAGGCTCCCTTAAAACTCTGTGATGAACGACAACTAGGTGCTTTATGTTTAAGCGTCAGATGCTGATCTAATAGAACATCTGATGAACCAAGATACAGCCCACTGAGATCAGCTCGAGCTTGGGATTCTTCCAAGCTGATATCTAGCTCTAAACGGCAAAGATCAGACCCTAAGTTAAGACTGGTTAAAGACAAGTTCGCTTCTGCATAAACCGTGGCGGCAACTCGTCCCAAGTGCAGCGACGTTTGCTCATTCCCACGACTTTGCTCTTGAGACCGTACATAATCAAGCTTACTGTTTTTGGAAAGATACATCGAAGTCAGAGAAAGCTGAGTATGATTCTGTAATCCTTGCTCTGTCTCAAAGGATTCAATCACTTTGAGCGCTGCATCTTCCGCAAGATAAAACCAGATATTTCTAGAGTCTATCTGTAAGGTATTGGCGATCGCCGATTGAGCAGAGACTTGCGATTTTTCTCGCTTCATATTGATGCACAACTCACCTGCATCTTGGCCTGCTTCAACAATGACAACTAAGCCATCACGGTAATGTAAGCTATGCAAATCATGCATCGTTTCATCTTGAGCAAACTGTTGCTCAATCCAAACAAAAGCCTGCTCAGCGAGTTGGTCACGATTTTGTTTGGCTAACTCACTTAAACTGATGATTCTGAGCTTGGAGTTTAGCAACATTGATGCACTAGAGGCCTTAATTGCTTCTTCATTGAAGCTAAGTTGCCAATTTGGCTCAGTTTGCTGGGCATCACTCATAAGTTTGAGTTGCACAATCCTTTTTAAGGAAGTGTAGCGCCATGCTTCAGCACGAGCCATATTAAATTGACTTAAGCGCTGTAAGGCAAGCTCTTGTCGCTCTGATGAAATAAAGCCGTTTTCATTGGTGGATAATGGCTTACTTGGCGTAAGTAAAGGCCCCCAATTGACATCTTTCAAACTCATGACTGACCCTCGATAAGCCACTCATAACCACGTTCTTCAAGCTCAAGCGCCAAATTTTTATCTCCTGAATGAATAATGCGGCCACCCTGTAAAACATGGACCTTATCAGGCACAACATGATCGAGTAAGCGTTGATAGTGAGTAATGACTAAGAATGAACGCTCCGGTCCTTTAAGAGCATCAACGCCATGACCCACAATACGCAATGCATCAATATCCAAGCCAGAGTCTGTTTCGTCTAAGACACATAATTTAGGTGCTAACAAGGCCATTTGTAAAACTTCGTTACGTTTTTTCTCACCGCCGGAAAAGCCCTCATTAACGCTTCTTTTAAGCATATTAGGCTCAAGCTTAACGAGTTTAAGCACTTCTTTAACCTTTTTCATAAACTCTACGGGATTAAGCTCAGGCTCACCTTGACTAACACGCTGAGCGTTAACAATAGAGCGCAAGAAATAGCCATTTTGTACACCGGGGATTTCTACCGGATACTGAAACGCTAAAAAAACACCAGATTGAGCTCGCTCAGAAGCATCCATGGCCAAAAGATCTTGTCCCATATAGGTGATTGAACCTTGAGTAACTTCATAGCCCTCATGTCCCGCTAACACATAGGACAGGGTACTTTTACCCGAACCATTTGGGCCCATAATCGCATGAACTTCTCCGGCCGGTATAGATAGGTTTAAGCCTTTAATAATCTCAGTACCACCCGCCACACTTACATGGAGGTCTTTAATCTCTAACATCTTGTTTACTCTATAAAAAAAGGTTGGAATATTCTTTTGAAAATGGGGATCCGATAAAGATCAATGAACTAGCCTACAGTACCCTCAAGGCTCACGCTGAGAAGCTTATTTGCTTCAACTGCAAACTCCATGGGTAATTCATTGAGAACTTCGCGACAAAAACCGGTAACAATTAAGGCGACTGCTTCTTCGGCGCTTAGCCCTCTTTGTTGACAGTAAAACATTTGATCTTCACTTACTTTTGAGGTGGTTGCTTCATGCTCGACCTGTGCATCTTGCCTAGAAACCTCAATATATGGGAAGGTGTGTGCACCGCATAGATCACCAATAAGCAATGAGTCACATTGGGAGAAATTACGAGCTCCCTCAGCCTTGGGACCGACGCTTACTAAGCCACGATAGGTACTTTGACTTTTACCGGCACTAACGCCCTTAGAAATGATATGGCTTTTTGTATTTTTACCAATATGTACCATTTTAGTACCGGTATCAGCTTGTTGGAAATGATTGGTCAAGGCGATTGAGTAAAACTCTCCAATGGACTCATCACCAAGCAAAACGCAACTTGGATATTTCCAAGTGATCGCTGAGCCTGTTTCTACCTGAGTCCATGAGATCTTGGAACGCTTACCTTGGCACTTGCCTCGTTTAGTCACAAAGTTATAAATGCCACCTTTGCCTTCTTCATCTCCAGGATACCAATTTTGCACTGTTGAATATTTGATTTCTGCATCATCATGAGTGATGAGCTCTACCACTGCTGCATGGAGTTGGTTTTCATCGCGCTGTGGTGCAGTACAGCCCTCTAAATAGCTCACATAGCTACCTTCATCGGCAATGATCAAAGTTCTTTCAAATTGTCCGGTGTTAGCTTCGTTAATTCTAAAGTAAGTAGAGAGCTCCATCGGGCATCTTACGCCTTTGGGAATATATACAAATGAGCCATCACTAAAAACCGCAGAGTTTAAAGCGGTGAAATAGTTGTCAGCACGTGGCACAATCGTACCTAAGTATTTTTTAATCAACTCTGGATAATCATGAACAGCTTCTGAAAAAGAGCAGAAAATAACGCCATGCTTGGCGAGTTCTTCTCTAAAAGTTGTAACTACAGAAACGCTATCAAAGACAGCATCTACCGCTACACCAGCCAAAGCGGCTCGTTCATGCAGTGGAATCCCAAGCTTTTCATAAGTTTTAAGCAGCTCTGGATCTACTTCATCAAGGCTTTTGGGACGCTCTTTAGGCGCTGCAAAATAATGGATATCCTGATAGTCAATCTCGGGGATATTAAGCTGGGCCCAGTCCGGCATTTCCATGCTTAAGAAGATTTCTAAAGATTTCAAACGCCATTCTAATAACCATTCCGGCTCATTTTTTTTGGCAGAAATATACCGAACAGTTTCTTCGCTAAGGCCTTTAGCAGCCACTTCTGATTCAATATCAGTCACGAAGCCATGCTGATACTTCTGGGCCATTAGTGAGGACACTTCAGGATTCTGCTCGGCTTTTGATAGTGGGGCTTGTGACATAGTCTTAGCTCTCCTACAGGGATTCAAGAGTTGACATATAGTGAAAAGACAAACGGTTCGCTAGACTAACGAAACTTAACGTTAAGGTAAAGTTTCAAAATTGGAAAGTTTTGTTCATGTCCAAAGCGGGTTCTAAACTCTGCTCTAAAACTTGCTCTGTTCAATGAAGTTTTATCGGCTTAAACTAGTAAGAATTACCCCGGTTAAAATCAGCGATACTCCCCCAATATACTTAAGGTTTACGCTCTCATTAAAAAACAACCAACCACCTAAGGGCACCAAAACAAAGGCCAAAGCCGCAAAGGGATAAGCGGTGGTGAGAGGAATCTTTTGCAACAACCAAAGCCATAAAAATGTTGCCGCACCATAAAGCGCCAATGCGGTGATGACAATAGGTTGGAAAATCAGATTAATCCAACCATCAAGGTCGCTTGCCGGTGCAACTCGAGTGGCCCCCAGCTTAAATAAAACCTGACCGGTTGCCATTGATACAGCAAAGGTGACAAGTCCAATCAGTTGGGCAAGGCTTAAAGAACTTTGTGGATCTGGCGTCATGCTTTTCTCTCTTTCAGTTGGTTGTGGCCTCTTATGAGAGAATCTAGTGCCCCTGTCAATCTCAACGATCAATCTCAATGATCAACTATATAGATTTATCGCTCTTTCCTTGAGTCAGAACAGAAACTTGAGCCAAATAAACGCTCTTCAGAGTTCAAAAATGGTTACTCAATACTTTTTTGCCACACTTGTCTTAGCGCTCTTTCTTGAGCTCTGAGCCAAATCTTTAGTCTTGGGTGATCTACGGCTTGAAAAAGAGGTTTGGACAAAAAAGTATCTTCAAAAATATACCAAGCGCATGCTTGCAAGCGAAGAGTCTTTGTCTGAAGTGCTTCTAATATAGACTCCGAAAGTTGATTGAGTTGTGGAACAGTAAAATATTGAACTTGATATAACCAAGTACTCAGCGGTGCTTGAAAACGCTTTTTCAATAAAGAACTCGGTTGCTGGGTCGCTTGTTCATATTCTTCAATCCAAGCACAGAACGCATCTACAAACTCTGTTAAAGAATGAGTAAACTGGGTAGATACACTCAATTCTAGTTTCTTTTTTTCAAGCCCACTTACATCTGACTCACTCTTTGACTCACTCTTTGACTCACTCTTTGATCTAGTAATTTCTGCTTTAAACTCAACTAAGCGTGCAGCAAGTAATACTTGGTATTGTGCTTGCTCTAAATGCATATCTGTCAAAGGGTAGTTCACTTCTTTTTCTTTAAGCTCTTGAAAGATCTTTAACAGGTGTTCGCGCACAGTTTGTACTGTTTCTATGAGTATTTTTGGGGAAACATAAGCGCTTAACTTATCTAAAACCCGAGTAGAAAATTCCTGTTGAAATGCAATTACTTTTCGCCAATTAAGATCTTGCTTTGGCTGAACAAACCAACGTGATACCCAAGCAGTGCATAAATCATGCATATTATGTGCATGACTAAGTGCATAACGCAGTCGCAGATATTCAAAATCAAGTTGAGTCAGCACATCATAGGGAACGGTTACGATTTGATCGAGTTCTTCTACCCAGCGTTCCAAGGCCCCCAATGCTTGCTCAAGCCAAGCTAAATCATGCTTCATTAAGGCTTGATCAATGGAAAAGCTAATCACTTTTTTGAAGCTATGATATGACCTGACTTGTGGTCTTAAACGTCGTAAAGCTTGAGTCAAGCCAAGTTCTAAAATGCTTATTTCTATCAGAAAAGCTTCGGATTGAGAGTCCAAATGAGAAGGACTCATACTATTCTTATAGCTAGCGCCTAATGGAGTGGCCTCAATGGTTCGCTGATTTAAACTAGAGTGCTGTCTCCAAAACTCAAGTTGAGGATCATTTCGCAGAATAGATAAGGACTGTGAGACTTGTGGTGCTTGCTTTGGTCTAGTTGCTTGCTTTGTCTGATTTGAGCGCAGCAAAAACTCTCCAAGCTCATATCTAGTCAACAAGCATTTGCTGACTTCATCATCAAGGCTGAATGACCCTCGTTTATCCTGCGTTGGACTTGAGTCTTTTTTGGAACTCTCCACAAAACGCTTTTCGGAATTTTGCTGATAGGCTTGTCCATATAAAATAGTTTTTAATCCCTGAGTCGCAATCGCTAATTGCCGATAAATAATAAATTCTTTTCGATCGATCTGTTGCCCATAGTCAGATTTAAACTTGAAAAGTTCTGTTCTCAGTTTCTCAATAAAAATATAGCCCCATGTTCTAAGGCGTTTCGATATGATCCTAAGATTAGGGTCATTCTGATCTAGTTGTAACTTACGTACTTTGTGTAAGTACAAGTCTAACTCTAACTCAATCACTGGTTCATAACTGAGCTGTTGTTGAATAATTGGATCACTATGTTCAGTGCTTAAACCAAGCGCTAACATACGGTTTGTCCATTCATAGCTTTGCACAGCGAGTAGCTGATCACCGATGAAGCAATGATTCACCAACCAAATCAAATGTAGCTTTGGTCGAGTTGCTTTAAAATATTCTAACCTAAGTGCCTTGACCGACTCATAATATTCCTCACAAATACTCTGTTTTTCTTTTGGATTTAAAAAACATGTATACAGGCTAATTCGAGCATATTTGAGTAGATTCGTTTCATGAGGGATTTTCTGAAATAGCCTAGATTGCCAACCGGCCAAAAGCTCAACTAGATGATCATTCTGAGGTTTTAGCATGTATGAAATATACAACCAAACTAAAGCATCAATGGCTCGCTCATATTCTTCTAGCCACCATAAATGCTGTGCAAAACTAAGCCAATCTTCAACATGGGGTTGGGTACTGAGTAAGTCGGGTACATTCTCATTGAGATTTTTCAGCCATTTCAGTGCCTTTTGCTGCGGTGAAAGGGAATCTTTGACTTTAGTTTGGCTTATGTCTTTAGATAAATGAGTATGAGTTAATGCTCTTAATTCAGCTCTTAACCCTTCTGTCGACCTTTGAGAAGCTTGAGCTTTTTCATTCTGAATGTCTTCGGATTTTGACTGTTCTTGCTCTACATCACCTTGATCATCTTGCTGTATGATATTCAGGTCTAATTCTGAACGAGTTGAGTCACTGTGGTCTAACTCTGTTTCTTGGGCGTTAGATTCTTGAGTGTGTGTAATGCTCGAGTTATGGTCGATCTCAAACTGAATAGACTCTAAAAAATGCAATGGAGAAAGAGGTATCGCTGCACAAGAAGAATATTCTAATTCATAGGTTTCATCCAACCTATTGTTGCTATCTTTAGAATAGAGACAACAGATGTGAACATTCTGCTGAGAGTCCATCTCCTGATCATTTAAAAGCCATAGGTTTTGAAAGGTCGTTGAGGCAATGTTAAAGGAAGAAGGATCATTTTGAGTCGCTTGGTCAGAGAATTGAATCTTATTTCGTAAGTATGTAAGTAAATCTTTATCCGGTACATGTGGATGCAATACCCAACCGGTTGGCCTCCAGATGTTGACACTCGCATTAGATTGCAAAGCACTATTCGCTAATGAAGAAACCTTGAGTCCAAAAGGATTCAAGGCTGGTGAACGATTCGTATAATGAGACATCCATTTGACATCTTGATCAGCCAAGTCGGTTGACTCAAAAAAGGCCTTAATTTGACCAGATAACAATGGATCTTCAAATATCCATGCAATCGTATATCGACTAAGATTAGGCAAAAAGCTAACTTTAATCTTTGCTAAAATCATAGGACCAAATTGGTGGGCAATAATATGTGTTAAATGCTGACTTAAGGCAGTTGTTTTAATAAGAAGTGCTTGCGCCTTTTGAGTTTTACCCTTTTGGGCTGGCTGTATTCTTTCCCATTTAAAATCGATCTTGAATGAGTGCATTGGAACTGTAGGTAAAACGGGGTTTTTCTTAACCTGTAATTCTTGATTCTTCTTGGCATAAATTAATTGTTGATCAAGCTTAAGCGCGATAGTCTGATATATGTCCTTGAGACTGTGCCAACTCAAGGTGCTTTCTCGCGGTTCTCCAAGCTCTAAGGTCTTATGCATGCTTGAATGCAATAGATCGATGGTCAATAGATCTGTTGAATCGTATTGCTTACCAAGCCTTTTGAGCAAAGTAACCGCGGATGGGTAGGGCCGTATAATATAATGTTCTTCTACACTTACACCTTGCCATAAAACATCATCTAGCAATGGCTTATATCGCGCTATAGCAAGATAAGGATATTTGCTTACTTCTATAGCTAAATCATTAATAAAGGGGCTCTGTGCTGTGTGTAGCTTGAGCCAGTAAGAGCAAGATTCATAAGGCTGATTGACGGTTTGTTGATCAGTTTGCAGATTTCTTGAAAATCCTGACCAGATCTGTAGTTCTTGTTGAAGTGTCTTTCTATTTGGTAATGCACAGAGTTTTTGCAGACTAGCTGAATGACTAACTGAGTTAATCCAAATATCATCTTTAATGAGGTAATGCTTTGCATAAATCTCGAGAATACTCAGCTCTAGTTGCTCAAGGTCAGCTTGCTCTCCTTTGATCTCAAAAAGAATTGATGAGCCTTGCGTTTGAAATCTATGCGCATGTGCTCTTTGCTGAGCTCTATCCTCTAATATATGAAAGCATAATTTCAACAGACTGCTGCGCTCACTCAACCACTTTTGCGAGGCGGTCATTCTGTGCAGTATATCGAGTTGGGTAATCTCATCTGCATTTTGCTGCTTCTGCCATAAAGAGGAGCTGAGTTTTGTTCCAAGTTGTCGTAAGGGGGCTTCTAAAGTCACCTGCAAGACTTCTTCAAAACAACCCACTTGATAATGTCTGTAAATGGGAAAGTGATGAATTTGGCTAAGTACCAAATGCATACCAGAAAGCTCAAAACGCTCATATAATTCCTGGAGAGCCGTAATTCTTTGCTTGACTCCATGAGTCTTGCACCAATATGAGTGCTTATCATTAAGCTTTTGAGCACTCAAGATGACTGATTAACCTTAGTTGTTTGGCTTGGTTCAAAGTCAGCTAAATGCTGTTGATCCTGTTCTTGGGTCTTTTGAGTATGGCCTAAACTCTGCTCGGATGCTTCCATAAGCGGGTGGGGCGGGCTTCTTTTAATTTCCAAACGATCAGCGACTTGCTCAAGTGATTTACCAAGTAATTGCTCTACAAATGCACGGTGCTCATCTTCATGCTCAAAAGGCATCGCATCTTCATCCGACTCATAATTTATAATCAAAGTACGTTCTCCGGTATGAGGATTTAACCTTAAGGTTAATACGGCTTCAGGCATGTTATTCGCTCTTTTCTATGAAGGGTATGGGCAAGTTAGACAGACTTTAAACTCGCGTCTATGATCAACTCGGCTTATCTAATACTAAGTTGAGATCTTTTAAATCCTGCGCATTTAGTTCATCTTGTGCTAGTAATTGCTTACATAAATGATTAAGCGTTTGAAGATTTAAGTCCAATAAGACTTTAGTCCGCTGCTTTAAGGTCTCAAGACTTGTATTCAACCAAAGCTCTAGTTCAGCTAATCGTTGTTCACTCAGCTGTGGTATAGCCCGACTCGGCTGAGATGAATGACTAACCGCTGTATGACTGGTTAAACCAAGTGGTGACATGCCGTATTTTAAGGCCATGTCTTTTAATATCAAACTCGCTTGCTGTAAATCTTGGGCAGCCCCAATCGAATGTTCTTTAAAGGTGATTTCTTCAGCAACGAGTCCACCAAGTAAAACACAGATTTCATCTTGAAAGTCACTTGGAGTATACACAAATCGAGAGCGATTTTGATTATGATATACTCGCCCCAAACTCATGGCATCAGGACGAATACTGACTCTTGAAGGTGTGCTCGTTCTAGGCAGTAGCATAGAGACGAGGGCATGCCCGCATTCATGCATGGCAATGACTTTGCGTTCTTCTGCGGTTAAAGTGACCTGTGTTTGCTCTCGATTCATCACATCTAAAATCTCGTATTCCCTTAAGGAAACCTCTTCCTTAATGACCAACTTTTTAAGCAAAATCTCACGTTTTAAAGCTCGGCATAAGCCCTTGATATGATCGGCAGAATATGGATTCCCTAAAGTATCGGCAGCTTCGCTGGTTTGCTCACCAAGCCAAGTGATCAAAGAATCACTTAAACCCAAGTTAAACCGCTGATTGTAAAACTTGAGTAAATCAATTCTTGTTTTTTCATCAGGCGCGGGCACTTCTATCAATAACTCAAAGCGTCCCGGTCTAAGTAAAGCATGATCCACTGAGGCTAAAAAGTTAGTCGTTCCTACAATAAAAACTTGCTCATTGCTTCTAAATCCATCCATTTCCGTAAGTAATTGGTTCACCATAGAGTGCTCAACGCCAGAGCTTTGATAGGAGCCACGGGCTTGCGCAAAGGAGTCGATCTCATCAAAAACGATCACTGTTGGCGATGCAGCACGCGCTTTTCTGAACATACGCCTTAAGTTTTCTTCGCTTTCTCCCACCCATTTAGATTTAAGTTCTGGTCCTGAAACCACAATTAAGCTTGCTTGCAAAGCAGTTGCGATCGCCTTAGCAAAATAAGTTTTCCCTGTGCCGGGTGGCCCATAAAATAAAATACCTTTGGGCGTAAGTGACTCAGCCATCTTGATTTCTTCGGGATCATCAAGACGAAGTCTGGCAAGTGCCAAGTCAATAAACTCATGTTGTATTCTTATTTTAAGATGCTCATAGCCAGCAATATCATCTTGTAAGCTTACCTGAGGAAGCTCTAGCCCATCCCCCTGCTGTGCCGTTTGTTCTCGTAAGGACCTAAGCGCTTCTTGACCTGAGGTTTTACTCAAGGGGCTTGCTTCCGGCTGAAGTGATAAGCTTGAAAGTAAGCGACGTAATTTAAGTGCGTTTAAGCCTGATAAATATGGATAAAGTAAGTAGGGATCAAACAGCTGATAATCCAAAGCTCTCGCCTCACGTTGAGTAATCAAGTCAGCAAGAACTTCTCTTTGAACGCCCTCAAGCTCAAACTGAAAGTCAAAGACATCCACGAGTGCTTTGGGCAAAGGAAAACTTGGATCAACCAATGCACAAAAATGAGCATGAGGATGCTCATATAACAATGGGATAAGCTCTTTCGCTTCCGGTGAAAGGTTTGTTTGACTCGTACTCAAGAGGTCCAGATGGGTCATAAAGGCTAGCTGTGATGCCAACACACCCCCTCTGACAAACTCGGTAATTTGACTCAGCATCCCTTGGATACGATTTAAATCTCGGCCTTCCTGCTGAACTCGCCCATCGATTAAGGTAATTGTAAACTCTGTACTGACCCTTTTTATCCGCTTGCGTAAGATAGGATAAAGAAAGTTATTCAGACCTTTATCACAGCGAATTAATACCTTATAGCCTTGCAATAAGCGCTGAATAATCTGATCAAGCTGGGTACCATAGGATAGTTCTACTGCTTGTATTTCATTTATACTCAGTGGCAGGTCTTTAATGGGAATATTTTTCGCTGTGGTTCTCAATCGCTCATCTCTTTTTTAGTATGATATAAGTCGCTTTAAGTAGGCTAATGCGTATGGTCAAACCTTTATTTCATTTGCACATGAATGGTGACTTCTAAAGTCCCCTCTGCATTCACTGAGCTTTGCGTAGACTGAATATCACCAAGACGGGCTGCTTTAATGTTTAGCGCTTCTGCATGGGCATGATGAGAAGCTAAGTCGATTTGAGCTTTCACCTGACTTTCAATCGACAAAAGCTGTGCTGTCAGCTGCCTAGCTTTATCAATTTTTGCAGTATCTAGCTTTTGCTTCTGCTGTCTTTTGCCTTCTTGAATTCGAGCCTCTTTAAGGACAGCATTATCATCGCTATCAGCCGTAACATTCTGTTCCACTGAGATTTCTTCTACTAAAATCGCCCTAATCTCACAATTTTCTTCATCAAAGTCGCATTGTACCCCCTCGATTTCCATTGATAAAGAGGCTGTTTTTCTCGCAGTTCCTTTTGTTGTACCCGCTTCGACCGCTTCGACAGGCTCACTGCATTTCCACCCTTGTTCTAGGAGTGCATCACGAAATAGCTCTTTCATTTCTGCTGGACTTAGAATCTCCATCAGAGATGGTTTCCAAGTTCCTTTTTCGCAGACTTCTCCGCTCAATCTTTCTAATTTAATTTTATAAGCATAGCTCATTGTATGTTCCTTGGCGTTTTAAGGTGGGCTTTGCATTTGTGGCGCTTGTTGAAACTTGGCTTTGGCACTTAGCCATTGATGGTAACTCAGCATAAGACTTTCTTCAAATAAGGTGGCGATTCTTTGATAGCCTTGACGACTTAAATGAACTCCATCTTTTCGGGCCCTTTTGCGTTTTTGCCACGGTCGAATTGAGCCACCCATGGCTTCGCGTGCATCCCAAAAGGCACAGCCATATTTATTACTTAAAGTACGTTGTATTTGATAAACCTCATCAAGCTCTGGAGGTGGACTACCACGTTTTAGGGCTGCAAAAGGGCCGGTCAGTAAGCAGTCAAATCGGTCACTATATTCTAATGTTGGATCACGCAAAATACTGAGTAACAAATCCAAGTTTTTAGCATAGTCACTACGATCATATCCTCGATCAAAGATCTCGTTTATCCCAAAACTAATCACTAATAAATGACTTTTTAAAAGCTTAACAATACTTTGTAAGCTACGATCAGTATTTTTAAGCAAGTGCTTGGCTTGAGAGCCATTTAAGCCGATTGAGTCATAAATTAAGCCACCTTGGCTATTTTGTAATGAAAATCCAAAAAGCCATAATTCACTTTGATCATGGCTTGGTGAAACTTGTACTTTATGATGGCTTAAAGGTAAATGAACTCTATGTCGGTGTATACCTAGCCAAGGAGAAAAATTATTTATAGTATCATATAACTTTTGGTCAATATATAAGTTGTAATCAGTGCCTAAGCCACTTCCTAAGGTAAAAATATCTAAGGTGTCAAAGCGTGCGGCCCATTGTTTTTCACGAGTTTCCACACCGGTGAGACAATCTAACTTATCACAAATGAGGGCGGCTCCACCCGGGCCAAAAACCCCCGTATCCCGGCCTCGTTTCAAGTTGGTGACGGTCCACTCCCCCTCGGTATAATGCCAAATATGACGCTGTCCATAGCTGCGCCACATTTCACCACCCAGCACAAAGCCACGTCCACCATCCCCAAAGCGCTCCTGTAATTTTTGGCGCATCTCTCCGGTCCAAAAATCAGCGATAATATGAGAATCGCCAATATGTGAAATACGCACAGTGCCCTGCTTTTGCTCTCGGTTTCTAAATCCTTCAAAGCAGTTTTCTAGGCGTTCCCAGCCCTCGATCAACTGGGCTTGACCAAGATCCCCAAAAGCAAGTTGTGGAGCAAGAACGCAAAGAAGAATAACTGCGACCAAATGAGTATAATGCCTAATGCAAAAGCGAGCCGACTTGTCACACTTAAGCCAAGCGCTCAAATATCTACAATTTATGCCTCGCATGCATCTTAAAAGGTACATTAGGGCACCTCAAAACGCGTGGGTTTGACTTGTTTGCTTAAGCCTATCGCTGATGCACTTGGTTGGCCAATTAACCAAAGTCGTTGGTGAGCGCTAGGAAAGCTATGATCACCATCTTCCACGCTTAGGCTCAATGAGCCTTGAGTTAAGCTGAGTGGAAGCTGTAAATGAACTTGATAGCCCTTAGTTTTATTAAGACGAGGAGGATCCTTTTTGGAACTTGACCCTTTATGATTTCGTTCCCACCAATTGACCTTAACTCCGGCAGCAATTGCCTCTCGGCCAATAATCCCTTTTGGGGTCACTCTCATTTCTAAAGGGCTTATGGTTGAACCAAACCATAGCTTAAGCTCATCTTGCTCTGTACGATCCGGATCATTCACCCAAATATCTAAATGCATTGTTTCCTTGATGATTTGTGCTTCGATTGAAGCCGATAGATCTTCATGTCCTTCCCAAACCCTACCTTCGTTTTCAATGGCACAAAGCTGTCCAAAGCTTTTTGGTCGCTGAGGTCGACGGTACTTATCAACCCGACGTAATTTTAATGTTCGATAACATGATTTTTGACCGACTGGTTTGAAGTGGCTATCGCGTAAACTAAGAATAGGATCATAATCAGATAACCAACGCGCACCATCCAAACGCTGAATATCGGCTTCATCACTAAAGCTAATATGACGGCCTAGTCCTAATCGCTCATCTTCAAATGCCTTCCAAAGACTCAAATATCGTCGACCTTGTTTTTCAAAAATATGATTCACATTTTTGACATATAAATGATGATCTTTGCGAGGCGAACCTTCCAAGGTGATCGCAATCTTACCCTGAGGATGCAAACTGTGGTCAACCACTCCTCCATAAAGCTTTTCATTCTTATAATAAAGACTACTTTCTTTGATCTGTAAGTCTCCCTTAGCCTCGATAATTGGCGGTGGATTAACCCGTAAAGCCGACAATTCTGGCGAACAAGTCGTCCCCGTTATAGGGGTGAGCATAAGCCAAAAAATAGGCCTTTGAGCACTGAGTTCCCAGCGGACTAATCTGGGATCCGCCTGCAAACATTTGGGGATAAGTTTGGGATATAAACTATGAGTAAACTTAAGAAGTTTGTCAGCTTTTTTCATTTGTGGCAAAGGCTGAACACCATTTAAGGCCAATGAGTATAAACTGACCGACTGATTATGCTGAGCCTCATTAGGTTGATGATAAAACCAACGAATTAAGGTAATAAACTCACCGGTAAACTGAAAGATTTGATGTTCATCATGGGTTTCCTCATTCAACTCTGAAGGACTAAAGTGATTGGTGAGTTGGTCGACATAACTCCCCCCAATGATGTAGCGATCTAAGCTGACCCAACGATATAAATCCCCATAAGGACGATCTGACTTTAGACGTTCGGTATGTACATTTAACTTGTACTCAAGTAGATGACCATTAGGACCATTAGCAATCAAAGTAGGCGCACTAAATAAAACGCCTTGTTCGCTATCAACAAGCCAAGTTTTACCTTTGGACCAAAACAGAGCAAAACGATATGTATCCTTAGCAGCTAGATCTGATTTAAGGTCAGATTTAAGGTCGTTTTTTGCCATCATGCCCTTTGAGTCTATCTTCTCTTGAGCGAAAGCCAATATAGGACTCAGCATGATATACAGCATGACGTACAGCATGATATACAAACTGATTACAAAAGAGTCATTTAAGAAGATCAGTCGCCCTTGATTACTTGATGAGTGAATCACTTGATATTGCTCGTCTTTTTTAGTTTTTGACACAAAGTTTTGAGTTTCTAACACTATACTTATTGTTCTATTCTAAGGATTAAGTACAAATAAACTTAGTTTTCGGTCCGAGCTTGCTTAGAGAAATAAAACATGGAACCGATAAAACAGGCGGTGCAAAAAACACTTGTGAAATAGCTAAGTTGCACAAAGAACTCTTTCCATGATACACCACCGCCGCCAAAGTTTTTATAAAGATTAATTCCGATACTGCCAATATACCCAAAGGCATCGGTGACATAGATCATAAAGCCCGCAGTTCCTACTGAACCTAAGGCGGCCAACAAGCGGTCAAAAAGCATACTTCCATATGGAACATAAGCCAAATAAGCACCTAAACCTACTGTGATCATCC
Organism: uncultured Myxococcales bacterium; assembly: GCA_937146725.1. Lineage (GTDB taxonomy): Bacteria > Myxococcota_A > Bradymonadia > UBA7976 > VGTA01 > CAKZRU01. Next base: position 16,284 of record CAKZRU010000033.1, read on the forward strand.
AAGCCGCTCCACTCAATAGACCCATTTCAAACAATAAGGTACTTCCACCGATTAACGCACAGCCGGTCATCATGACCATGTGCACAACCATCATGGCTTTACGGTTATCTTTAATCTTCACCAACAAGGCCAAGGTGACTAATACAGTAAAAGCGATTGGTAATTCCGAAAGAGTAAAGATTTCGGGTGCATCACCATATCCAATCGCCGCCCAAATCTCAGCCGCAAAGTTATCTCTAAAGTCTCGGTAAGCAGTCAAAAAGATGTAAAGAGTGGTTAATAAAATGAGCCCCCAAGCTGATTGCTTTAAAAAGGCCCAACGAGCGGCCGCATCCATCGGTACCCGCTTCGTTCTTAAAGCTTCATCCTCTGCATTTGGTGGAGGAAGTCGATACAGCAGATAAACACAAAGTAAAAAGGGTAATAAAAACAGGACACCTGTGGTGGCAGGCATCCAGCGATCATCAACACCCCAATCCATTAAAGCCCGACCGGCTGACTTAACAAAGCCGCTAGCAATAATATAGCTCGCACTGAGTCCTGCTCCCAAAACTTCAGTAAGTTTCCGGCCTTCTAAAAAACCAAAAACAAGCCCCCAGATCATGCCCAAAGGAAGACCGTTAATGAAAAGCCAAATCGGGCCATAGCTGGGTGGAGTGAGAGCAAAAGCAACCAAGCTCAATTCCGCAATCCCAATAAAAGCTAAAAGGGCTAATGGCCTCCATTTAGGATCCATTTCAGAAATCACTTTGATGCCCAAGAACTTTGACAGCGTGTAGCCAAAGAGTTGAGCCAGAATTAAAGCAATTTTATAATCGAGCCCCCAAAGGTTTTCATATCCAGCATAACCAATGGCGGTATAAGGCTTGCGAAAAGCATACATGCAAAAATAGCATGAAAAAGCAGCACTAATTGCATAAATCGAAAAGATAAGACCATCTTGCTTACTGAGCCATGTAGTTAATGGATGAGGCTTGGTTTCGCTATTCATTTCTTCGCCTGTCTTTGTCAGTCACAAGGGATAAGAGATGTACAAAAGATAAGGGATGTACAAGAGATATGTTGCTGTGAACCAAAACAGAGAATAAGCGAGTCCAAGGATAAAGCCAAGCCTCTTTCAGAGCTAAATCAACTCTTTCTTAACCTAAAATAGAGCTCAGACATCGGATGCAAAGCATTGTTTTGCTTGACTTGATCAGAATCGTACCCAACTTGGCAACGCTTAATTTGTGAGCGGCATGAATAACCGGTTATTACTGCTTTTCTATGGGCCTGTTGAGCATCAGCGAGTTTAAGGGCCCAACTGCTCTGAAAGAGCTCTTTGGAAAGTTGTTCATGCTCGGCTTCATGGCCATAAACACCACACATCCCGCAACAAGCAACTTGTTCAGCGACAGAAGCGATACCTAAATGTTTAAAGAGTTTTTGCCAATCATCTACTGCGGTGGTGACCGAGCTTCTTTCAGTGCAATGTCCAAAGATACTGAGTGTATCTTCACTCACCGCAACGTTTTGAGGGATTTGAGCAAGCTGAGTGCTTAACCATTCTTGAATCAACCATACTTTAAGTGAATAGTTAGCCCCTAAAAACTCAGGATATTCATCACGATAGGTCAAAGCCACTGCCGGATCGATGACCACTAAGGGAACTCCACTGTCTGCCAAAGGCTTTAAACTTTTATAATGATCTTCTGCCACTCGCTTAAAGGCTGCGAGTCTGCCTTTGACATGTAAACCTTTACCGTTCACTTTAAAGGGCGCTAAATAAGGCTTAAACCCAAGTTGTTTCAGTACTTCAAAACTATGCACCAGCGTATCAGCATCAAAAAATGCATTAAAGGCATCGGGAATAATGATCACTGACTTTTCACGTTCTTGCTGAGATAAAGCATTGAGTTTCTGAGTCGTTGCTGTTTCTCCACCAAGTTCTTTTATCATTTTAAGTGCAGATTTTTTGCTGAGTTTAGGCGGATCTACTAAACCTATGACTTTCTTATTAAACCAAGAAACCATTGGAAGTTGCAAACTCCCATTCCATATCATTGGTGCATGGCTGGCAATCAAGGCCAAAGATTCTAAGGCGCCAATCAGATAGTCTCGAAGTGGACGAGGGTAACGAGTATAAAATAAGTCTAAAAAACGGGACTTAAAACTCGGAACATCCACTTTAACCGGACAGGCGGTTGTACACGCCTTGCAAGACAAACAGCCATGCATTGCTTCATGTACCTGACTAGAAAAATCTTGAGAACGCTGTACTTGGTGAATCAGTTTACTAGCGTAGTTAAAGGGAAAGGTTATGGCGCTTTGGAGTAAGCCTAAACCTCTTGCCACCCCTCGTTTGATCTTGATTTGCTTGGGATCCAAAACCTGAGCTGTAATCTCAAATCCAGCTTCGCTAACAGCTGCAAGCCATGCTCTCATTACACCCGCACGTCCTTTAGGAGAATGTAAACGGTCTCTAGTAACTCGAGCCGAAGGACACATTAAGTGATCTTGATGATAATCAAAGCATTGACCATTGCCGTTACAGGTGACGCTCGCTTCCATGCCAAGTAGGTTTTGAGCTGAAATCTTACGGTCATGATGAGCACGTAATGGACTTGCTAAAGGAAGAAGTTCATAACTTTGATTAGGTGTGGCAACCTTACCGGGATTTAGTTGGTTGTAAGGATCAAAAAGTGATTTCACTTTTTGAAGATAGGGATATAGCTCTCCAAAATACTCAGGGCTATAAGCAGATCTAATGCCCTTGCCATGCTCACCCCAAATCAAACCACCATAGCTTTTAACCAAGCTCGACACTTGATCTGATATGCGTATGAATCGTGCTTCATCATCCGGATTTCTTAGATCAAGCGCCGGACGGACATGCAAGCAACCCACATCAACATGTCCAAACAGACCATATTCAACACCTTCTCGATCAAGTAGCTCGGTAAAGTCTTTGATATAGGCACTTAGGTTTTCGGGTGGTACGACAGTATCTTCTACAAAGGCAATTGGCTTACGTTTTCCGGGTCTAGCGGCCAATAGTCCCACGCCTTTTTTGCGCAAATTCCATAGTGAATGTTGGGTCTTATCATCAACCGCCACAAAGTCAGCGATCGGGGTTTTGGCTTGGCCATATTTGGGACGAACTTGAGCAAGACAAGCTTGAACCCGCTGTTCAATTTCCTGCAAATCCCTGCCTTCAAACTCCACCAAGTTAATCGCTGAGACTTTTTCAGGCGGAATCCCACTTCCCTCCAAAGCATCTTTCACCTCGTGGTAGCTGATGTCATTTCTTGCTAAACTCAGAATGTTATGGTCGATGGTTTCTATCGCTGAAGGCTCTTGAGCCAAAAGTAATTTCGCTGAACCAAGCGCATCTTGAAAGCTACCATAACTAAATAGGATAAGCTGTCTTACTTTGGGTATTGGGGTGAGCTTTAAACGGGCTTTAGTCACAACGCCTAAAGTTCCCTCAGAACCAGCAATTAAACGAGTTAAATCTAAGGTGTTTTGCTTGGTATCAAAGAGCATTTTTAGATTATAACCCGTCATAAAGCGACTGAGCTTGGGAAATACTTGCTCAATTAAATCTTTCTCTTGTTGCACCAAATCCAAGATTGGGGAAGCAACCGTTTGGTAGAATCCAGCTTGCCTATCTCCGAGTTCTTTTTGCACTTGATCTTGAAGCGCTTGCGTAGTCATTTCTTCCAGCCAAAGCCGTTCTCCCCCCCATGTAACGAGCTCAAGCCCCAAAACATGATCGCTCGTCTTGCCATAAATCCTTGAGCCTTTGCCGGCAGCATCCGTGTTGATCATCCCCCCAATCGTGGCCCGACTACTCGGTGAAAGATTTGGAGCAAAAAATACCTCATCCTTTTTAAGTCCCTGATTCAATTGATCAAGAACAACTCCAGCTTCAACTTCAATCCAAGCTTCCTCTAAGTTCACTTTAAGAACCGATCGCAGGTAACGCGAAAGATCTAAGCAAAGACCGGTATTTAATGACTGTCCATTGGTGCCCGTACCACCTCCACGCGGAGTGAGTTTAAGCTTTCTAAACCTCTCTTCGCTCAGGCCTTTCATAACGAGCTCAATATCTTGCACAGCTTTAGGATATAAGATGGCTTGAGGCATTATTTGATACACACTGTTATCGGTGGCTGCGATCAATCTTCTCGCTTGATCACAAGCAATATCTCCTTGAAAACCATGCGAAGTGAGAAAGTCTAAAAATAGCTCAACCTCTTTGGGCAAAGCTTGTTGAACAGGAATATAAGGAATCTTAGGTTTATTCATTGCATCAAGATCTCAAGTTAATTCATAATCAGAAGAATAGATATGATCTCATTGATGACAAATCACGAGCGATAAGTCACGATAGATAAGTCACACTAGATAAGTCACAGAACTATAGATAGCTTTGTTGAGCTCTGAGTCTCACTCGGTTATACTATAAATATACATTTTATTTCCGGAGTAAAGTGATGATCTTCACAATTCTCTTTCATCCTGTAGTTTTAATCGCCGTAATCATCTTTAGTATGCTTTGGTTACGTGACTTAGTATCGGGAGGCGGTAAAAATCATGCTGTCAGAAAGGCAGTGATGGATCATATTAACTATATGGGTAGTCAAAACACCGAAAAAGCATGGGAAGGCCTTAGTTTTGAACTCAAGGTTAAGCTTACCGATAAAAAACGCCTGAAAAAAGGTGGGAAAATGTTTGTAGGGACTCGTAGAGTTGCTGACTTTTCGGCCCGACATAGTGCTGTATATAATAAAGGTAACCTTGTTGTAGACTCCATGCAAAAAGTCCGCCGGGTCAAAGCGCCTAAGCAGATCTATCTAGTGAGAATGCGTTCTAAGGTCACCGGGACAATTCGCCTAACTCTTTGGGTTTCTCATGTGCCCAATCGTGCTGATGGTTGGGGAATTACCGACGCTTGTATTCACCCTGCAAGTGGTGATTTATATAAGGGAGAAACCATTACAGGGGTTAAAATGGTTGCCCCTCAACCGGCGGCTAAAAAAGAGGCTGCACCGGCAAAGCGTAGATCACTCAAAGATGGTGCAGCCTAAAGATTCTCGCAGCCTAAGGGTTCAAACGTCAATTGAAAAAATGGAAAGTAAGAGTGCTTTGTACATATTACCAAAAAATAAGTTGTTGGGCTTCTTATGGGTATTGTTGACCACAGCAGCGCTTGGGGGTCTTGAGTATTTTTGGCTTCAGCTGCCCGTCTTTTCAATACTCTATTTCCTCATTTCTGTCTTCATTTGGTGGCAAGATCAGAGTGTTACTGCTTACCCGAGCGAGAGAGAAGCGTTTCGTAAGAGTTTCTTTGCAATAATGACAGTGTCACTTGGAAATCTTACGTTGCTATATACCTTTCTCACAGTCTTAGTCCTCTTAGGTGATGGACATAGTCTCAACCGACCTGACCCTTTTGGCTTACTCTTGCTCTTCGCAAGCATCATCATACTCCCGGTTGGTACGCTGATTTTCACGGTTCGAGCTCTAAAGAGAAACAAATCTTGTACAGATATAGTTACTGATACAGATCGCTTCTCCGACTTGATCGACGAGCTTCCTGACATCGATGATTAAGCCGATGATGTGCCACAGGCTTTTAATCTTTAGTTAAGGTGCTATTCTATAATGCGTTAAAATGTTCACACGTCGATAAGAGTGTAATCTTTTGTTAACAGTAGGACTTGAACCATATTTCTGACGATGGTTTGGTCATTAGAGTGACTTGGGATACCCCAAATGATCCCGATCAGTTAGATACAGAAGGAACCATAACTAATGGCAAGGAATATTAGTGAGCTTAGCTGAGTAATGAGTTCCGTCTACATTAGCTGTAATCAATGCGGTTCGATCAGTAGGACAGGTTTCGGTCATTTCAAATACAACTTGTACAATCGCATCTCCAACAGTAGTTCCCGGACCTCCGGTGACTGGATTAATATTGAGTGAGACATAAGGGTCGGAGGTACTCCAAATTGCAGTAGAATTGACCGATCGAATCTCATTGGTATCATAGTAAGCGTTTAATAGCATGGTGAAGTAGCCACTTGGATTATCCCCATCAGGAACCTCATCAAAATCTATCTCAGTGGATAGACCAGGTTCGGCCCTTTCATGCCACCATAAACGGTAATTTGGCTGGTTGGGATCGAGTTTAAACCATCGCCATTTGTAATTTTCTGCTAACCTCGTTTCACTAATACGCTCAACCTTTACAGTCATAGTTGGGCCAGATGGTGAGAGGTCATGGAAGCGGTAGCCACCAAACTCAAAACGATCATTGTGGCCCTGAGTTGCGTAGTGAGTACAGAAATCAAAGTTCTTAATGTAATCAATCGACTCTCTGTGAATATCTAAATTACTCAAATCAAGTGGCATTATATATTGAGCAACTTCAGTAATGACCAAGCCGCCTTGAGCATGACAGTATGGAATAGCAGTATCATAGCCATGAGCATGTCGATTAGAAAGCAAAATATAGCCGTCTTCAGTGGGTAATTTGATGGATTGAAATTTCCCTGAGCTTACCGCATCAATACTGAGCGTTGTCGTCTCACTATCAACTCTAACTGTTTTTGGTGTAGTGGATCCAATTCGCATTCTTGAAAAGGCTGTTAAATAGGCAGGCCGTGTACCCCAATGGTCATTAGTTGCAGTGAGTCTAGATATAACTGGGTCCTCATTGTATGCACCGACACCCATCAACTCGTGATCATTAGGGTGAGCTATGTGTTTGAGCGCAAAAAAGTGATGTCCAAACTCATGAAGATTCACCCCGATACTACTATAAGAGGCCAATGTTCTAGTAAAGTGGGGAATAAGCAATCCCGAACCTGGTAAGGTATGGTCGAGTGGAATATTAGCCTGAGCTCCAGCTCCACTAATATGTTGAAAACTAGTATTTAATACCGTTAGAATTGAAAGTTCTTGTTGTGATAAAGCTCCATCTCCATTTTGATCATAGGCATCAAAATTGATCTGAGTACTCGCCTGGTTAAGTGCTTCTTGTATCCAACCGGTATCTTCAACAACATGGCGATCCGCTCCGGTAGGAGCTGCCGTACTTAGACTAACATGTATAACCCCATTATTGGCTATTCCAGCGCTTTCTTGTGCAGGGCTCATAGAAAATCGTTGTTCAAACATCTCATTCCAATAGTGATTACCTTGCCCTTGGATATTGCCAAACATCAGATCAGCCCAAGCCGCCTCTGGCTGATTTAAGTTACTTGAAAATGAAGTATCACTAAAATCGATTAATAGAATGAGAGTTGGGATACTCCAAGAAAGCGCCGTACAAGTACTACTGCAAAAGCCTGTGTCGCTTTGACTTTGATCATCACATTCTTCGCCAGAATCAAGTACACCATCACCACAACGTGGTAGTGTACAATCACTTCGGCATGAGTCAGAATATAAATCACTGTTCAATGGTCCTTGGTCACATTCTTCCAAGTTATTTATCACTCCATCGCCACAACCAATGGCTAAACAGAGAGTATCTCCATCATTAGGAGAATCTCCTGCAGGTCTAGTTGTTCCTTGAGAACAAGGTGTGCAAGTCTGATTCACAACATGCTGTCCCTGCAAACAAAGCCCCAAATCTCCGTTGACCTCTGTTAAAGTACAATCTGACCGGCAAGAGTCATCATCACTTAGATTGCCATCATCACATTCTTCTTGATCATTGATAGCCCCATTTCCACAAAAAGCTTCCTCTTGACACGTCTCACCTATACGGTATTGATCATTTGCAGGATCCATGACTCTGACTAAGCGAAAGCCTATCGCATAAGAGCGACGGCTAGGGTGTACAAGGTTTCGACTTGAAGAACGTAAGTATTTACTGGATTCTGCATTAGCACCACCTTTAATTACCTTGAATTCCCCCTGTGGAGGCGGACAGGAACCCAGACTAGGTGAGGGCCAAACCTGATACCAATCTTGACACCATTCACTCACATTACCATAAAGATCGTAAATCCCCCACGTATTCGGTAGCTTCAAACCCACTGTTCTTGGACTAGAAACACCATCTCGATGCGCATAATCTGCCAATAGATTCTCAAGACTACCAAATGACCAAGCTTGTTGTGAACTTGCCTTAGCCGCATACTCCCATTCGGCCTCGGTAGGTAATCGGTAATACTGATCGCCTGCCTGCTGATTTAAGGCTTCTATAAACAGCTGTACATCATTCCAACTGACTGATTCAACAGGATAGTTTTCATTAAGAGGGTCAGCTGAAAATGAACTTGGATTGTGACCCATAACCGCAAACCATTGTGCTTGACTGACCTCGTATTTCCCGATCCAGTAATCATGTAAAGGAGGAATTATTTTTTGACGTTCATTAGGCCCTCGATTCTGTTGAGTCGTTGGGGACCCAAAAATGTAGCCATCACCAGTGATCTTAACAAACTCAATGCCATCAAAGGTCATTTCCTGAGCAGATATGATCAAGGGTGTGATCACGGTTACTGACACTGTAAAAATCCAGTAGATCCAGCGTCTTAGTAACGAGTAAGGCATATGTCCTCTTTTCATCATAAATAAAAGTTTACAGTGTTCTTTTAAATCTAAAGTTCACTGAACTATACTATTTAGCCTAAGTGTATACTTTACAAGTCTTTTATCAGTATCAGGCCGTCAATTACAGGCTAGTGAGTCAAATCTTAATTGCTTACAAATATCTTGTTTTAATTCAGAACATGATATGCGCTGATCAGCCTAGCCCATCAAAACTTATCATTTCTCGCTCTAATTTCGTCGCCAATTGATTTTTATTTAATATCTAAACACAAGAACTATCATAAAACCAGTAGAAACAAATAACTATAAAACTTAATTTAGCATTATTTATCATCCTGATAACCATAATAAAAACAGTATCTTAGGTTTATTGGTTTTGGATAAGTAAATTTGACTTCCCTCTTAGACTTTGAGTCATTCAATAATGTATATTCACTATTCATTTGTGAGTTTGCAAATGGTTTATGAGTTCGAGATTCTCGAATTCCTAAACCAAGGAGAACTAATATGCAAATTCTTTTGTATTATACATATGTGGGTATTTCTATTTTATTGAACCTATTTTTTATTGCATGCAGCGAAACAGGAGATGATGTAAGTACCAATTCCCCAGCTGATGAAAGAGATTCTGCTCTTTATAACACTTCCTTTGATGCATCTTTTCACAATCCCATGGATGATCTTATTGATGCCGAGATAGAGGATGACAGCGACACTAGATTTGACGATGATGCTGAAAGTAGATGTGCACCCGAACTGGAGCTATATCAAGACGAGCGTTGTGAACGTCTAGCTGATGGTATTATCGAATACACGCCACAATATCCTTTATGGAGTGATGGCACCGTGAAATATCGATTTGCCTATTTGCCACCGGACACACAGGTCAATACAACAGACCCAAACAAATGGATATTTCCGGTAGGGTCCAAGTTTTGGAAACATTTTCAAACAAGTGATGGAAAGAGACTAGAGACGCGTGTACTTACAAAAGTCGAGTCTTTCCGAGGACCTGATGCTTGGCTATTTGAAACATACGCTTGGAATGAACTTGGAAATGCGGTGACTCAAGTCATAGACGGTCAACGCGATATCTTAGGAACCTCCCATGACATTCCAAAGATACGAGATTGTGATGATTGCCATAGTGGTGGTAAAAATCAGCGCGATGCAAACTTGGATGAAAATGAGTTTTCAGATGTGCCCTTGGGATTTGGTGCTATTCAACTGAATCATGAAGATAGCTCAACGACGCTGCTTAAACTTCTTGAACGAGATCTACTTACAACTCATTTTAACCCAGCAGAAGCTGTTATTCCTGGTGATATTGTTGCAAAACAAGCGCTTGGCTATTTACATGGTAATTGTGGTTCCTGTCATGGTGGCGCTGCGCCGTCGAAAGACGTCGTCATGTGGATACCAATTGGCATAATGACTGTTCAAGAGACACCGACTTATCTGACAAATGTTGGTCAAATGACAAATCCAAGCGAACGTGCCACAGGACTAGAAGACATGCCCTCTATTCGGATCGTACCTAGAAATACTCAAGAGAGTGCCCTTGTTTGGCGTATGAAACAGCGCAGTGGCTATGATGAAGATGATGATGCTCAAATGCCACCACTAGCTACCGAGCAAGTTGATAACCTCGGAATAGACCTCGTATCACGATGGATTAACGCATTAGAATGATAAGTTAATGTCAAATAAAGAAAAACACTTTCACAAACAAAGAGGGATCCTTTTATATAATCATGTTATAATGATCCCGATCAGTTAGATACAGAAGGAACGGATATCGATTTACACTTGCTTCATCCAGGTGGAGAAGAATGGCATCAAGATCCATGGGACTGTTATTTCGCTAATCCTAACCCCGATTGGGGCGCTAGCGGCATACCCAACAATCCTTATCTTACGATTGATGATGTAAATGGATCCGGGCCTGAAGAAATTGTTTATCCTGAGCCATTATCTACGCAGGAGGTGCCCTACCGAGTAGGAATAGATTATTATTCAAGCGGGGGCCTCTTCAGCGATGACTTTGGTCAGTCGACCGTCACTGTTTCGGTTTATGATGTGCCTAAAGCTATAGTACTCATAAATAACAGTGGGGAAGGTTTCAAAAATGTCGATCTATGCTTACAAGGTTGTTAACGGCTGGTAGTTGGTTTTCATAATGAGCCACTTAACTTGCCGGAACATCTTTGCTTAAAAGCTCAATCGCTTCACTTAAGCCGGCTAGGGTTAATTCTCTCATCGGAAAAATATCTGCGATCGCCTCAATGGTTGGATGGCCCCAAAAACGTTCTGGAATTGGGTTGAGCCATGCATGGTGTGGATAAAGTGTTTTTAAAGAATACAAACATTCAGCCCCGGTGCGACTGTTATGTTCATAATAATTAATCATTCCGCCCACGGAAAATAGTTCATAGGGAGACATACAGGCATCGCCTACAAATAATAAACGGGTTTGCTTATCTAATTGTCGGCTTAAGTCTTCCAAAGAGACTTTGGTTCTCATGCTCGCTTCTTCGTAAACACTGTCATATACACAGTTATGGAAATACAAAGGCTTAAAGACCTTAAAGTGACTTGCTTGGTGTGCTGCGCTAAATAACTGTTCCACTAAGCGGGCGTGATCATCCATGGAACCACCAACATCCATCAGCAAAATAAGCTTGAGTGTATTTTCACGAGGTGCCTTCATTACAATTTCTAACTCGCCAGCTTGTTGAGCGGTTTGGCGAATTGTTTCTTCTAAATCGAGTTCATCGGCTCGTTCTCCCTTACCAAGGCGTCTCAGTCGCCTTAGTGCTGCCCCAAGTTGTCGCGTATCTAAGACCCGATCGGAGCGATAAGCTCTAAAACGCCTCTCACCTGCGATTTGAATGGCAGAGCGGTTGCGACCTTGACCACCTACTCGTATACCCGATGGATGACGGCCATTGTGCCCAAAAGGACTTGTACCGCCGGTACCAATCCAACGATTACCGCCATCATGACGTTCATCTTGCTCTTTAAGTCTTTCCTCGAACATTTCGCGCAGCTTATCAAGATCAAGTTGTTCAAGTTTTTCAAACTCTTCTGGCGATAATTGGGGCATAGGTAGGGGAGTATTTAACCATTCATCGATTGCATCATGCAAAGTAGCCGGTGCTTCTGCGCCTCCAAAAAAGTGGGCAAAGCAAAGGTCATAGGTATCTAAATGTCGCTCATGCTTTACCATGACCGCTCGCCCAACCGAATACGCTCTACCTAAGTCAGCGGCGACTAACCCCTTTTCAATACATTCCAACCAAGTTAGCCACTCTCGAGTGCTGACCGGAATCCCTTGGGCACGCAGTAAGTAAAAAAACTCTAAGAATACATCACCATCGCCCATCGCTTATTTCCTGCGTCGTGAAGCATATGATTTAAGTGCTCTTTGCGTGGCTTTTAAATCTCGCTCTTTTTTGATTAGAGCGCCCAAATAAGGCACCCGATCGGTAATACTTTCCGCTTTGATTCCCCCTCTCACCAAAGCACTGATCCAATCGACGAGCTCGCTTGTGGCTGGTGGCTTTCTAAGTTCTGGTAATTCACGTAACCAATAAAAGCGCGAAATCGCCTCTTCAATTAGGATTTGTTCAACATCCGGATGATGGACCTGAACAATTTCAGCCATTAATTCTGGGCTTGGAAAAGAGATAAAATGAAAAATGCATCTTCTTAAAAAAGCATCGGGAAGTTCTTTTTCGTTATTACTGGTAATAATCACCAAAGGTCTATGCTTAGCTGAGTGAACATCTCCGGTTTCATCCACCTTAAAGCTCATTGCATCAAGTTCGTGCAGTAGATCATTGGGAAACTCAAGATCAGCCTTATCAATTTCATCAATCAAAGCCACAGAAGGCACTTCGGATCTAAAAGCTTCCCCTAATCCCCCAAAGCGAATGTAAGCTCTTATGTCAGAGACTGATTTATCATCAAATCGACTATCATGCAGACGCTGAACCGCATCATAAACATACAAGCCATCGCGTGCCTTACTTGTACTTTTTACATGCCAGGTGTGCAGTGGGCGACCTAATGCTTCGGCCACGGCTGAGGCCAAAAGAGTTTTTCCCGTACCGGGCTCTCCTTTGATCAGCAAAGGTCTTTCCAAGGCTAATGCTACATTCACCGCCTCTCTTAACTCCGCTGAAGCAATATAGTTTTCTGTGCCGGCAAAGTGTTCAAACATCAAAGTTCTCCTATAATCTTATCATTTAATGTGCGTAGCTTTTTGTTTTAGCTAGATGTGAATCATAAATCCATAATGAATAGCGTACTGACTAAAATACTGCTAAACTCAATCAATATATTATCCGAAACGAAACTCTGTAGAGTCATCGCATTTTAGGAAATCATCATGAAACATCGTAGTTATCTCAAACTATTACTGCCTGTATGCTTGGTCATATGGGCTTGTGAAAGCCCTCGCAGTAATCAAATTAGCAACGATCAAGTCGAAGCGGGTATTGAGGCTGGTGCTGAAGCTGGGACCGAAACCAATCCTGAAGCAGGTAGAGAGGCCGGGGCTGAAGCAGGTAATGAAGCCGGTACTGAAGCGGGTACTGAAGCCGGCACTGAACCACCTGTGCCCATTCCACCTGAGGACTGTGTTTCTGACTTGGACTTTTTTGAAACAAAGGTTTGGCGACCGGTCATTAAACCACTGTGCTTAGACTGCCATAATCCACAAGGCGCTGCTCAAAGCACTGACATGGTTTATGTTTCCGAAGAGCAAATGAATGCGCTTGAAAGCAATTACGAAGCATTTGCGGACATTGCTGCCCTTGACCGTGATGGCTCAGCGATTGTTCTTCTGAAGCCACTCAATCAACTCGCCCATGGCGGAGGACGTTTGATTGATGAAGATAGCGAAGAATACGAAGCACTTAGGGAGATGGTTGAGCGTACTCGCGCCGGCGAACCGGTCATTTGTGATGATGATGACGATGAAATAGATAGTGAACTTTTCAATGGTGTTCGCTTACTAAGTCCGCAAGAAACTGCACGAAGAGCAAGTTTGTCCTTGGCCGGCCGTTTACCGACTCAAGAAGAAATTGATCTGATCGAACAGCATGGTTGGGGTGGAGTAGAGCTCACTCTAAATCAAGTACTAAGCTCAGAAGCTTTTTATCGTCGTTTGAAAGAAATGTGGAATGACATATTGCTCACCGATAAATATATGGGGCGTAATAATGCGATCGACCTTTTAAATGCCGATCGTTTTCCCAATGCACGCTGGCACTTAAACCTTGAAGATCAACCACGTGACGAGGATTATTGGGCGGCCATAGACTATGCAAATACGAGTTTAGCTCGTGAAGCTCTTGAGCATATTGCTTTTGTAGTAAGAAATGGAAAGCCATTTCACGAGATTATTACCTCTGATTACATGGCGATGAATCCATTTACCGCTCGGATTTATGGCGTTGATGATATTGCTTGGGAAGATCCGCTTGATCCCAAAGAATTTCATGAAGGCCGAGCAGCAGGCATTCCACATGCTGGTATCTTATCAAGCCCAATGTTCCTTAATCGCTTTCCGACAACAGCAACAAATCGTAATCGGCACCGAGCCCGCATCTTTTTCAAGCTTTTCCTCGACTTGGATGTATTCAAACTTGCTGAGCGTCCTATCGATCCTACATCTACTGTTCATAATCCAACGATGAATGACCCTCAGTGTTCCATTTGTCATACAGTCATCGATCCTGTAGCTGGCGCTTTCCAGCATTGGGATGAGCAGGGAAGCTTTAACTTTAGAGATACCTGGTATGGTGATATGAGAGCCCCCGGCTTTATGGACGAGGAATTACCCTTTGAAGAAAGAACGGCAAGTCTACGTTGGCTTACTCTAAAGGTAGCAGCCGATCCTCGCTTTGATCGTTCCATCACCCGCTTAATATATCAGGCTCTCATTGGTGATGATCTGATGAGTGCACCACAAGAAGGAGATCAGTTTGAAGCGCGCGAAAGAGCCTTTAATGCTCAACAACGCTTTGTTGATCAAGTTGCAAATGGGTTTAGAGCCAATAACCATGATTTATTATGGTTGATCAAAGCGATCGTTCGTAGCCCATATTACAGAGCAAATGGACTAGAAATGGATCGAGAGCCAATGGCAGAGGAATTAGCTCAATGGTCAAATCTTGGTCTTGATAAACCACTGACTCCAGAGCAACTGAATCGTAAGCTGACCGCAACCACAGGTGCACGCTGGCGCCCTAACCACTATTCGCAAGATTATCTCTTAGACCAAGGGCAATATAAATTATTATATGGTGGGATTGATAGTGATGATGTTGTGGATCGTATTAGAACACCAAATGGAATTTTCTCCAATATCCAACGTCGAATGGCCAATGAAGTGAGTTGTAAGGTCAGTGCTTATGACTTTACCAAGACTCCCGAAGAACGCTTTTTGTTCCCTTGGGTAGAAACAAGCTATGAGCCGATTGATGTAAATGGCTTTGCAATTCCACAAGTTGAAGAATTAATTAGAAATAATCTTAAACATTTGGCTTGGACGATGTGGGGTGAACGCCATGAACTTGATAGTCCTGAAGTGGATGAGTTATTCGAGTTATGGATGGACTTTTGGCGCTTAGGCCAAGAAGAAATTGAAGCTGGAACTGTACCCACAAGTTTACATTGGAGCTGTCGAGGTGCTTGGAACCTTACTACAGGTCAAGGCTTGCCCTCAGAGGAGCAAATCACCCGTGATGATCGCTTTGTGATTCGTGCTTGGGCAGCCATGCTCAGTGTTTTCCTTAATGACCCCGCTTTTCTCTATGAGTAAGCCATTTTTATCTTCACTCAGCGCTTAATAAAAATCACTTAGTAAAGATCAACAAGGACAATCAAAATGATGAACCGCCGAGACTTACTCAAAATTGCCGGATTAACAGGACTTAGTTTTGCGGCCGAGCCCTTTGCCTCCTCTTTAAAGTTTTCAAAAACTGCCTTTGCTGAAGGTCAAACCCCATTATTTCTTAGTGTTCATGCAGGTGGTGGTTGGGATCCAACAAGTTTCTGTGATCCAAAAGGCCGTATTTCTGATACCCAAGCTGATCCAGTGAACCGCTATATGCTTGACGATATCCGAAGTCCAAGTGCAAGTAGCCCTATTCGTTGGGCACCTATGGGCCAGAATGAGGCTTTCTTTCAGGCACATTATGATAAGATTTTAGTGCTGAACGGTGTAGATACTTCCACCAACAATCACAGTACCGGAACCCGTTATCTTAACAGCGGACAACTCGAAGAAGGTCATCCATCTTTTGCCGCCATGCTTACTGCAAATATTGGAGCTAACCTACCATTAGGCTATATCACCAACGGTGGCTATGACATCACCCGTGGGGTTGTTCCTAGAACCCGCTTAGGTTCTTTGGGTGTCATTGCTAAAATCGCTGAACCTGATCTTGATGGCGACCGCTTATTCCATGCCGAATCAGTTAACGCCCGCATGGATGAGTTCCGTAATTCAAGATTAGAACGTCTACGTGGACGAGTTCGTTTACCAAAAATCACCCAAAGTCTTGATGATGTATTTTTATCACGCAGCGGACAAAATGAACTGAAGCGACTCAACGAAAATCTTCCGGACTTAGATCTATTTAGCACAAGCTTAGGGCAGCAGGGTGCAATCGCCTTGGCCGGTTATCGATCAGGGCTTACAGTGGCAGCTAACCTAAGTGTAGGTGGCTTTGATACTCATGGTAATCATGATGTAGCACAGGCCGCCGCTCTTGACCGCTTAAGTTCTGGCTTAATGGAAGTTTGGGCCGAAGTTGAACGACATGGCTTAGAGGATCGAGTTGTGATTATGGTTAATTCTGACTTTGGCCGTACCCCACGGTATAATGAAGGTAATGGTAAAGACCATTGGTCGATTACAAGCGTATTCTTTATGGGTGGTGGCATCCAAGGTAATCGTGTTATTGGAGCGACCGATGAGGGGGTTAATGCCTTGCCAATTAACCTACAAAGTCTTGAGCTTGATCCTAACGGGGTTAAAATAACTCCGGCCCACATACATGCAAGCCTCAGACAGCATTTTGGGATCGATCAAAGTCCTTTAAGCGCTCACTATCCTGTGCAAGAACAAGCACTTAATCTTTTTTCTTAAGCGTATGTTAATCAAGTTTTAGTCAATGCCTTCTAAATCGAACTCTTCAAAATCTTCTTATTCCCCAAATAAGTCTTCCCAATCTAGTCCTCCTCTAAGAGTTCAACTACGCAAAGAAGCTTGGCGCTTGGGTAAAACTGTGGGAAAAGTTGCTTGGCATTGGGCCAAAAACCAAGAGCCGGTCAAAAGACGACTCGATCAGCTTGAAGAAAAGCTTGAAGAAACCAAGAGTAAAGCTCGAACAAAACTCCACAGTCTCGAACAAGAGTTTTGGGCATGGGTAGAGAGTTTAGAGGCCGAAGGTTATATTGAGTCTCCACATCGCGTAGGACCATCTTTAGCGATGTGCTATGAGCGTTTAGGGGTGGACGCCCAAGTTTCAAATGAGGCCTTAAGAAAGGCCTGGCGTAAAAAAATGATGGCCTGTCATCCTGATCGCTTTGCCCAAGACCCGATTGCTCTGGCTCATGCTGAAGAACGAGCTCGAGAAATCAATGAAGCCTATCAAAGAATACAAAAATCACGTGGTTTATAATCTGTTCATAATCTTTTTTTGGGGATAAACTTGCACATTCCCAGATTCGTGCTTAGCTTAATGGATATCGTAAACAATCATTTAAAACTTCTTTGTAAAGGTGGTTTAACATGGGAAAATATATTGATGTCACAGATGAGAGCTTTCAAGCTGATGTTTTGAACAGCACAATTCCAGTTTTAGTCGATTTTTGGGCGCCTTGGTGTGGGCCCTGTCGTGCGTTAGCACCTCACTTGGATACACTCGCGACTGAGTTTGATGGTCGGGTAAAAATCGCCAAGGTCAATGTTGATGAAAATATGCAATATGCCACTCAATTTGGTGTTCAAGGTATTCCACGTATGATTCTTTTCAAAGGTGGCGAAGCTGTAGGCGATCTCACCGGTTTACCTCGTAATCCAGTCGATACACTGCGGAATCTCGTGACTCAGGCGCTCTAAGTTTTTTCGATGGATATTAACCTTAATCCTTGGTTTATCGTTGGTGTTGTCCTCTTTGCGCTAAGTGGGCTCAGTTTCACAACAAAGGCTTGGTTGGAATCAGAAACCAACTTACCCAAACGTATCTTTGATATTAGCCTAGGATTTTGGGGCTTACTCTTACTGTGCTGGTTATTTCATACCGGTGGCAGTGGAGCAAGTCGACTTTGGGTAGGCGCTTCAGCCCTTGGGTTAGGGGCAGCCTACAGATTGATCGCTAGCAAGATTGCGATTCAATCCTTGGGTGGCAGCATATCAGCTATTTTAGCTTTACTTGCGATATTTTCATATCAACTTGGCCTTAACACTTCAACAACCCACTTAGCTCAAGGTAGCTCACTACCTTTAACTTTAATTATTCATATTATTTTGGCGATGGCGGGCTTGGTTGCTTTTGGCGTGTCTTCGGCAATGAGTAGCCTATATTTGGTCGCTTCCAAGCGACTTAAGTCTAAAACATTTGTTTTGGGATCGAGCCGTCTTCCTTCGCTTTCCGTCCTTGATGCTTGGCACTTAAAAAGCCTATTAATTGGCTTTCCTTTATACACAGGTGCCCTATTGATTGGCAGTGCCTATGCCTTTAGTGGAAGCGATCACTTATCTTTTAGCTATATGATTGCGATTGCATCTTGGCTCATCTATGGAGCTGTGCTACAAGCTCGTCTAACTGCAGGTTGGCGAGGTCGGCGTGCAGCCATATTGACACTTGTGGCCTTTGTGGGCCTATTATTGGTTGCCGCAAGCTATAGCTTTAGATAAACGAAACGAGGTAGAACGATCTTATGGCAAATGAGCTTGCGACCAACGAGCTACTCGTTGTCGGGTTAAATCATAAGACCGCGCCCTTACATATTCGCGAACAACTTGCCTTGGCGCCATCGGTTAAAGAGGCCTTAACTAAGTCTTTGAAGCAAAGTTTTGAAAAGGGCTCGGTGGTGCTATCAACTTGTAACCGAGTTGAGTTTTATACCTTGGCTCAAAAAGATACTTCGCCACGCCCTCAGGATATTGTTGACCTTCTTGCTTCTCAATGTCAGCTTTCTAAAGATGAACTTCAAAAGCACTTATATACCCACCAAAATAATGAGGCTTTACATCATCTTTTCAGAGTCGCCTCTAGCTTAGATAGCTTAGTTGTAGGCGAGCCTCAAATCTTAGGACAGCTCAAAGAGGCACTAGAAGACAGCCGCAGTATAGATTGTGGTGGTCAGCTCAGTACTTTAATGGAGCGAGCATTCTTGGTGGCTCGTAAAGTGAGAAGCCAAACCGGCATCTCCAAACATGTGGTATCGGTGAGCAGTATCGCGGTTAAACTAGCTCTGCACATCTTTGAAGACTTGAAAGAAAAAACGGTTCTTTTAATCGGTGCAGGCGAAATGGCCGAATTAGCAGCCAAACATTTATGCCAAGAGGGTGTTGGCCGACTATTAGTGGCCAATCGCAGTTTAGAACGAGCCGCAAACTTAGCTGAAAGCTTGGGAGGAAGCCCACGAACACTACAAGAACTTCCCACTCTTTTATCCCAAGCCGATATTGTCATTTCTTCGACAGGAGCAAGAGAGCCGATCATTGACTTGAATATGGCTCAAAACGCAGTCAAAGCACGCAAGTATAGGCCCTTATTTATGATTGATATTGCCGTTCCACGTGATATTGCTAGAGAGGTTAGCGAGCTCGAAAACATTTATGTTTATGATGTAGATGACCTCAGTCAAATTGCCGACCAAAACCATGCTCAACGACAAGCGGAAGCGCAAGAAGCCGAGCGCTTGGTTGAACTTGAACTACACAAGTATCATAAAGAGTCAGCTCAACGGGAACTAGGCCCTATGATTGCGGCAGTTCGACAACAGGTGCATCATTTAAAAGCACAAGAACAAGCTTGGGCCATGGACAAGCTAAGTACTCCTGCGGATCAAGCGATTCTTAAGCAGTTTGGTGATCGCCTTAGCAATAAGCTCTTGCATGAGATCACCATGGGGATTAAGCGCTTTGCTGACCATCCTCAACGCGACGACATGCTTAACTTGGTTGCCGAGCTTTTTGCGCTTAATGATGAACACGCTAATTCTGCTCAGGCTGTGTCTACCCAAAATAAGCCCAACTCACCCTCTTGAGTTATGAGCGCCTTTCCGCCTTATTTAAACGCTAACTTATTTAAACACTAACAATACAAACGAGTATCATTATGAAAATCGGTACAAGAGGTTCAGCCCTTGCCCTTTGGCAAGCGCATGAGATCAAAAAGCAACTTGAATTGGCTCACCCAGGCCTAGAAGCTGAAATCTGTATTTATAAAACTCGCGGTGATAGCATTTTGGATCGGCCTTTATCCGAAGTTGGCGGTAAAGGCCTTTTTACCAAAGAGTTAGAAGATGCTCTGCTTGCTGACGATATTCAAATTGCGGTGCATAGCCTCAAGGA
Organism: uncultured Myxococcales bacterium; assembly: GCA_937146725.1. Classification (GTDB taxonomy): domain Bacteria; phylum Myxococcota_A; class Bradymonadia; order UBA7976; family VGTA01; genus CAKZRU01. Next base: position 36,439 of record CAKZRU010000033.1, read on the forward strand.
TATGCCTACCCAACTTCCTGAGGGCTTAGTCTTGGGCGCAATTCCAATTCGTGGAGATGTACGAGATGTCTTGATTTATCGGCAAGGTGAAGAACACCAAGCCTTATCTCTGATTGGTACGTCTAGTTTAAGACGAGCTTGCCTGGCTAAACGTCGTTGGTCACAGGCTAGTATCACCTCGATTCGAGGTAATGTCCAAACCCGTATGGGTCGTGTTCAAGCCGAGGGTGAGCGCCGAGTAGATGCAGTACTATTGGCTATGGCTGGTATTCTTAGACTCGAAATGAATCAAGAAAAGGGCTATGAGTACTTGCCTTTGAATCCTGAAAATTGGATACCGGCCGTGTCTCAAGGTGCACTTGCCGTTGAATGTCGTGCTAATGATGATAAAACTCTAGAGCTTTTGAAGCCATTACATCATGAAGCGACCGCGCGTTGTGTAAGAGCCGAGCGTGCCTTTCTAGCTGGTGTTGAAGGAGATTGTCGAGTTCCGGTGGGCGCTTGGGCGAGCGTAGATGGAGAAAAACTACGGATTAAAGCCTTTATTGGTTCTCCTGATGGTGAGCGCTATCTAGAAGGAAGCGCAATTGGAGAGGAAGCACCAGAAGAAATCGGAGCAGCTTTGGCAAAGGAACTACTCACTCAGGGTGGTCAAGAAGTCTTAGATCAACTTCGACAAGGTTTGCTCTAGTCCGCATAACTTGAAGCTAGTGTTAACTCATTAACGTGAATAAACAATCGTTTGGGCCATGAAATTGAGCTGACCATGAGCGCTATGCCCTTAAAATCACTTGAAATCATTTTAACTCGTGCTGCGCATCAAATTGAAAGCAGTGCCCAGCGCTTTGAAGAACTTGGCATACAGGTGATTAGAGCGCCGAGTATTCGCCTTGCTGAGCCTCCTCCTCTCGATCACTCGGTGTATGAACGTGGGCAATGGATGTTACCCAAGTATGATCTTGGTGCTTTTTTATGGCGCTTTGATTGGGTCATTTTTACGAGCGTTAATGCGGTTAAGTTTGCCCAGCAAGCTTGGCTAAAACAAGGCGGTCTCAAAAAAGCCCTCGCTCACCAAAATAATGATCAGCAGCGAGCAAGAAGAACCAAAGTCGCTTGTATTGGTGAATCAACAAGTACATATCTCAATCACTTAGGAATTAAAGTCGATTTACAACCTAAAGAGTATCATGCCGAAAGCTTATTGCAGGCCTTTAAGAGTTATGAAAATCAACAGGAGCTCAGTCAACAACGTTTTTTGATTCCTAGAGCCCTAGTTGCAAGGGAAATCTTGCCTAATGCCCTAAGAGCTTTAGGTGCCGAAGTTTGGATTTGTCCTTTGTATCAAACCCTTGACGCTGAAATCTCCCCTACTTGTAAGCAAAGAATTATTAAACATTCTGATCAAGCATTAAAGAGAGCGATTCTTTTTACATCGAATTCGACTTTAAAAGGCTTTAGTAAGCAGTTTAGCGAGCAAGAACTGAATCACATTAAAAGGGAGTATGATACCTTTGTTATTGGACCAGTGATTAGGAAAGCCGCGCTCACCGCTGGCTTCAATATCGTTGCAATGGCACAACCTCATACCATGCAAGGTCTTATTGAGGCTGTTATTCATCACTACTCAAAAGTGGAAAACTAAGTAAAAACTGAGCCCCTTTTACCATATATTTAAAGCCAAGACTTTGATGGTTAACAACTTGTTCTTGATGAGTTTTATCAGCGGTATTGAATAACTGAACTGAGGCCCCGTGACCTTCAATCACTTGCTTTACAATCGCCAATCCTAAGCCCGTTCCCTCTGGTTCACGTTGTATAAGATGAGCTCTTCCATGCTGTCCTCTACTCACAAAGCGCACAAATAAATCTTGAGATATCTCCTTAGGAATCCCCGGTCCTTCATCCGAAATTAATATATACAGCACATTTTCTTGCAAGATCCAGTCAATCCCAATGACTCCCTGGTCTGGGCTGAACTTAATCGCATTAGACAAAAGGTTCTCAAAAGCCCTTGTCAGCCAACGATGACTACCATGTATGAGTAATTTGTGGGCTTTATCATCTAAAGTTGGATTGATCTTTATGGATAAACCCTTGAGAGAACTAAGGCTTTCCAACGATTTAATTGCACTTTGTAAAGATCGTAAGGGTGACAAGGGGGCTTGGTCAAAGCGAATGCCTCGGGCTTCCAAGCGAGCTAGACTTAAAAAGTCTGATAAAAGTAGATTCAGACGTGTACTTGCCTCATCGATTCGAGTCAAAAACAACTGTCTTGCCTCAACTTCTTCACCAGCTCCCTCAAGTAAAACCTCAACAGAGGCCTTAATCGCGGCAACTGGATTTTTAAGATCATGGGATAAGTCTGCAACAAAACTTTCAAATTGCCGGCGATCTTCTAAGGCTTCATGCATATTCACCAAAGACTGCCTTAATCGCCTTAGCTCCCTACCTGAAGGTTGTGGTAAGGCGGATATATCTCCATCATCGCCAATTTTTTCGGCTGCGGTTGCTAAGTTTTCAATCGGTGAAGCTAAGCCACGTCCCAAAGCCCATGCTCCTCCAGCCGCAATCAGGGTTAATAATGCTAAGATAAGCGAAGTTTTTGCTCCAAAGTCCTGTAAAAAAAGCTCAAAAACCTCTGCAGATAAACCATTTGCCTCAAAAAGAGTAGCCGCCTTTGCTTCTACTCTATTGATGGCCCACCAACCGATCAGGGTGGTACTGATCATTGATGTTGAAAATAAAGTAAAAAACAGCTGTAAACGAATAGAAAAACCATGTTTTAAGCTATGTAAGACACGGCCCAAAGCATAACTAAAGGTCAAAAATACCAAACCGCCCCACAAAAGCCCAATATGATCACTATTCAACCATTGAGTCATTTGATGGGCTGCCCTTTCACTGTAATGGGCGGTAAGTTAGAGGCGAGTTTATATCCCACTCCCCGAACCGTCTCAATTAACTCGCATGCATCAAACTCCGCCCATTTCTTTCTAAGAGAAGTCATATGTACATCGACAGTTCTTTCGCTAACCAAAACACCATTACCCCAAGCTTTTTTTAGAAGTTGAGCTCTTGTATGTACACGTTGCTCAAAGTAAAGGGCTTCAAAAAGAGCAAACTCAAGCTGAGAAAGGGCCAAAGATTTGCCATTAAAAAATACATTATATTGCAAATAGTCGATCACTAAACCGATTTTCTGGTCACTCGTAGCTTGATTTGCTTGTTGATTGATTGAGTGACTCGCTAAGTCCGCTTCTTGCTCTACCTCTGATTGAGTCTTTACTGAACTAGACCCTAGAAGGTCTTCGCTCGCCTGTTCATTGTTTTTTGTTTGGCTACGTCTAAGTACCGCCCTTACTCTCGCTACAACTTCACGAGGAGAAAAGGGTTTATCAATAAAGTCGTCAGCCCCAATCTCCAAGCCTACAATATGTTCAATTTCGTCATCATGACTTGATAAGATAATCACCGGAATGGATGAGCGCTGTCTGAGTTCTTTTAACCAATCAAAGCCGTGGCCGTCTGGTAAAGATAAATCCAAAATCACCAAAGCGATATCTTGTGTATTTGCCAAAGTTTTGCTTGCTGTACTTAAATCACCGACGGCAATCGGTTCAAAACCGGCGGTTTTCAGGCTATATGATAGGCTTTCGGTAATTGCCGGCTCATCATCTACCATCATGATCTGCAGTCGTTCAGTTTGGCTTTTTACCATCATCTTATCCATTCTCAATGTAGCCTTAGAGCAACTTGGTAGTGCTCATTCACCGCTTATTACTTACCACTCGTTTACCACTGATCTACACGATCATAATCATGTCATTGATCCTCAGTTTACTCAGTGAATTAATCATAGCTTGCTCTTGAGCTTATGCCTAAACAAGTTTAAGTTAACTTGTTAATTTACAATTCTCAATCTCCAAGTCTCAAGTCGATCAAGCGCTCAAGAGGAGTTAATCATGATCGTGGCCCCTAAGCATCATTTATCATTATTTGTTTCGACCCTTTGTCTTATTTTAAGTAGCGTATTCATGACTGCCTGTGGCGATGAACCGGCCAATGATGCGCCAACTGTTATCGGTAGAAGCACTTATGCCTTATGTTCACTAAGAGATGGCGCCGATTCTTTATCAGAGGTGCATTTCGTGATTGAAGATCTACAAGGTAGCGATACATTGTTAGCGCCCTATGTCGCTTACCGAAATATCACTATTCCGGTCACAGAAAGCATCATTCCGGCCCCAACTTCCGAAGAACTTTCCGCGGCAAACGAGGCTGGAACTTCTCTTAATGCCTGCTCAGTAGATAGTTGCCAAATGCAATATTCTTGGACCTATAATCGCAATGATGAGCAAAGCGGTTTGCTACGCTGCGATGAAAACTCTCAGATCGATGTGATTATCAGAGATATCAACAATAATGAAAAAGAGTTTAAGATCTTTGTGATGCGTGAAGAATAATCAACTTGTAAGAATTATATCCAAGACCTAAAAATCTGCACAAAAAATAAGTTGTTGGGTTTTTGCATGAGCAAAGGGTAAATGACGAGATTGAGCAACTAAGTGTGTATCATATAAAGTCACATTATGCGCGCCTAAGTCATAAAGTAAGGCCTTCATATCATCTCGACTGCGCTGATCTCGCTCAAAACTATCCCCACCGGTAAAGAGCTTCATCAAATAGCCAAGTCCTTTTCCAATAAGGCCAGGGGGTGGTTCTTCAATACTTGGCACCCAATCAAAAATCAGGCGACCTGAATGACTTTGGAGAAGGATTGATAGCTCCGTAAAAAGTACTTTTAGTTCTTCAGCAGTGAGGTACATCACCAAGCCTTCTGCAATCATCGTGATGGGTTCGGATAGGGTAACATTTTCTTGAAACTCATCAGCTTTAAACCGCTTAAGATCTTGGGACAGAAACTTTACAATGCTTGATAATTGATCTTGCTGTTCTAAGCATTCTCTTTTGTGTGCAATCACATGGGGTAAATCAATTTCAATATATTGTTGCAGTGAACTTAGCTTCGGTGCATGACTTAAACGCAAGGCTCTAGTCGATAAACCAGAGGCTAACTCGATGATTGTATGTGCTTGAGATTCTTGACTAAGTTGATCGATCAACTGATGTCTTTGAGCTAAACCTTGAGGTAGTCTGGGTAAGTTCCACCGAAAGAGACGCATGACACCCAAGGCAAAGTTAGTCACCTTAAACACTCGCTCACTTTCGATGCTACTCAGTAACTCGGAATACTTAAAACCTGCCCAATGCCAAACGCCGGCTGTGTAAAGAGCTGTCACCGATAGATCACCACTCAGATCATGTTTTTGACTCGGCTCTTGTTCGTGATTATTTTTGTTAGACGGTAGTTTTTTATCACTTAAATGCTGGTCATGAGAGTTAGCTGATTTTGACATTTCAATATACATCTCGCAAATAGCGTTTTTGCTGTTTGAGTGCTTGAATATAGTCTTCAGCCTGATCTATGCTCATGTGTCCCTGCTCTGAAATAATCTTTAGCAAGGTTTGATTCACATCCTTAGCCATTCGTTTGGCATCACCGCAAATATAAACATAAGCACCAGCTTCTAGCCATTTCCAAATGCCTAGACTATGCTGATACATAAGATCTTGAACATAGACTTTATGGGCTTGGTCACGGCTCCAAGCACAGTTGAGCTGACTCAATACACCGGAGCGTACCCAAGCTTCAAGTTGCTCGCGATACAGAAAGTCATATTGACTACGTTGGGCTCCAAAAAATAACCAGGACTGTCCTGGTGCCTTGGTTGCCTCGCGTTCTTCAAGCATAGCCTTAAATGGTGCAATACCAGTACCCGGTCCAATCATAATAATAGGTTTTTCAGCAGAGCAAAGCTTAAAGTCTTTAGTTGGATGTACATAAACAGCCACATGACTACCGACCTCACACTCAGCTAAAAAGTTAGAGGCCACGCCCTGCCTGATTGTATTGTGTAATTCATACTTTAGCACATCAACAGTGAGTTGTACCTTGTTTGGGTGTGCTTTAGGACTTGAAGAAATTGAATACAATCTAGGGCTGAGTGGACGAAGTGATTTCACCAATTGATCGGCTGTGGGCTGTAGTAAACCCTGGCGAAATAAATCTATGACATGATGCTCATCGATAAACTTCTTTTTGAGCTGACGATCTTGAAAAACAGTTTGCAGATGATTGGGCAAGGTCTGTGTTGGTATCAAGTCAAGCAAGCGAGAGTCGATTTTAATGATATCTAAGCGATATTTGAGTAAATAAAAAAGATTTAGGTATTCATCTTCATATAAAACTCGTTCATCGCGATTTAAACGCCCATAGTGAATCATTTCATTGATCAGATCACTGTTATTTCTAGGATAAACGCCCAAGGCATCACCCACTTCATATTCTACTTCACAGGCACTATGATCGTTTTTAAGTTCAATCGTAATATGCCTAGTTTCTTTTGAACTTTCAGAGTGATTTAGGTTATAGTTTTCAAGGACTTGAGCAAAATATGGGCGTTTTTTAGAGCCTAGAGGTTTTTGGTTATGATTTTTTTGATCTAGCCTTTGGCTACGTTGACCTTGATTCAGGCTTTGGATGTCAGCCCTTACAGTTGATTCATGTACAACCTTTGGCATAGTTGCCACAGCCTGTCTAGATGTTAAGGATTGGGTATGGCTAGCCAACCTTTGATTTTCTTGCTGATATACAGGCTGTGGTTGAGCATCTCGCTGATGAGTGGCTTGTTGTGGTAAACGTGCTGTTGGTGATTGTTGCTGCGACTGTTTAGAAGACTGAGTCGCTGGACTTGAAGTGCCTCCAATTAACTTTAAGCCTTGTTCCACCCCTCCCCACCAATCTTCAAACTCAACATAGTCAGCATCACAATCGACTCTTGGCGCAAAGCGTTGGGCGCCCAAACTAGATAGTTGCTCATCAATATCCTTGCCACACTGACAAAACAGGTCATAATCACTGTCTCCCAAAGCGCAAACGCTGAACTTAAGCTGCCCCAATTGAGGACCCTGAAGTTCCATAAGTTCATCATAAAACTCTTCGGCATTACTTGGCGGCTCACCTTCACCATAAGTGCTAGTAACCACCAATAATATCTGTTCCGACTTTAGATCAGCAACAGTGTAATCTTCCAAGTCTGTCACCGTCACTTGATGACCTTGAGCCATAAGTCTTTTGGCTGTTAACTTAGCAAGACTCTCCGAATTTCCAGTCTCTGTTCCAAATACGATTTTTATAACACTCATGGGCATTTATATTCTGAAGCAAATTACAGGGCATAAAAGTTCATTCATCATCAGTTATAGATAACGCTAACATATTGAAAAGATACTTGAGCACAAAAAAGCGTGCAAAGAAAAATAATTTGTCACAATTAGCACTGATCAAACGTTTAGTATAAAGAGAGTACCGTATGTACTTACTCCGAGATTTTATACACTTCACAGAGATCGGATACATCATGAGATTCAAAGCAGACAATGACTCAGCTTTTTCTATGGACTCAGCTTTTTTTAAGGCTCAAGACTCAACAGAAGTCATTGAAAACACTCTTCAAGCAAACCAAAACCCAAACCAATCTCAACATCAAATTATGTGCTTTAAGCATCAGGATTCAGCTTTAAGTGCTGTTTTATACTTTGATGATGAAACAGCGCTTTGGATCATTGAGTACACTCGCTGCGACCAAGTCATATCTTCGGCTCTTTACCAATCAGAATCAACAGCCTATCTGATCTTACGTTCGCATGGATATGAGCCTAACCAAGCAACAGCTTGCTGATCCAGCTAATAGGATTACTTAGATCTTTAAGATGATTCAGTGTATGATTTTGATTTAATTCTCTAGGATTTAATTCTTTAGGATTTAATTCTCTAGGCTCAACATGAGAATCATTATTACTTAATATGCTTAAAGGTCACTGATTATGGTTGCTGTGGTTAAAGCTCCCCTAAAAATATTCTTAAAGTCTGTGCAATTAAAACTTTTTAGCAAAGGCTCTAAGTGTGCTAGATCGCTATTTAAGAAGCTCTTTAAACTAGATAATCTGTTTCTTTATTTACTGATCTGTCTATTTGGTTTCAGCTGTTTGAACTCCTGTGTTGACCATAGAACAAATGATGAAGCACCTGTGACAATTAGGAAACCTAGGCCACGTCCTCCGTATAAAAATGACCCTTGGTTTGAAAAGTATATGATTGACACGGATGGTGTTGGATTACATGCTCAAATGACTCGTTCATCTGATGGATTATTAGGCATTGCCTATTGGAGCACAGATGGTCAAGAAGGCGAGGCCTGTGTTGATTTAGAAGTGGATGATCCACCTCTTGAAGTTCGCTGGGATTTAAAGTTTGCTCAGTGGAATGAGGACAGTGGGTGGCAAAGTGAACTTGTTTCAAAGCCACTTCTCTTGGGCAATCCTCCGGGGTTGGATCTAGACTATTCTGCTAATAATCAACCTCTCATTAGTGCCTTGGCCGGTGAAGCAATTCCTGAATTACGCTACTGTGGAGGTGGTAATTTAACCTTGTTTACCCCATCTGAAGATCCCGGGTCTGAAGAATGGAACTTTGAATATGTTGTGGAAACAAGTAATCAAGCTATGTCTGGTGATGCAGCCAGTGACTTTGGTTTTGTGGTTGGCTATTGGCCGAGCTTAGCGCAAAACCGAGCGAATAAACGTATGATTGTTTATCAAGATGTGCATGGTGGTAGTTTACAAAGAGATGACTTGGTACGCGCTGACTTAGAAGTCGCCTTGCAAGATGCCCCCAATTCAGCATGGCGGTATGAGGTGATTGATCTTGGTGAAGGCGCTGGTATTTTTAATCAAGCCTTAGTGACAGAAAACGGTGATTATTTGGCTTTATATTATATTTCATTTGATGCCCAACAGGCCGAGCGACAAAGACAGGGCTTATGGCTTGCAATTCGGCAAGAGGACGGATCTTGGAATAAGACCTTGGTTTATGGAGGACCAACCCGAGGAGAACCTAGCTTGATTGCTTATAAAACAGGTATTGCCATAGCCTATTATGATCAACAAGCTCGTCGTCCTGTCCTAAAAGTTCTAAGTGAGCTCAATCAATTTGAAGATGAAGCGGCTTGGCAAAAGATCATGCTTGGTGACCTTAGATATAACGAAGGACATTCGCCTTCTTTAAAGATGTTACCCGACGGTCGCTTAGCTTTGGTATGGTATCGCTGTGGTCCTGCCGAAGTTGAAGAATGCCGCTCTAGTGATGATGCGGTGATCTTTTCATATCCCGATCGAGAACAAAGTGGTCTAGAAGAAGGCATTAATGAGCAAGATGAACTCTTGGGTGATTGGGTAATAGAGGTAGTAGAGTCAGGAGAAGAAGCATTATGCGGATTTGGCCCCCAACTTGAAATTGATGCCCAAGAGCAAATATGGGTGACATGGCAATGTAGCAGGCGTTCAGGAACTGATGGGAGTTTTCAATATCAACTTGAGTCAGCTAAACGAGAGTTTTTTGAGACGCTTTGAGTGATTGAGTATCTTTTTACAAATTAAAGCATGACTTGCCTTGATCAATGATCTTAATTATCAGTTGCACTCTCTATCCGAGATTGAAGAATTGAAAGATCTAAGAACGATTGATTACACTGTTTATAGAATACATAAAAACAAGGAAGAATATTATGGGAAAAGTAAGTAAAGCAGGCCGTGTTTTAAGAGGCGTTGCCCTCAACAAAGAACTTAAGTTTGCAGTAGGATTAAGTACACCCATTACCCAAACCATTTTGGAGGCTCATCAACCCAGTGCCCAAGGCCTGTTAGCAATGTCTAGAGCGGCCACTGCTGTTGGCTTACTTTCCACAACGATTAAGGGCAGACAGCAAATTGGCTTACAAGTCAATGGTGATGGGCCGTTGGGCGAACTCTATGCGCTTTCTAATTCAGAGGGAGAACTGAGAGTAACCGCAGGTAATCCAAGCGCTAGTGCTGAACCACATAGTGAGATTGGAGCCATTGTCGGCACCGGGCGTTTTACCTTGATTAAGACTTCCGACTCAGGTGAGCCCTATCGAGGTACCGTGCCTATTTTCACTGGTGGCATTGCCGAAGATCTTGCCTATTACTTTATGTTTAGCGAGCAAGTGCCCACCGCCTGTGGGATTGGCGAAAGCATTGAAGGAGATCATTTGCTGACCGGTGGTTATCTAGTGCAAAGCTTACCGAGTCCCTCCGAGGAAACCTTGAGTACACTTGAACAAAGAGTTGTAACGCTCCCACCTCTGAAAGATATTTTAAACTCAGAACGACCTTTGGAAATGCTTTTAGAGCTTCTATTTATGGATGACTATGAAATCTTAGAAGAAAGTGACATCACTTTTAAATGTCCATGTGAGCGTCCAAAGTTTGCAAGAACCCTATTAACTTTGGGTAAGACTGAATTACGAAAAATCCGGGAAGAAGATGGTGAAATGAACATTGCCTGTCACTTCTGCGGTGATCAATTCCACTTTAATGATGCCGAGATTGGCGCTTTAATTTCAGGGGCGCGTGATTAATGAACCAATCCTTTCAGCCGAAGGCACAAGTGACTTATTTATCTACCCTAACTTGCGTTCTTGTTTCGTTTAGTTTTTTTCTGAACGCCTGCCGACAAGAACAGCAAATTAGAGTCATCGAGAAGCAAGCTGGCGAAATGTCCGGTGGAGAGTCTCAAGCAGGTGAATCTCAAGCAGGTGAATCTCAAGCCGGTGAGTCTCAAGCCGGTGAGTCTCAGGCTGGTGAAAGCTTAGCGGAGTTAAGTTGTGATAATGGCTTAGTCGCCGGACCGATGCTCACTGATGCACCAAGTACTATAAGTTTTGCTGATTTGGTGACCTCTGCCACTAATGACTCAAATACCGAAAGCGAGCAAAACCCAGATCAACAAGCTCGCATTAGACTCGATCAAGACAATGCTCAATTCGGCAGACAACACATTTATGGACATTATCGCCCTTTCTCTAGCCTTAACACCTTGAGTAAGAGTGAAGTTGAGCGCTTAGCAACCAAACTAGTTGAACATGATCGACAATGGGGCTTTCACGAAGTCTTAGCCGTTATACATGGAAATCAAGATCTTCCCTCGGTCCAAAGACTATCCCCTCTAGGTAGAGGCTTTTGGCTTGCAAGTATCAAGCATACGCCCAGCACAACCAAGCAAGGCCTCACGCTGTTAAGTTGGCAAGACAAGATTTCGTTTGGCTTTAGAAAAGTACTAAAAACTCAAGACTTATCAGCTTTGATGACCGCGCGAATCACACTTTGGGCAAACTCAAAGGATGAGCTAAGAACCTTGCTCAAAGATCCGTTATTTACTGTTTTTAAAGAGGATTCCGCGTCTGATTTAGATCCGCTCATTGCCGAGCGAGATTGGCAAGTAGGCTTTGCGCATCACCTCAGTCACAACGTAAATGGCCAAATCGTCCAAAAACGTATTCCTAGCCTTAGATTTACAACCAAGGCACGCCAACTCAGTTTAGTCCAATGGAAACTCCTAGCGCAACACCCAAGAGTCATCATGGTTTCAGAGCCGGAAACACTTCCCAAGCTACTCAATGAGCCCAGTCGTGATTTAATGCATATGGACCAAATGACTCGTCCACAATTTATTCCGGGATATCAAGTGCCTCAATATGAGGGTTGGGCCGGTCGTGAAGTACGCGTTGCGATTATGGATTCTGGTGTGGCGATTCATCCTGACTTTTATATGTATGATGAACAGGGCGAAGTTTTATTTGATCGCGTCCGTGGTGAGCTTCCCCCCAGTGATCAAGATGGCCATGGTACAACTGTAGCAGGTATTTTAGCGGGTAATGGATATGCAAGCACTGCACATACAAGTCCGCTAGGTTTACCAAATGCACCTTTTCAATGGCGAGGCCAAGCCCCATTGGTGAGAGAAATCTACAGTCACTTAATGTTTGGTACAGGTAATGCCAGCGATGCCCCCCCTTGGACGCAAATGTTTGAAGCACGTTCTGCTCATTTAGCCAATCATAGTCATACCTTTGGTAATGGGTTTTACACCAATGAACCGCAAGGATATGATGGCTTTATTTCTGGGGTCACCATCAGCGAAGAACAGCTTGAAAATGGTGGCTTAGAAGAGGCAACAGCCTTTAATACGGCCCCAAGACCAGTTTTTCTTTCGGCCGGTAATAACGGGCTCTATCCACAAGATAATATATTTATGCGTTTACATGGCTACTATGGCTTATTGGTAAACCTAAAAAATGGAATCTTGGTAGGCTCTGTAGAAAGCAATGATGCCCAGCCTTCTGACTTTTCCTCTATGGGGCCTACCCTAGATGGACGACTCAAACCTGACTTTATGGCACCTGGCTCCAAAGATGAAAGACCCTTGTCAGGCTTTAAGATTGAACTTGGTGAAATTCGTATTCATGCCAAACCCAACTCGGGCAAAGCCGATATTGCTTGGCAGTGGGGGCGAGATCACCATAGTATGAACTCTTGGCAAGGTGAAGGTGCCTTTGCTCCTGAATATGTCACTTTTAATGAGGGGATTCTAATCGGAGAAACCTTTGGTTCATGGGCCACTAGAGTGTTTTGGGAACGCGCCGAAGAAGCGCCAGTGATTTCAGCCGAAGATTATGAGTCTATCAGCTTTGAATATCGGAGTGAACTACCGGATAGCTCTATGTATGATCCCTTACCAAGCCTAGGCCGACCAGACCTTAAAACCAATCATTCTGCCCCACAGGTTTGGATGTTTAGATGGGGTGATGATATTGGTCGTGGCTATGATGAAACTCGCTTTTTACGCCATACCGAAGAATCTAAAAGCGGTGAATGGACAAGGGTTTCTTATCGCTTTGACGAAGGATGGTCCGGTGAAGTTAGTCGTCTAAGGATCATTCCTGCCATTTATTGGGGGGGAGTGTATACCACAAGTATGTGGGGTGGATATGATTATGTATCCGGTACTTCCATGGCCTCTCCAGCAGCTGCCGGTGTAGGAGCGGCCGCCCTTGAGCAATTAAGCGTTCAGCATGGGTATGACCTAGAGGAAAACCCAGCCCAACCAGCCCTAATTAGAGCCTTAATGATCCAAAGCGCTCGAGATTTATCCCGTCCGGTTGCCCCGCCAAGAGCTGCTGACTGTCCTGATACCGGATTTCCGCCTATTTATGGAGAAGGTCCAGATTTTTCTAGTGGCTATGGTCTACTTGATGCTGACTTTATGACTAAGATGATCGACCAAGCAACTGTAGATCAACGCTGGCATGAAGCAACGATTAACCCCAATGAAGTCCACCAGTTCACCATAAGAGTAAGTAACCAAGGTCCATTGACAGTGACGCTAGCATGGGATGACCCTCCCGGTTCAATCATCACGCCTAGTTGGGAAGGCAAGTTAGTGCATGATTTAGATTTAGCACTTGTTTCACCTATTGGCCAAGCCCATGGCCCATGGGTATTAGCCCCACCTCCCTTAAAGTTGGATGGTTATGAAGCCGGCATTGATGACTTGGCTCTTAGCGATATCCCACCGGCAAGACGCTGTGTTGTAGACAGCATTCAAAGTTTATGGAGTGAAGAAGATGCTTCAATTGAACCAAGTGAGCTGAGTGAGGAGCTTGAATATGCACCCAGAGGCAACGAGCGTTGCTTAGATAATCTAAACACCAACGAACAGGTTTTGATTAAAACACCCCAATCCGGTGAATATACAATTTATGTTCGGGGGCCTCGTACCGGTGGTGCTTCCCAAAAATACGTCTTAACTTGGTCACAGACCTGTCCCTTAGATTCTCCGATGAGTAATGAGTAGTGATTAGGTATTCAAGCACCTGCTAAGCAAAAGCTAGTCAAAAGACTTAGGGCTTAGCCTTTCTAATTTGTACCAAGCCCAATAAGCACCCAATAGCAGTATCGATATGGGAGTCCAAGCCGCAAACTCTGCTGATAAATGGCCAGCTCTTGCCAAGAGTTCCAAAAAACGTAATAAGCCAAAGTTAAGCGCCACTAAGCCGGCTGTGGATAAAAGTAAATAGTGAAAACTAAGGCTTAAGCCCAAATAAACGGTAAGAATCGCTAAGGGAATGGAGGCTAAGGATAAGGCATCGCGCTTATGAGCAATAAATCTATGATGAATACTGTGATTTAAGGCCTTAGTTTGTAAACTATTTGGAGGTCCAAAAGTCTTATGAATTCGTTCTACTTGTAAGGGAGGTCTTTGTAACTGAAAGCTTTTGAGATGAAAGTGTCCTTGTGGACTAAAAAGTTCCAAGTCTCTGAGTATAATCACTGAATCTTGTTCATCTTTGTCTGTCCACCAAGCGCTGAGACAGATTTGGGAATCATGGTCACAAGTATATAAAAAAAATCTTCTCTTTTGAGTTCTTTTTGAGTCGGACGTTAAGAGCCAGGTTGGATGAACGGCTAAATTATTGTTAAGTGTCTGACTTTTAATCTGCTTACTCTCCTTCATCTTGATTGGTTTCAAAAATATACTTTGCTCGTTGATTAACGAAGGAATCAAAGAACGCCAACGGGTTTGTAGTAAGTTTTCAGCTTGTGTTCGAGCTTTAACAATCATGGTAGGCGTAATCGTATGCGCACAATGATAGGCGAGCGCAGCACTTGGTAGAGCAATCATTAATACCGGTATGCAAAGGGCTTGTGGTGACCCTCCAAGACTTGCCCAAGCTACATATATTCTTTGTGATTTCCAACGTCTAACGACAATGAATACAGCACTAAGTAAGGATAAGGGAATAGAGATTTCCAAAAGAATCAGTATGCCACTTTGGGTAAGGTTAATCAGAGGCATAAGTAATTGCTGATTCATGGGCCAAAAAAGGCTACGTAACCTTAATAACTGGCCAATGACTAGAGGGATGATGAGCATTAGGTTTAAGATGCTAAACCAAACAAACAGCTCAAGCGCTTGGCTAAAATATAGCTTTGTAATAGGATTTTTAAGCACTTGAGCGCCTTGTGAAGCTCATTGATTTGATCTACTTAAGCTCAAATATGATTAGGGTTCTGGTGTACTCAATCCCAAAGCAAACCAAAGAGCCTGCCCCAAGGGGATTTGGTACTTTTTACCGAGGGAAGCTACCCGCTTACCAAAGAGTCCTCCACTTAATAATGGTGCAAATACTAAACCTTGTACCCAAGTGGCATCCATAGGTAATAGAGGTCTAATCAACATCAAAATGATCATACAACTGATCACGCCGATCACAAAGCCGATCATAAAGTAAATAAAAATCAGCGAGGGGCCAAGTTGGTTGTGGTCTTGGTTCATGTTTACGCTCACCTTAAAAGCAAAAGATCATACTGACTTCCTGTTAAATCTCATTTTAACAAGCAATATATTAACCTAAATATAGGCTATACCGATTACTTATTAATGGTTTTAATGCAGACTCGCAACAAATGATCAATGCAATTTCATTATAGAACGAACTTGGTTTCAAAAAAAATTAGGGTGCTTTCCCTTCATAATACTGAGCCAAACTCCGTCCGCTGAGTATCCAATCTTTACCTTGCCTAATGAATTGGTAAATATAGTCAGTATGAGTGCCTTGACGACTTAGGCGAAGGTCATTTCCCAAAATATTTAAAAAGCTATTTTTCTCGTCTTCACTCAAGCTTAATCCAATGATCTTATGATGATAGCGCTTAGCATATCTTTCGGTCATCTTTTGTTGGTTAGCAAATAAGCTGAAGAAAACAGTACACACTTTGAGATTAGCTTTAGGATTAACTTTGAGATTAATATCCTTATGCTCAAGTAAATAGGCAAGTTTACCTAAGGCTAAAGGGCATTCGGTTTGACAGCCCGGATAGCCTACATACATTATGAGCGACTCACAGTCTGAAGGTAGTTTTTTTACCATGAGTTCGGGTAAATCAATGGTTCGCTCAAGCTTAGTTTCTTGAATACTAAGTAACCATGGAAAACTTAAAAAACTACCAATCACGATGATGGCAAAAATAGAGGCGATATGATCTTTGTTCACCAAGCGACCTCTCGATTTAAGCCATGAGTTTTATTTAAGAACCGATCACTAGCGAGTCGCTCGTCCCGGACTACCCTTACCACCATCACCATAATTATCATCAGCGGCCACCCATGCCGCACCATCTCGGTTATCAGCAGCAGGCTCTAAAAGTTCTAGCGCTTCGCCAGGTCGACGGTCTGGCCATGTTTCTCCTCCTGGCTCATAGCGAACTTGGTCAACTAATGAATCATTTTGATCAAAAAGCAAAACACTTCCATACCCATTGGGCAAGAAAAGATCACCCATTTCAGCTTGTGCATCTACGCCACCATTTTCTTGTCGATTAAGACTTCTTGCGACTACATAGTGCCCACGACCGGGGATTTGCCCACTTAGATTAGCCACACGATCTCCGCAATCTTGTAAAGTCCAGCCGGTGATATCTACCGGAGATGCGTTGGGATTATAAAGTTCTACATACTCTCTAAGATCATCTTCACCATTGGGATTATTTTGGATTTCAGTAATAATTATGGTTCCGGTTTCACTCGCATCAACTTCAACCCGACATTCACTTGTTTCACACTTATCAGGTTGACCACCACAACTCACAATATCCAAGTCTTCCGCCGAGGCTAAAAGGAGTTTTTGATGATCAAAACTAAAGTGAAGCACACCGGTGACACTATTAATTAGATCTGCTCTTGCAACAGTGTAGTCTAATTCTACCTCTTGTGAGATTCTTAGACTTTCTTCAACAACAAACATACCAAAATCTCTAGGACAATCGGGAGCAGTGTGGGTGATGGTTGCCGCTTGAACTTGGATCAGTACTGACTCCAAGGACTCAGTCCATTCGCCACCATCAGCGACCTTAGAAGGATCACTGACTAAAATAGGCTCGGGTACTGCTTGCTGGCCAATCACTTGTACCCCATCAGCACGAACGATAAGCTCGCTCACTGTATAAAACTCAATAAGTTCACCCTCAAGATAAACTACACTGCCTGGCTCAATCCCTAAGTCGGCCCGTTGATTGTTATAAACCCACAAGCCTGAATAAGCACCACCATCGGCATCTTGTACACTAAACTTATCCTCATAAACACGGGTCACTACCACACCTTCCAAGGTCACAGGCTCACCTGGTGCACGCTCTGGACCTTGAATATGTGTTGGACAGCGTGGATCACGAATATGTCTTATTTTTAATCCCTCACCAGGCGCTGCACACCGTGCTTCTTCAGCCCAGGCCGGCTGAGGTGGTGCACTAGGTCGCTCAAGGCATTCGGCTGGCAAGTCAATGCTCATTCCAGCCATCATTTCACCTGCAATCATCTCACCGGCCACCATTTCACCTGCTGTCACCTCACCTGCTGTCACCTCACCTGCTGTCATCTCACCTGCTGTCATCTCACCTGCCAGCATTTCACCTGCTGTCATCTCACCTGCTGTCATCTCACCTGCCACCATTTCACCTGCCACCATCACACCTCCACTCTCACCACCACTCTCACCACCACTGCCACTACTTGTGTCATCACAGGCAAAAGCCATCAAGGTCAGCCCAAGAGCTAAGCTCCTAAGATACCAAGCTTTAGCTTGATGAGCCGGTCTAATAGAAAGTAAATAAGTTTTCATGAGAACTCCGATTTAAAAAGTGATTTACTTAGCGCCTTATAATAGATTTGAAGCTATATTGTAGTATAACTTTGTTTTTTTTGTGTTGCCGACCATTTTGAACGGCTAACACACACATTAGCTTAGACTTTTAGTTCTGATAAAGAGTTGAGGATAGTTTAGTGTTTCAGCTTGAAGATTTTGTAGATCAAGTGAAAGAAAAACGGCGCTTAAGAGAAAGGCGTCGTTATCGTAGAGCCAAAAAAGCCGGCATTCTTATCCCCTTTATCTTCGATGGTCAAACCGAACCAAGAATGCTGCTGACTCGACGCACAGAAAAACTATCTAGTCACAAAGGCGAGGTTGCTTTTCCGGGTGGAATGATGGATCCTGGTGACCGATCAATCACTGAAACTGCGTTACGAGAAGCACAAGAGGAAATCGGTCTTGCACCGCATCAAGTAAGAATTATCGGACAGGTAGACGATCTGATTTCAAAAAATATAGAAGTGATGGTGACGCCTTCTATTGGAGTGATCACCCAACCTCCTAAAACATGGACCATAAATCCTGATGAGGTTGCTCGCGTTTTTGAAGTTCCATTTTCAGCGCTTTTTGATGCTTCCCGTTGGCGAATTGCTCAACGGGAATGGCGTGGCGAGTCTTTCGATCTATATTTTTTTGAGTATGACGGTGAAACGCTGTGGGGACTCAGTGCTTATGCAACCTTATTAGCTTTGGATTTAACACAAAAAGGCGCACCGCTTAGCTTAGCTAAATACTATCAACAAATTAAGGACTTACAAAAGCTGCTCAATGGATAATTTCATTTCTTAGGTTAATAAACAAACAGCAGTTATTGTACAACTCTTTGATTGTTTATATGCTGTAAAAAGAGCTATTCTTTGCTTGTTTAGCCTTAATATTTTTGGTCGGTAAAATGATGAACATACGAATAAGTTGCTTGATAATACTCATAAGCTTAATGATCGCTTGCACAGGCACAACTAAAGACGAGCAGATTAGCTCAATGGCCGGTGAACCCATCGCCGGTGAGCCCATGGCCGGTGAACCCATGGCCGGTGAGCCCATGGCCGGTGAGCCCATGGCCGGTGAAATGATAGATACAAGCCTTACAACTGAAGAAGTCTATGAAGGGCTTAGGCCAATTTGTTCAGCGTGCCACTCAGCCGGACTTTCTCTACCTGCCTTTGCAAGCTTAGCTGACTTTAACCGTCTGATTGTCACAAACCAACAATGGATTGTTCCTGGTGAACCCGACCAAAGTGCCTTGCTCAACTTACTCTTAGGCACTTATGCCGGTAGTATATATACTCAAATGCCTCCAAGTGGTGCTCCGTATGCCTTACTCATTAATGAAGATCCATCTGCGCCTTCCATAGATGAGATTAGAACGTGGATTGAGCAACTTGAGATCACAGGTGAACCTGAACCCGAACCGATCACCTGTGCAAATACGCCACTTAAAGGAGCGATGGCCCGTCTTTCAAAGGAAGAATACCGAAACACAATCAGAGATATTTTAGGCAGTCATCTTGATCCAAGTGCTGATTTTCCTTCAGAAAATGAAAGCTATGGTTTTTCGCATATTTCAACCTTACTCACCTTGAGTCCACTGTTGATTGAAAAGTATGATTTGGCGGCGATCGCTTTGGCCGAAGAAGCTGTCCCCAAGCATACTCGACCACTAGAAACCTTTGTGCTTGAAGCCGAAAATGACTTGAGTAGCACGGTAGGTGCAGCCAGTGGTGAATATTGGAACTTATGGTCCAATGGACTAATCAGTACATTTTTTAACCCACCTGAAGCTGGTCGTTATGAGATTACCATGGCTGTATCTGGTGGGCAGGCTGGGCCAGACCCGGTGCGCTTTGCTTTGGTGATTGATGGACAAGATGTGGAAGTCTTTGAGAGTAGGGCTCAACGACCTGATCGTGATCAAATCACAACTACAGTTAATCTTGTCTCAAGTGAACATGAAATTGGCATACGCTTTTTAAATGATTATTACTGCACGCAAGAGCGCTTTGATTTGGGAGAATGCGCTGGTGTAGGCGACCGAAACCTATTGGTAGATCGTTTGGTCATTACCGGACCACAAAGTGTAATTATACCGCCCTCTAACTTTGAGCTACGTTATCTTGATTGTGATCCTGAACAAGAGGGCTTTGAGCCCTGTGCTCGCTCAATTTTGACTCGCTTTGGCCGACTTGCTTGGCGACGTCCATTGTCGATGGATGAGCTCAATCGCTTGTGGGCACTGATGAATGCTGAAGTTTCTGCTGATGCCCCCACACTTAATCAATGGCGTGACGGCTTACGTCAAGCGGTTCATGCTATATTATTATCTTCACACTTTATCTTCAGAGTGGAACTTAGTCCTGAGGGCACGTCATTAAATGGGTATGAAAGAGCCAGCCGTTTAGCTGCTTTCATTTGGCGTTCAAGTCCTGATGAAGCCCTTCTTAATGCTGTGGCGCAGGGTGATTTAGATACTTTAAGCGGACAAAGTGCTCAAATTGAAAGAATGCTGTCTGACCCCAAAGCACAGGCTCTAATTCAAGATTTTGGAGGGCGCTTTATGCAATTACATCACTTGGATGACCTTGAACCCGATTATCAGATTTTTCCTCAGTTTACGCCAAGTCTCAGAGCTTCTATGAAGCAAGAAATGAGACTTGCTTTACAGAGTATAATGGTGGAGGAGCGCTCTCTCTTGGATTTAGTTAATCTGGACTTTACTTGGATTAATCAAGAACTCGCTCTGTTTTACGGCTTAGAGGATGCTTACAATAGCGCATCTGGTGATGAGTATAGACGGATTAGCCTACCACAAGCTGGTCGTAAAGGTTTACTAACCCAAGGTGCTTGGCTTACGGTCACTTCCCATCCCACACGTACTTCACCGGTCTTAAGAGGTAAGTGGGTATTAGAAAATCTGCTTTGCACACCTCCTCCGCCTCCTCCACCAAGTGTTGAGGGCTTACCTGAGTCTGGAGTCGATCAAAATGCCTCTGTCAGAGAACGCTTAGAACAGCATCGCGCTGACCCTGCCTGTGCTGCTTGTCACACTCAAATGGACAGTATTGGCTTTGCCTTTGAGTCATTTAGTGGCATTGGAGAGTTTAGATTGGTTGATGGTAATGATGTGATCGATCCAAGCGGTATCTTAACTCTTGACCCACCGCTTAGCTTTGAAAATTCGGTAGATCTTGTGGATGGGCTCAGAAATGAACCGGCTTTATCAAGATGTGTGACGGAACGCATGATTATCTATGCTTTGGGTCGTGGCCTTGCTGATAATGAGCACTGCTTTGTTGACCAAATTATGACCCAAGCCGATCAATACAGCCTACAATCACTAGCACGTGCCATTGCGGGCAGTGTTCTTATGACTCAACAAGGTGAAACACGATGATCATTAAAACAAAAAAGTCGAGTCGATCACTCAGCCGGCGAGCAGTTCTTAGAGGTCTTGGGGCAAGTCTTACCCTACCATGGTTAGAAACTTTTAATGCGCCTGCTTGGGGCCAAAGTATGAGCTTACCCAAGCGTTTTTTCACATATTATACACCCAATGGCTATAATATGAGTCAGTTTTGGCCAAGCCAAGTTGGTGCCATCACAACTGAAAGCTTACAAGGAACTGCATTAAGTGCTCTTGCGCCCTATGCTCAAAAGCTTTTACTCATCAATGGGCTGAACAACCATCCCGCCACAAGCCAAGGCGATGGACCCGGAGATCATGCACGAGGAACAAGCACTAGCCTGAGCTGTGTACATCCGCTCAAAAGCGCTGATGAGCTAAGTTTGGGTACTTCTGTTGACCAATATTTGGCCACAATTTGGGGAAATGAAACCAGCATTGCCTCACTAGAACTTGGTTGTGAGGGCGGTGGTAATGCAGGAAGCTGTGATTCTGGCTACAGTTGTGCCTATTCACGAAATATTGCTTGGAGCGATGCTCAAACTCCATTACCCAAAGAGGTAAACCCACGCTTACTCTTTAACCGCTTATTTGGAACTCTTGACCCTAACCAAAGTCCAGAAGCGATTGCTGAAAGGCAAAGACGTCGACAAAGTGTGCTCGACTTTGTTCTTGCAGATGCTCAGCAACTTAGAACTCAAGTCAGTGTCAGCGATCAACACCGAGTTGACTCCTTTTTAACCGGCATTCGAGATGTTGAAAGACGACTACAGTCACAAGAAGAAGCGCAATGCCAAGCTGACTCAGAAATGCCCTTAGGCGTTCCGGAAACTCGTGAAGCTCATGCCGAATTATTAATCGACTTAGCGATCAGTGCATTTCGCTGCGACCTGACTCGCGTGGCCACCTTTATGCTCGGCAATGGTGGCAGTAATATTGCCTATACCAACTTAGGGATTTCAGAAGGCCATCATGCCTTATCCCACCACCAAAATGATCCAATCAAATTAGCACAACTGGCCACTATTGATATATGGCAAATGAATATTTTTGCTCATATTTTACAAGGCTTAAGCGAAATTGAAGAGGGTGATGGTACTTTACTTGACCAATGCACAGTGCTTGGTTTGAGTGAGGTGGCTGATGGAAATGCTCACCGACATTATGAGCTTCCGGTAGTTTTGGCTGGACGAGTGGGTGATCTAAGCATGGGTCGCTACTTAGATTTAACCAGTACAAATACCCAAACGCCTATCGCAAACCTTTACTTGAAAATCCTTAATGATGCGGGCTCTAGCTTAAGTGTTTTCGGCGATGATGGTACAAGTCCACTTAACCTTTAGGAAAGTCTTATTTCTTATTTTCAAGAATATCTTCATGTTTTTCAGAATAGTTCTTAATTTCTAAATAAATAGTGTGCTACAAATACACATTAAACTATATTGTAATGAGGAGAATGTATGGATATAACACATACTCAAGTTGCAGGTTTGAAGAACTCTTTCTTCACTCACTGCCCACTCAGCTACTTTCTAAAGATTTTGTTATGCAGTTCAGCTTTATTTATGGCTTGTGCTGATGGCTTAGAAACAGAGAGTGAAGTAACTTCGGCCGAATGTCCACAAGGGAAGTGCGATCGTGTTTCTGATAGTGTTCAAGAGCTTTACAGCGACATGAAGCGTATCAACTTAGATGACTTGGTCTCTTTTGGCGCCGGTTTAGCAACCGATGAGGTAAATGGTCTACTATCTGAAATTCCATTTGTTGATCTCAAGCTCAGTGAAACCTCTTTATTTGGCTTACAAGAGCGTGTGCTGTTTGGCGAAACAATGATCAACAGTATTCAGGCCTTACAAGCCGGTTTGACCTCTGGTTTGGGCGAAGAAGCTTTTGCAACTCAAATTAATGCTCTCCGTATGAAGACACTGCAAAACTCAGATTTTGATGTCTTTGCCGAAAGTAGTTTTAAACTTGGCTCTGCATTAACAAGCTCTTGGTCTTTGGATCACAGTGATGATGCTTTAGGCTCACTTGGTTTTGATTTATCACCAAAGCTAGAAGCACTGGTTATTGCGCCTTACCGTAATGTCTCAGAGGCAGTCGTTAATTCACCACTAGCGGCACTCAAAGAAATGCAAGGCTTTGTTCTTCCTAGAGATGTCAATGACATTACTCGCCTTGTACCTGGTTCAAGTGTGACCATGCGCGGTGAGGGTGTGGTTGGTATGAACTTGAATGTAGGTGTTCCCTTGGTGGCCACCTCTCTTTCACAGTATCTCAACCTATCTGCTAAGTTTAGCGGTGGGGCACGTATTAGCCTTTCGGGTAATCTTGATGTACAGTTGGTTCGTGGCGATGGACAAACCGCTTATCTTGATGTTGGTTTAACCGAGCAAAAGGTTAAGCACTTCTCTGTGGCTGTCCACAGCGCCTACGGTATCGAAGGCTTGCCAACCGCTGAACTTAATGTGGGTGGTCTTAAAGTTGATCTTGCCGACGTTCTTGGAAAAGCCCTCGAACGCCAACTCAACGATAAGCTTGGAATCTTTGATGCACAGCGCAATAACTCCAATCTTGAAGGTCGCATCAGCGTAGCTCGTTTTGAGTTTGATCTAGCACAAGCAACACCTAGCCTTGCTCAAGCTCTGCAACAAGGCATGAAAGGTGATATTCGTCTTGCTCAAGCTTTGGCTATCAGAGATGATAGTGGTGTACAGCAGCACTTCCAACTCACCAAAGAGTTTCAAATAGATAGCAAGTATCTTGGCTTTCGCTTACTCTCCATGCGCTTCTTTAGTTCAACCGAAGAAGCTCGAGGCAGTGTTCATATTGGTGCACACGGTGAAAGACAAGAAATCCTTTATGATGAAATCGATCGCAAAGGTGGGCTTTTCTTTACTGAGCGCGGAAGCAGTTGGCGTCAAACCACTTCTACACACAGCGACAATGCTGGCCAAAGCCGTTCTTTGAACAATGCTCGCCTGATTCTTACTGAGCATGATAATTTCCTGTCAAAAGACCAAATCAACGATCACTTTGATGCCTTACTTGCCTACTTCTATGGTGATGAGGCTGTGTTTGGCGATATTGGAGTCATCTGTGACGAGATTAGCGAATTTGCTGATCATGCCTGTGGTAATCGTCCCGATTCTGATGACAGCCGTCGAGACCGTGATGCTTATGATGATTGTGTTGCCAATCTTCCGGTAAATGATCGCATGCGTGAGCTTATCGAGCTTGCTTATCAACGCTCAAGCAATCATGAGATTCTGTGGAAGTCACAAGACTTTGAAGCGGGATCAGCGTCGGCTCAAACTGTTGCTGAAGCAGTATTGGCGACTCGTATCGGTGTATCTTCTGTACACGATATTCCCAATGCAAGCTTAACTGGTCCAAGCGGAACAATCGTGACTCAAGTTCGCTTTAGTGATGAAGCCATTGACATTCTTATGGCCAAAGAAGCGCCACAGCGCTTTAGCCAAGCTTTAATGTTAGTGATGGCACTTATGGACCTAGATCGTAGTGATGATATTGATGATCGCTTTGACGAGCGTACCGACTATCTTAATGATAAGTCTCGCCGCATTGCTGATGTTGAAGCAAGCTACAGTGCTTTGATGGATCGCTTCCAGCAATATACCGGTGTAGGTGAGCTGACTTGGCGTGACGGCACACCGGTGTCAGAGGAAGTCGGTTTGTTACTCGTGCCTCAAGACAGCAACCAACCTGTATCAATTGCAAGCATCGCTCAACTTAAGGGACAGCTTGTTGGTAGCCTTTATGGCAGTCTTGTTGAAGCAGCTAAGCGCTTAGGTGAGCCTGATACACTTTTGATTGGCTATGCCTTACTTCATTTAGTGCCACCAAACATGATTGAGCTAATGATTAATGCACAATTTGAAACCGATCATGATGGTGGCTACCACCAATATGATCTAGATCTTTATGGTCAAGGTGATGCGAGCTTTATCGATGCAGGTATGTTTGACCTAAATGCTCTTTTGGGTGCCAAAGAGCTTTGAGCTTAGGCTCAGGAAGCTTGTTTTTACCAAGATAAAAGCTTGCTTCTCTTTGGGCTTTCTCAATTTTAGATTTGTTCAATTTTAGGCCTGTTCAATTTTAGGCTTGCTCGATCATAGTTTCTACTTCATGCTTAAGCTAAGTTCATCACTTGGAAAGTTAATGAAGAACCAATGGAAAGCATTATGATTGATCAGCACAGCGATAAACCGTTGTTTTCTATTTTATGTCAAGCCGGGATCAAATCGATAGTTGGCATATTGTTGCTTTTAGCTTCTGGCTGTACAACTAACCCCTGTCATGACGAAGCTGTGCTATATGGTAAGCTAAGTCACGAGACCATTTGCTATTTACCTAAAAAAGTCAAGCATGGCCCACATACTAAATGGTATCCCAAAAGTGAGTTTAAGCAGTTTGAGCGAACCTATGAAAATGATATTTTAGATGGTAGCTATAAGGAGTGGTACAGTAATGGCAAAATCAAAATTGAAGCCAACTATACCAATGGCCAACTCAATGGAACTTATACTAAGTACTTTAGTAATGGTAACAAACGTGTTGAAGCTCGTTATGAGCAAAATGTTCGAGTGGGGGTTTATAAAGAGTACTATAAAAATGGTAAGCTCAAGGTAAATTATAGCTTCAGTCCAATCGGTAAGTATGAAGGTAAGCAAACCCGTTACCGCATGAATGGCTTTCCATTAAGCGAATATACATATTATGAGGGCAAACTTGTGGGTAAGCGTTTTTGGCGTAATGATGGAACTCAAGAGCCAGTATTATCTCATCGTTAGACCATTACTGTATGTATGATTACTCCGGTAAAGTCACTTGGCTCGAAGCAAACAGGCTCGAAGCAAACAGGCTCGAAGCAAACAGGCTCGAAGCAAACAGGCCCAAAGCAAAAAGTAAATCCTTATTTAGATCCTTATTGCTCATTATTCTGTTTGCAAGTCATCTACCCACCCTTACTTCTGCTCAATCTAAGCAAAGAGCTTTAGCCCATTCAACATCTAATATTTCTAAGCATTTTGATCCTAGCCAGCTTCAATTTGAACTCATTTATGTAGCACCTGGTAACGGCACTTATTCCCTTTTTGGCCATTTAGCCATGAGGGTCAAGGACAAAAGAAAAGATAGAATCTTTGACTTGGGGATTACGAGTAGTGTGGGCTTAAAAGGTTTAAAGGATATTGCTTTAGGCAAAGCCCTTTTCCATGGTGAAGCTCGTTCTTTTCCATATATGCTTAAAAGTTGGCAAAGGCGTGATCGAAGTGTCATTGCCTATCCTTTAAACTTATCATCTAAGCAGAAACAGAACTTATTACGTGAGTTAGAGTCAAGACTCAAAGGTGTGGCTAAGCCTTACTTGTATGATCCTTTAAGGGCAAACTGTGCAACTCAACTTAGGCAGGCGTTAGAAGATGTAAGCGAGGGTTTGCTTACTCGCCAAATCAGTCATCAAATGCGTAACTATACCTTTAGATCAGATACCCGAGATGGCTATGCTCAAGAGCCTGGTGTTTTAATCGCCATTGAGCTGATTGTGGGTCATTCATTGGACCAAATTCGTTCACCGTGGGACTCTAGTTATCGTCCTATTCATTTAGTTGAAGAACTAAAACACATCCGTTTGGATGGTCATATGCTACTTGATAACCCAAAGTATTACTATATTAGACAAGCGCCAAATAGTACGGGGGGATACCTATATTATTATCTGAATACAGGACTAATGATTACTGTTTTTCTGCTCGGGTTACTCTGTTGGAGAAAGCAAAGGAAACTCTGTTGCGTCGAGACTTTAGAGATTTCCGTTAAAGTTTCAAGTACACTCTTAAGTTGGATAGGCTTTTATCTTGCAAGTATACTATTAATCATCCTTTTTAGCTTAGCGATTTATATAAGTATGGTGAGTGAATGGATAGAAGTGAGAAATAGCTGGTTGCTATTGCTTGGCTCACCTATGGATATATTGCTTTTAAGCTTTGGCCCTTGGTCTAGTGTATCTTACCGAACTTGGTTGGGTGACCTCTTTAAATTGCGTATTGTGGTCAGTTTGGTCATGACATTAATTTTTTCCATTTTTCTTACTACTTTGCCTACGATTACACTGATTTTGATCATGTTTTTACTGTGGGGGGCTTGCTTATTCGTTTTGAGCGGTTTAGGCTCACCGTTTCAAGTGAGTCACCAATTTAAAGTGACAAAGGAATCAATGCCTGATGTACAAGGCAATGATATTTCTTGGATGGATGGATGGATAGTAAGTGAATGATCGCAAAACTCTTAGCAAGCACAGTACAAATGTATGTTATTGTTTTATTAAATGAACATTCACGGTCGAATTAGAGCTTAAGACGCATGAAAAAACTTAACTGCTGTTTATCCAACTTTAGGCTCTTACCAATACGCTCATTTGGGATCTTATCTGATTTTCGGTCAATCTTAAGCCTCTGTTTTTTAAGTCTTTCACTCTTGTTTCTGAATATAAATTCTGAAGCGGATGCTGCGCCAAGATCAAAGGAATACAGTCGAAATACAAAAAGCAAGGTCACTAAGCGTTCAAAAAACAAACGACGTAAGAACTCTAAAAAAAATAATTCAAGCCAAGCGCCCCATGAAGAACAACATACTCTTCCTCTGTATTCTGCTCTAGGTTCATCTTCCACACAGCTAAGTACTCGAAGCTTGCCTTGGTCGGGGCTTTTGGAAGCCCACCCACGCTTCATTCAAGCCGAGCGCTTAGAAAGTACCCGAGGACAAGCTCTAGAGGGAGAAGCACATCCATGCACTTATCAAGGTGTTCTTAAAGATGACACCTGTATTGCTTTTAACTGGGGAGCAACAGGTTTTTTAAAAAACCCGATCGCTCTGATGAGCACAGATACTTATAAAACTCGTGAAGCTAAAAATCCAAAACGTGGTAGAAACTTTGGATTACCTGAAATGATAGCTGCCATTAAGCAGGCGATAGATGATGTGAACCGAGTACATCCTAATTCTAAGCGTTTGGTGATTGGTGATCTTAGTCGGATTAATGGTGGTTTTTTTCCACCTCATCTGTCTCATCAATCCGGTCGAGATGCCGATATTGGCTATTACACCAAAGGAAGTTATCAACCCGAATATTTACAAAAGATTGGCCCTCATCAACTTGATGTTGAAAGAACATGGACCTTTCTGCACTCCTTCTTAAAAGATGATAAAGTGAAATATGTTTTTATGGACCATCGTCTACAAAAACCACTCTATCGATACTTAAAGAATGAGCTTAAACTCTCACCAAGTCTGTTAAGTAAATATATTTCTTATCCACGACGCAAAGGCGGGATTATTCGTCATCTAAAAGGCCATGCCGACCACATACATGTCCGCTTTTATGCGCCACAAAGCCTTGAGGGTGGTAAAGCCTATTTGCGTAAACATGGAACTAAGGTTGTGAAACCTGTGCCGGTTTACTATCGTATCAGACGCGGAGATAATCTGATTAAGATCTCTCGAAGATTTAGGATTAAATGGACTAAACTCATGAAATGGAACCGTTTAAACCGAAGAAAAGCTCGTCGACTTAGAGCGGGTAAGCGACTCATTGTTGGTTACCGAACCCCACCACTCCCCTAATCATAGCGATGAAAGAATAAACATGGAAAAAGTCATTTTAGTGATTGAAGATGATCGAATGATTCAGCGCTTACTCTCAAGAATGATCAAGCGGGCAGGGTTTGAAGGCCGCACCGAGATTTTTGACAATTCTGAAGATGTGTTTACCTTTATTGCACAGTCTGAAGATCAGATTGTACTCGCCCTTATGGATACTTCTATTCATCCAGATGGAGATGCTGCCTTGGCCCAAGAACTTCTTAGACTTTGTCCTCATATACATTTAGTTGCCTCTAGTGGACATAGCGAAGAAGATTTACGAGGTCCACTTCACTTTGGTGGGGTCGATTTAGCAGCCGTGCTTTCGAAACCTTTTGGTATGCAAGATATCAAAGATTTACTAGCAAACTTAAGTTTGGTGTGAATCATTTAAATCAAACAAGCCATGAAGCTTATGGCTTTATTCATTGATCTGTACTCAGGCGAGTGAACCACAAAAAGGAGAGCTGATGTCCAAAGTTCAAGAATTAATGTCAAAGGACACAAAATCCCCCCAGCGCTCAAGACCTGATCGAGAGGGTCAAACAGCCGTATTAGATCGCCCTAAACTAAAACGTCCTCCCTTGTACAAGGTCATCCTTCTTAATGATGACTATACAACCCAAGAGTTTGTCGTTTTGATATTACGAAAGTTTTTTCAAAAAAATATAGAGCAAGCCTTTGAGCTTATGCGAGCTGTTCATAATACCGGTAAAGGTATTGCGGGCGTTTATCCCTATGACATTGCTGTCACCAAAGTAAAACAAGTAGAAAACCTAGCCAAACAATTTGAAATGCCCCTTCGCCTAACTATAGAGGCTGAGTAGGAGTAACATGGAAATCACACATTCTGACGACCTACAAGATGCCATTGGTGCTGCCTTTGAGTACGCCATTAAATCTCGTCATGAAATCTTAAGCGTAGATCACTTATTTTGGGCTATGCTACAGCATAATGAGCTTATCAATATGCTTAGAGACTTTGAGATCAATCCACAGATGCTTAGTGATGAAATCAGCCAATATTTGACCGATGTTGTTCCAAGTGTACCTGAAGATTTTGACTATGAAGATGAACCGACACTCTCACAGGGCTTTCAGCAAATCTTAATTATTGCTACCGAACATTCGCTTTCAGCCGGTAATGATGAGATTACTTGCATTAACCTCATTATCGCCATGTTTAGACTTAAGGATAACTTCAGTCTTAACCTGCTCAAAAATAGTGGGCTTAGTCGCTTTTCTGTTCTTCAGTATCATGCAACTCATCATACTCGTGCTGAATATGACGATGATTTAGATGATGACAGCTTGGATGATAGCGATTTTGATGAAGATGATAGCCATGCTGACAAAGGTAGTCGTTCAAGATCTGCCTTTGGAGCCGATGACGAGAAAAGCAGTGAAAACTTTAGAATCAGTGACTATGTTACGAATTTGAACCAACGTGCTGAAGACGGCAAGATTGATCCAATGATTGGTCGTAGTGAAGAACTTGACCGAATGATCCATATCTTATGCCGAAGACGTAAAAATAATCCGGTGTTAGTAGGTGAAGCAGGGGTCGGTAAAACAGCGATTGCAGAAGGTTTAGCCTTGGCCATTGTTGAAGAACGCGTTCCTGAGGCTCTCAAAGGGCAAGTTGTTCTTTCACTTGAGGTGAGTTCCTTGGTGGCAGGTACCAAGTATCGTGGAGACTTTGAAGAACGCATCAAAAAGATTTTAAAGTATCTTAAGAAATCTCCTGAAAATATCGTATTTATCGATGAAATTCATACCTTTATTGGTGCGGGAGCTGTGAACGGCGGTGCCCTAGATGCCTCTTCCATTTTTAAGCCTATGCTTGCGCGTGGAGAACTTAGATGTATTGGGGCCACAACTTGGAAAGAATATCGAACTGTTTTTCTAAAAGATCAAGCTTTTGCAAGGCGTTTTCAGCGTGTTGAAGTCAATGAGCCTAGCCATGAAGAAGCTGTAGAAATATTGCTTGGACTCAAGTCCGCATACGAAGAGTTTCATAAAGTGAGCTATGAGCGAGAAGCTTTAGAAGAAGCTGTTGCCTTATCAAGTCGTTACTTTCATGACCGTTTTCTGCCAGACAAAGCCATTGATGTGATTGATGAAGCCGGTGCTGAAGCTCGTCTAAAAGGTCTAAGCACTGTAGAAAAGTCCTTGGTGGAGTCCACTTTGGCCCGCATGGCAAGTATTCCCGCTCAAGAGATTAATCAAGATGATCGAGAGCAACTACGCAACCTTGAGCCTGAGCTTAAGGATGTTGTTTTTGGTCAAGATGATGCGGTCAAAGAATTGAGTACAGCAATTAAGCTTGCTCGTGCCGGTTTAGGAGACCCAGATCAACCGATTGGTGCCTTTATTTTTACCGGTCCAACCGGTGTGGGTAAAACTGAGGTGTCTAAGCAACTCGCTAAATCTCTTAATTTAGAGCTTATTCGCTTTGATATGAGCGAATATATGGAACGCCATACGGTATCGCGCCTGATTGGTGCGCCTCCAGGCTATGTCGGCTTTGATCAAGGTGGCTTGCTCACCGATGCGGTTACTAAGCACCCACATAGTGTTGTCTTGCTTGATGAAATTGAAAAAGCACACCCCGAGGTATTCAATATCTTATTGCAGGTGATGGACCATGGGACCTTGACTGATAATAACGGTCGCAAAGCAGACTTCCGCAATGTGATTTTAATTATGACAAGTAATGTGGGCGCGACCGATGCTCAACGCAGTCGGCCAGGCTTTATCACCGCTGCCACTAATCGCTTTGGTGACGACGATGAGGCCTTTAAGCGAACCTTTAGTCCTGAGTTTAGAAATCGCTTGCATGCTCGCGTACGCTTTGCCTCACTCAGTACCGAAGTTTGTGCTTTGGTCGCTAAAAAGATGTGCCGTGAAGTCATTACTCAACTTATGGTCAAAGACATTGAATTACGCTTTAGTAAAGAAGCGATTCAGGTCTTAACGATCCTGGGTTATGACCCACTTAACGGCGCACGCCCAATGCGCCGAGTGCTCAAGGATAGAGTGAGTCGACTTCTTGCCGATGAGCTTCTTTCGAGTGTACTCTCGTGCTTCCCAGCCAAGTGGCTCGGCCTCCTTAGGATTGCGACCACCAAGACGCGGGCAGCGAATGGAGGCAAGCTTCACGTTGGACTCCACACCCTTGGCATCAGCAACAACATCCTCGGTGAATGGGCCCTTTTCGTAATCTGGTTTCTTCTCAGAGAAATCATCTTCGTAGTGGTCGACGGTATATGGGCTATAGTCGTGCTTTCTAGCGCCAGTAGGAAGTTTGTAGTTATGCTTCTTATCATAATGATCATTGACGAATTTTTGCTTAGACTCAACTTGCGCCACAGATTGTTCCTAGTCAGCCTTTGGAACCTCCTATTTCTTATGACCCTTCTTAGATTTCTTTCCCTTTTTCTTCTCGGCCTTCTCCTATGGCTTAGCCTTGGTAGCCTGCTCATCTGGCTTCTAAGCAAGGGTGGCATTTGTGGAGTTCTTC
>CAKZRU010000034.1 GCA_937146725.1 uncultured Myxococcales bacterium
ATGTTAGCCGATGAAAAGTCGGTGAAAGCGGTTGTTGCCTATATCACTAGTTTTCAAGCGCTTGAGCAGAGTAAAACAGCATTGGGCGACTCTAAAAAAGGCCAAGCATTATATGCAACCTGTACCGCTTGCCATGGCGGTAAAGCAGAAGGACAGGCACTGCTCAATGCGCCTAGATTAAACGCTTTACCGGCTTGGTACATTGAAACTCAACTGATGAACTTTAAAGTAGGCGCTCGTGGTACAGCGAAGGGGGATAGCTATGGTGCGCAAATGAGACCCATGGCTCAAATGTTAGCGGATGCACAAGCCGTGAATGATGTGGCCGCTTATATTGTTAGTTTGGGGCAATAAGTTATGAGCTTAGAAGAAAACGATACAGTAAAAACAATCGGTGATGATGGAGAACGAGTTTGGCTCTATGTAAGAAGGGTTGTTGGCCGTTTTGTTTTACTGAGATATATCGTTTCTTGGACCTTATTTTTGATCTTATTTCTAGCGCCATGGATCGATATTAACGGACATCCTGCTATTTTTTTGGATTTGCCCCAGCGACGATTTTATGTTTTCGGACTTACTTTTTTTGCAACCAATGCTTACTATCTGCTTTTTGTAGCGGGTTTAATTATTTTTGGGATCTTTTTAAGCTCCTCGACTTTGGGTAGAGCATGGTGTGGTTGGGTTTGTCCTCAATCTGTCTTTATGGAATCTTTTGTCCGTCTGATTGAGGAATTTATCGAAGGGAAACCCGCACAGCGTAAGCGCTTAGATCGTGAAGCTTGGCATATTAAAAAGATCATTAAAAAAGTTAGTAAATGGGTAGTATTTATTATCTTAGCCGGTATGATTAGTACCACAACGGTTGCTTATTTTATAGGTCGTCAAGGCGTACTTGAATCGCAGTTTGATCCATGGAGTCATCCAGTTGCTACGGGGATCTTCATATTTTTAACCGCTTTACTATCCTTTGATTTTTTATGGTTCAGGGAACAGGTTTGTTTGATTGTTTGTCCTTATGGTCGTTTTCAATCAGTGCTTATGGATAAGCATTCGGTATCGGTTTGGTATGATGTTCAAAGAGGAGAGCCACGAGGTAAGACTAAAATTAAAGAGTCTCATCAACCTTTGGGGGACTGTGTTGACTGTGGCTTATGTATACAGGTTTGCCCTACCGGTATTGATATCCGTAAAGGCTCACAACTTGAATGTATTCAATGTGCGGCTTGTGTGGATGCCTGTGATTCAATTATGCAACAACTCAATCGAGCAACCGGCTTAGTTCGCTATAGTACAGAAGCCGAACTTAAGGGTGAAAAAACTCGGTATTTTAGGCCAAGAGTGCTTGCGTATCTATTGGCTTTCTTAGGCGTATTGAGTGCTTTGATTTTAACCATTAGCTTAGCAACAAGTCTAGATATTCGAGTGACCCGAATGGTGGATGCACCATATGAAGTTTTGGAGCATGGGCAAATTAAAAATGGGGGCCAAATTAGAGTGAGTAATCACTTAAACGAGCCCATAATGATTAGTGTTAAGCTGGCGGCTAAAGATCAAGATTTAAGCTTAGTAATGCCGATTCAAAGCCTAGAACTTAAACCCGCTTCGGTTAACCATTTGATCTTCTTTTTGATCGACTCTTCTCTTGAAAAACTTAACCAAGCCCGTCGAGAAGTCACCTTTGTCTTGCTAGACGAAAAACAAAAAGAATTGGGAAAAGCACAGTTTACCTTTTTAGCCCCAGAGGTACGAGTCTCTCCCAAACAATGAAAGACTTTTGTTGTTTTATAAATCTTTGTGTGAAAGTAAAAAACAATGCCAAACCGCAAAAAAACGCCTTATCAACAGAAACATAACCTTTGGCCTTGGTTCGCTCTTGTTGTACTCACAATCGTTGTTGCTGTTAATATTTGGGTATTTATGATCGCACAGGAGTCAGCACCTATTATAAGCGATGAAAGTTATTATCAATTGGGCATTGATTACCAAAAAGAGATCGATCGCAAGATCGCCTCGCAAAACTTGGCTTGGGATGCTCAATTGACTTGGGAGCTGCAAGGTCTCCGTCTAATGATAAGAAGCGCTAAACAGGAGCCCGTGTCCGGTTTGCATGGGTATCTTAAGTTATATCGCTCAGACCGTACAGATTATG
>CAKZRU010000035.1 GCA_937146725.1 uncultured Myxococcales bacterium
TTGGCGCATCGGAGCTTCAAATTGAAACCGGAAAGTTGGCTAAGCTCACTAATTCTGTTTTGGTGACTATGGGCGAAACGGTAGTTCTCGTTACCTCTACCGGTGCAAGTTCGGCCCGACCAGGTACTAATTTTCTCCCGTTAACCTGCGAATTCATTGAGAAAAAGTACAGCGCAGGAAAGATCCCAGGTGGATATCACAAGCGTGAAACACGTCCAGGTCCTGATGAAATATTGAATGCAAGACTCATCGATCGCCCTATGAGACCACTTTTTCCTAAGACTTGGCGAGCCGATATCCAGATCATTGCGACCGTTTTAAGCTTCGATCAAGAAAATGATCCGGCAATTTGTGCGATTGTAGGTGCCTCGGCTGCGACCTGTATTAGTGCCATTCCTTTTGACGGCCCTATGGCAGGATGTCGCGTTTGCTTAATCGATGGTGAGTACGTAATCAACCCAACATATGCCGAGCAAGAAAATGCAAAGCTAAACTTGATTGTAGCGGCGACTGCGGATGCCGTAACCATGGTTGAGGGTGAAGGTGCTGAAGCCAGCGAAGAAGAAATGCTTGATGCAATTCTTGCTGCTCATGAAGCGATTAAGCCGATCATTAAGCTTCAAGCTAAGCTTGCGAATAAGGTGGGCCTTGAAAAGTTAGTGTCTGAACCAAGCTTTATTGATGCAACGCTTTATGAAAAAGTGGTTGATCTATCTATTGAAGAACTTGATGCAACTCTGCCTAACGACAATAAAGCTGAGCGAAAAGCTAGCCTAAAAGCGATCACAAAGTCAGTAACAAATACGATCATCGAGGAAGATGAGAGCTATGCAGGTCGTGAAGACGAAATTAGTGAGTATATTGAAGATGTATATCGTAGTGTTGTTCGTACCCGAGTGGTTGAAACTCGTGAGCGTATGGACGGTCGTCGTCTAAATGAAATCAGACCGATTTGGTGTGAGACTGATACTTTACCTCGTACCCACGGAAGTGCTGTATTTACGCGCGGTGAAACACAAGCTTTGGCGACTGTCACACTTGGTACCAAACGTGATGAACAGCGTATTGATGCACTCACAGGTGACTATTTTGAAAAATTTATGCTTCATTACAATTTTCCGCCCTTTTGCACGGGCGAATCTAAGCCTTTGAGAGGTACGAGTAGGCGCGAAATTGGACATGGTAACTTGGCAACTCGCGGTGTTAGAGCAATCTTGCCAGCCCATGAAGATTTCTCATATACCATTCGTTTGGTCAGTGAAGTTCTTGAGTCCAATGGTAGTAGTTCCATGGCGACGGTATGTTCATCATCGATGGCGCTTATGGCGGCAGGTGTACCTACCACGAAGCAGGTAGCTGGTATTGCCATGGGACTCATCGAAGAAGATGGTAAGGTTGCTGTTCTAAGTGACATACTCGGCGACGAGGATCATTTGGGCGATATGGATTTTAAGGTTGTGGGAACTCGCGAGGGTATCACGGCGATCCAAATGGACATTAAAATCAAAGGACTTAAGCGATCTATTCTTGAGCAGGCTCTTGAGCAGGCTCGTAAGGGTCGCTTACATATCCTTAAAGAGATGGATAAGTGCATCAAGCAACCTCGTAAAGAGTTGGGGCAATACTCTCCTCGTATCGTTCATGTTCAAGTCAGTCCTGACCGAGTTCGCGATGTCATCGGACCGGGAGGACGTGTAATCCGTGGACTCAGCGAGCAAAGTGGCTGTGCAATTGAAGTTGCTGACGATGGTACTGTCACCATTTCTGGTGTCGGTGAGGAAAGCGTTAATAAGGCTAAGTTCCTAATTGAGCAATTGACCCAAGAGCCAGAAGCCGGCCAAGACTACGAAGGAATCGTTAAAAGTATCGTAGATTTCGGGCTTTTTGTGGAAATTATCCCAGGACAAGAAGGTCTTTTACATGTTTCTGAAATTGGCACTCCACGTGGCAGTGATCTGAATGACTTCTTTGAGGTCGGTGATGAGATTAATGTTCGCTGTACTGAGGTGAATAACGGTAAGATTCGTCTAACCATAAAAGATGTAGATGGCAATGGGGATCAATTTGATAACATCCAAAGTCAAAGTGGACCAAAGGCTGAAGTTGGTGGAACCTACGAAGGCTCAGTAAAGCGTGTAATGGACTACGGTATCTTCGTAAATTTCGCAGGTACTGATGGTTTAGCCCACCATTCCCGTATTCAGGGTGTTGCTCGTCATGAGATCGCCTCAACCTTTGCCGAAGGTGATGATGTTGAGGTCACCGTACAAGAGATTAC
This sequence comes from uncultured Myxococcales bacterium, assembly GCA_937146725.1. Classification (GTDB taxonomy): domain Bacteria; phylum Myxococcota_A; class Bradymonadia; order UBA7976; family VGTA01; genus CAKZRU01. Next base: position 2,279 of record CAKZRU010000035.1, read on the forward strand.
GCCTGAAGGTAAAATCTCATTGAGTATTGGTGAGCCTGAGGAAGCTGATGAGGAAAGCAAACCAGAGCGTTCTACACGCAAAGAGCGTCCGGCTCGCAAAGAGCGTCCGACTCGCAAAGAGCCTGAGGTGCAAGAGGAGTATGATGACGATGAGGATCTTGAGATCCAAGTAGGGAAGATTTATCTAGGCACAGTGAGCAATCTTAAGCCATACGGATGTTTTGTCGATCTAGCTGAGGGCGTTACTGGACTATGTCACCTACAAGAGCTTGCTGACTATCAGTTTGATAGCATCGAGGAAGTTGTGGAGATTGGCGAAGAAATTTATGTAAAGGTTGTAGATATTTCGCGAGACGGAAAAATACGCCTAAGTCGTAAAGAAGCTCTAAACGAAGATTAATACTGATCTTATTGTATTGAATCTTCTCTGAGCGAACTTAGCCTAAAGCTAAGATTCGCTCAGAAATTAGCTTAGAGGCAGGTAGATAGAAAACACACAACCACCACCTGCCTCACCATAGCGCTCTTTGCGCCAAGCTTCATCAAGCTCAATGCTGCCCGATTGGGCTTTGACAAGTTGTTGTACCATAGACAGGCCTAATCCGGTGCCTTGTGGCTTGGTACTAAAGAAGGGCTCAAATACCTTTTGCTGATGCTTTTTAGGTATACCTATGCCATTGTCTTCGATTGTGACTTTTGCGCATCCACCACCCGTTCTGATGCTTATTTTAATAAAGCCTCCACTTGTTTCCAGAGCCTCACATGCATTTCGGATCAGATTGATCATAGCGGAGCGAAGTTGGTTGGCATCAGCTTTGACCAATCTAGGTACGGGATCTGGGTCAAGGGTGAGAACCACATTAAAGCGCTCGGTTTCGGCTCGGCTAAAGTCGATGATATCTTGACACAATACATTGAGATCTAAATCATCAAGTTCCGGAGGAGGGATGCGAGCATAGCGTAGATATTCTTCGGTAATTCCCTTTAAACGTTCGATTTCACGAGAAATATCACTCAGTAAGGAGCTCAGTTCTTTTTGCTTAAGCTCTTCTAAACCTAAGTCAACGATTTCTTCATCCAACAGCTCCGCATTTAAGCCAATCGATGCTAATGGATTTCGTAACTCATGGGTAATTTGGGCCGACAGATGACCTGCGGCTGCTAAACTTGCCTCTTGTAAGCGCCTTTGTTGCTCACTTAAAAGTTGAGAATCGCGCATTTCGATCGCTGAAGCCATTTGGTTGAGGGCCGTGGCTAATTGGGCAAACTCTTCTGAACCGGTTGCTTGTATGCGATATCCATAATCGCCCTCTCTAAAAGCGGTAACCCCCTCGGTAAGCCCTTGAAGCGGTTTAATGAGTCGAGATAAATAAAGAATGAATACCAGGCCGAGAACAGAGGAGAGCGAGGTAAACAAAAGGGCTGAATAGAGTGCTTCGGCCTCGATTTGCTCTTGATGCTGGGCTTCGGCTTCATTTAAATGGGTCAGCCTTTGATTTAACTCATCTATCGAAACGATCCAAGCTTGCCAACGTTTGGTCGATACAGAGGGCTTGTTTTGCGCGTTTTTGGCATATTGTGCAAACTCGGCTTCGAGTTGAACATAAGTCGCTAGCAAAGAGCGACCATAGCGCTGTAGTTTTTCGATTTGAGGTGGATACTTAAGAGCTTCAAGTCGAATAAGGCTTTCGCTTAAGCGTGCGTTTAATCCAGCAAATCGTACCGATATGACCCGCTCTCTTTGCTCGCTTTCCAAGCGTTCCCAACGCTTAAGTAAGCCCTCGATCATTTCGGCCTCACGCCGAAGCTCTCTAAAAGAATCCGGCAAAGCGGAGAGCGAACTTTGCATCACAGAGACACGTCCTAAGACTTGGTTGAGTCTTTGAGCGCTATACAGAGTATTCACCGCAAATAAAGTGATCAGCAAAAGCATTGGGGCAAGTATTTTAGCGGATAAACTCATGTTTGAGCCCTTGGTTTATTGTGCATCTGAGGTAAAAGACCAGGCCCAACCTAAGCTTCTGCTAAACTCAATTCCTCCCAATTCTTGTGCTAAGGCAATCCCTTCTTCTCTAAGTTTGGGCGCACCTTCTTTTTCATACTGTTCAAACTCAGCCTTACTTTTAAACCAATACACACTTAAAACTTGAGGTAGAGAGTTTCCATCGTTTTCAAGCATGACCACCTCGGCAGATTGGGCCCAATGACATACCGCTTGCACATGACCGTCAAAGAGCCATGCTAAATAGCGATCTAAGGCCTTTTGGTTTTTAAGAGTGGCTTTTACTTGATAACGCCATTGGGCTTGAGTTTGATGCGTGGCTAAAAATTGACTATATGTACTCATAGATGCTCTCCTAAGTAATCTCTCCTAAGTCATCAAAGCGATAACGAAAGCCATAGTCTATGAAATACTGCTCTTTAATCAAGCAAGGTTTAATCAAGCAAGGTTTAATCAAGCAACTTGCTCGAGCGAGCTCTTGGCTAGTGGGCATTATGTTGGTGATCAGCCTTGTAGGCTGTCAACAGAAGCCAAGTCAGCACAATCCAAGTCAGCACAATCAGCCCGCCATTGAACAAGAGAAGGACAAGAGAGACAATCAGCCGCTTTGTAAAAAGATTGGGGAGCGCTGTCGTTTGCGTCCGGGCGTCTTAGGCGTATGTAGCCCAAGTTCAAGTCAGCCAAATCACGAACTCATTCAGCAAATCGCGCCCAATCCTTTGCACTGCACACCACAGCATTAATTAAATGTTTGCCTTATTGAACTCAAGCTCTATTAAACTCAAGCCAACGCTTACCCAACTTGAGTTTTAGTACACCTTGCTTATGCAGCTTATTCAGCAAGCGAAACTCATAACAGCGAGAAGATAGATCTAAAAAAAAGCATAAACGCTGTTCTTTAGACCACCAATAGCCTTTGAGATCTTGCTTGAGTGTACCCTTAAATCTAGTCATCAGTACACCTTGCTTTAAAACAAGCTCTCCCTGAGCAGTTAAGGTAAAGCTTAAAGTCCCGCTTTGCCAAATCCCTTGTAAAAGTTCAGGTTTAGAGAACTCTTGAGGATTAGCATAAGCATGGGTGCATAAATGAGCCTGAAGCAAGCTAAGCATAACAACTAGACCAAAGCTAAGCCTCGTTTTCATTTACTTTAGGCTTCGACTAACACTGCCACAGCTTCACCACCACCAATACAAAGACTAGCTACACCACGTTTGGCGTTTTGATCTTTCATTGTATGCAGCAAAGTGACCAATATACGGGCGCCAGACGCACCTATCGGATGACCCAAAGCAACAGCACCACCACGAACATTCACGCGGTCGGCAGGCAGCTCAGCAATTTGATTACAGGCTAATGAAACCACAGAGAAAGCCTCATTCACTTCATATAGGTCGATATCATTTGGAGTTAGATTCACCTTTTCAAAAAGTGATTTCATCGCATAGGCAGGTGCAGTGGTAAACCACTCTGGATCTTGGGCATGCTGTGTGTAAGCTGAGAGCTTGACCATGACTTTCAGATTATGCTTTTCTGCATATTCAGCACTGCAAAGCACTAATGCGGCTGCTCCATCATTGATGGAACTGGCATTGGCTGCAGTAATGGTTCCGGTTTTAACAAAGGCGGGGCGGAGACTTGGGATCTTGTCCGGACGACCCTTGCCGGGTTCCTCATCTTCGCTCACCATGATGGGCTCTCCACGACGTTGAGGAACAGCAACAGGTACAATTTCAGCTTTAAAAGAACCAGCTTCTTGAGCTGCCAAAGCACGACGATAGCTTTCAACCGCAAAAGCATCCTGTTCTTCACGGCTGTGTTGACGCTCACTGGCGCATAGTTCGGCAGCATTACCCATATGATAATTGTTATATGGGTCCCATAAGCCATCATGTACCATTGAGTCGACAGCTTGTTGATGACCCATGCGCATGCCATTACGAGCGGTGGGTAATAGGTACGGCGCTTGAGACATGTTCTCCATACCACCTGCAACAACAATATCAGCATCACCACAACGAATGCTTTGAGCCGCCAACATGACTGCTTTTAGGCCAGAACCACACACTTTGTTAATCGTTAAACAAGGCGTTTTGCGAGCAACACCAGCTTTGAGAGCTGCTTGGCGAGCCGGAGCTTGTCCAACACCAGCAGGCAAAACGCAACCCATGATAACCTCATCTACAGCATCGCTCGCAATCCCTGCTTGTTCCAAGGCGCCTTTAATTGCTGTAGCGCCTAACTCAGGTCCAGTTACACTCGAAAGAGCACCTTGGAAAGAGCCAATAGGGGTTCTGGCCGCACTTACAATTACAACATCTCTCATCGTTTGCTTCTCCTATTCATAATCATCGATGAATCTAATCAAATTCTCTGATGCACTTTAACTTTACCAAAGATGAGGTGCATCAAGAATAAGACTTGCTTGAGCAAGCTACATACATCAAGCGCAATGAGCAAGATCAACATGTGGAGTCTAACTCAATTAAAGCGTGTAAATAATGCCTGTGGATCAGACATGGACTTAAACTCTAAGGTATTGCCACTTGGGTCTTGGATAAAAAATGTGGACTGTGCTCCGGGCGTTCCCTGAAAGCGCACACAAGGTTTAATCAAAAACTTCATATTTGCTTTCTGTAGGCGTTCTGCTAACTCAAGCCACTCTTGATACGGTAAAACTAGACCAAAATGCCTAACCGGAACTTGCTGCCCATCAACTAAAGAGCAGTCTTGATCTTGTGATTTGGACTCGTTGACTAAATGGGCCACGATTTGGTGGCCATAGAGATTAAAATCGATCCACTCAGCAGAAGAACGACCCTCGGGGCAGGCCAAGATGGTTCCATAAAAGTGACGGCTTTCTTCTAGGTTATTCACCGGAAATGCTAAGTGAAAAGGATATAAGGCTGATGTTTTTTGTAATTCTGATGTGCTCATAAATGATCAAATCACTTTCATTGACTTACCAATATTGAGTAGATACTTGCTTAAGATATGCTAAAGCTTTTATGAACATATGCGCTAGCCTAAAAGAAAAGAACATGCTCAAGAAGATTCATCAAAGATTAAAGTATATCGGTGCTAAAAAACTAGCGACTCTCAAGATCGGTCTAAAACAGAGTGGCTTTATCGCCCATCACGGCTTGCAAAGAAATGGCACCAACTTTCTGCTGTTATCTTTGAAGCAAATAGGATGCTCGGTCATCAATGAGTTTGATCCTCCTCGCAACCAGCCTCAGCATAAGCATTTTCGTTGGTATGCAGATAAAGACCTGATCCCACCTGTTTTAAGCGCTGAATACGGTAATACGTACGCTGCTAAAAGTATTCTTGAGCTTAATACTCTTTGTCGTTTTCCAAGCGATACCCGACATATCGTGATTTATAAGGCCATGAAGCCGGCTTTAGTTTCCATGCTGAATTGGGGGCTTCGTTGTCAATGGTTTGCCACTAAAGAAGAAGCTTTACAGGCTTTACCCGCTTTTAAAGCGGACTATGAGGCCTATTATGAGTTTTGGCAAAACCTAGCAACTAAAGAACCTCACATGGTTCAACTGCTTAGTTTTGAAGAATTGCTCGCTAATCATCTGTTGATTATTGAACGACTAAAGCACTTAGGCTTTGAGCTTGATCAAACCTCAATTAAACTCGACTTTGATGAAATCCCTCAATCACCCAAGGAACGTCGCCAAGTGATTGTTATCGATGATGTGCATTTATAGTTAAGATATTTAGGATAGGTTTAAAGGGGCTCTGAGCGTTCCCTAAACTCTTCAGATTCCTTGCAGTTTAGTTTGTGTAAGGCATTTGAGGCCGCTTGTTTATAAAGCACACTTAAAGTGGGTAGATTAAAAACAAAAGTGATCATCTCATCCACGGTGCCTTGATAGTGAATCACAGCGGCTGCATAGTGGATAAGTTCAGTTGCTTGTGCGCCCACAATGGTTGCTCCAAGTAAACGATGAGTTTTACGATCAACCACCAACTTAACCAGCCCTTGTTCGGCCCCAAGCATGACCGAGCGTACAGATTTTTGATAGTCGGCTACACCGGTCACAATGTCATAGCCCTCACGAAGAGCACTGGCTTCATCTAAACCGACTGTGCTGACTTCGGGAATGGTGTAAACTCCATAGGGGAAAAGCTTGTTAAGCGCACCACGTTCTTCACCAAACATGTATGAGGTAGCGACTCGACCTTGTTCCATACTGACGCTTGCTAGTGATGGAAAGCCGACCACGTCACCGGCCGCATAAATGTGATCTACATTCGTTTTTTGAAACTCATCCACGATGATTGTGCCTCGTTTGCTAAGCTTAACACCGGCATTTGCTAAGTTTAACTTTTCGGTATTGGGAAGGCGGCCTAAACCTAAGAAGCACATATCGGCTTGGGCTAAGGTACCATCATCCAAAGTGATATTGACGCCTAAGCTTGAACGTTCCACAGCAGCAGCTCGTGCTCCATGGCGAATGACAATACCAGACTGAGTAAAGGCCTCTTCTAATAAGGTACTTGCATCAGAATCCAACCAACCGAGTAAGCGATCATGTGCGTTAAGTAAGGTGACCTGTACTCCTAAAGCTTGCATCATTGAGGCATATTCACAGCCAATGACACCGCCACCAAGCACAATCATTGTTTCTGGGATTTCAGAGATTCTTAAGAGAGTATCAGAATCATGTATACATTCCCCATCAACCGGCGCAAAGTCAATGGGTCTTGGACGAGAACCGGTGGCAATTAAAAAATGATCAGCAGTGACTTCTGTTCCATCGGAAAGGCTTAAAGTATATGGGTCTTTAAAGCTTGCTAAAGCGGTTTTTCTTTTGATCTCAAGCTCCTTAAACCCACGTTCAACCTTCTCACGCCAACGAGTGACAATCCGCCTTTCCATGGCCATCAGATTTTGTACTGAGCGCTCTCGGCCAAAGGGAGTTGAGATTCCTAAACCACGACCACCCGATAAGTAAAGCGCAGTTTCGCGAAGGGTTTTTGATGGTATAGTGCCTGTGTTCACCCACGCCCCACCTGCTAAGCTTGCATCAATGACCAAGACCGAGCGTCCCAAATAAGCAGCTTGGGAAGCACCCTTTTCACCAGCTGGGCCACTTCCAATGACAATCAGATCATAATGTTCTGAATTGTTTGTTTTAGCGTACTCATATGAAGAGTGAGAAGAGGGATTTGCTGAATTAGAATCATGTTTGGGTGCCATATTAAGTCTAGAATATCCTTTCAAGATTATCACAAGATCATCACGAGTGATTTGGAGATAAAGGTAATTTAAACCAAGCCTATCAAAGAAACAACTTCGCTTTCTGAACTTATTCCAAGACTAGCATATAATGGCATATTGTGATGATGTATCGGACTAGTACACTATTGGTAAGCTCAAAGTAAAAGAGATATATATATCGTTTAATGAATGATGATTAGGCTTGATTTAAATCTTGAATTTGAATAGTTTGCAACATGTTAAATAAAGTGTTCAAAGTCGGTTAAGGTATAGCTTTAGCTCAACTTTTTAAATATCTTGTTAGATTTTTTAAGCGTTTAGCGCTGATTACAACAGTTTGTCATTATGATTGAGTAGGCGTTATGGCTTATTATAAATCCTGTAAAACTTTTACCTTAAGTACATGCTATAGAGCATGCTTACTTAGCCTCATCACTTTCAGTTTATTCGCCTGCTCTGACCCAGCAAATACTGACACAGGGATAAATAAGCAAACTCGAGTAGGTATTAATACTTTTCGTGAGCCCTTTCATAAAAGCGACCACACTTGTGGCGAATATCCGGCGGATTACTTGGAGTATTTAGATGATACTAAGTGTAAAAAAGTGCTTCCAAGTAACCGAGATCGCGAGTTTCAATGTCCCATTAAGAGCTCTCAAGAGTTTATTGAGAGTGTACCAGGCTATGCAACGGTTGATGCAGTCATTAACGGACAGCTCGAGATTGAAACTGAGGCCCTAAAAACCTTAATTGGTGAGGAACTATCAGCCACCGTTATTTTAATTAGACGCGTTGATGGTGTGCCTTATTATCGTTATCTAAGTAATGGTAAACACAGCGATGTCCTAGAAATGTGGAGTTCATCGAAGTTTTTGGGCATCTTAAACGCATCGGAAAACCTACGCTATGAGTCAAAGGGCGCCATTGGTTTGGATGCTGTGGTTGAAGGGATTCCGGTGGGAGACTTAGTCACCGTTGTACATAACTACGATGAGAAAAATTACACATCAAATTCTCTGATGAGTTGGTTTCACGATGTAGGTGGGAGGGAGTATGCAAATCAAATTCTTCATGAGCGTTGGTTAAAGCGACCTATGAGTGAGCGCTATGGTGGAAACTATGGAGCTAGATCAGCAGATCTTGGTTTTGAGTTTAGCCATGGAGAAGAACAAATTACGATCAAGCCTAATCAAAGTTGGATTCCTTCCAATGACTTATCAACTTTAAGTCTAGCCGAAGCGCTAAAGCGCGTGGTGATGTATAGAGAAAATCCGGAGACTCATCTTGAGTTTAGTACTTGGGAAGATATGAAAGTGCTTCTATATGGTGCTAAGGAATCCATTTGGTATGACCAGCAAACACCACAGGGCATGGAAGGTGATATTTCAATATATATGCAAAGTGCCCTAGATATTCATGCGCTTGAAGCTGCAAGCCAAGGTCAATGGCGTATCTTTGCTAAGCTGGGCTTAGGCTATTCTCGTGGAGGCGAGCTAGTTCACACTGACTACGCTTGCCTGCCCTCTTTTGAAAATGGAGAAGCTCAATTAAATCAAGGTGTTGAGTTAGTGATTTCAATGCACGTACCGGCAAAAGGAAGCTATGTACAAGGCGATCAACGCTTGGCAGAAGCTTATCGCAAGATTGTGCAAGCGGTGTGGCAAGGCGAGATTCGCTAAATTATTCACTTTTTAGTACATCTACTGCCGGCTTAAAAGCTTAGCGAGTAGCGGGTGCTTCATCTCGACTTAGGCAACGAGTACAGCGCTGATCATCACCACAGTCTTCAATCAAATAAAGTTGATTGGAATAGCAGAGCTTATTGCTGTCACAATCTCGGTTAAAGTAGCATGAACATTCTGATTCAGCAGGACTTATCAAGGCACAATAGCCGTAGCTCTTGTCATCAAGCTCATTAAAAGCAACACAGGAGATGCCGGGAAACTCAGTGTAAAGTCGGCTCAAGTTGCTGGTATCAACACTCAGCTTTTCCTTGTAAAACTCAATGCAGGCATCTTCACCTTTGGTGCTTCCTGAATTGATCTCGCAATGGAGCGCCTGATCTTTTAAATAGCGGTATTGATATTCCACAAGATTCACCCCAAGTCCTTGTTCACTTGAGGGCACCTCTTGGGGCACTGAAAGCGCATCTAGATTATAACAAGGCGAAGGCGTATCTAATTCTTCAAAGCAGGCTTGAGTAAAGAGTAAGATTAAACAGCTAAAAGCTATCAAACGATCAAAGTATAGAGTTTTCATGGGGCCTGCCTTTCTAAAACAATGGCTGGCGCTCGCCGATAAACTTCCGCCTCTCCTTCAGGTTGGTGCAATGCATCCATCGTAAATAAGCTTCCCGCAATTGCACTAAGAATGGCTGTACTGATATACAGTTGCATGGCCGTTGAACGATCTTTTTCATAACGCTGACTCAAAGAATTATAGCCTTGTGGTCCTGCGAGTTCTGTGGCGGCCGAGGCGGTATATTGATTGGCATCTCGAGCGCTTTGATTGGCGATAAAGTTCATGGCAATACTACTTGCTAAGGCCACGCCACTGAGTGTCAAGGAACCATACAGCCAAGGTCGATAGGGATGTGGATGGGTTTCTTGCAGATAGCGTAAAGGGACTTGAGGTAATTCAAGCTTTTGATCAATGGTGGGAAATAGCTGTTGATTACCGCTCATATTACCCGAACGCTGAGGAATTTGATCTAGGCCTCGCATCGAGACTAGTCGTCCACTCACATGCTTAAAGAGCTCATCAAGACTAAGAGCTTTGTCTTGGTTTTGGTCGGCCTTACCATCAAAGCTTTCTAAAAGGGCACAGGTAAATAAGCCACCATTGTAGTCCTTACCGGCAAGTTGACAAACGCCTCCAGCACTTTCACCAGCGGTTTGATTGGCGGCGGCGGCACTAATGGCGCCCCATCCATTTTGGTTTTTAACCATCTTCTTTAAAGTGTTTTGCACAGACTTAGCTCGAGTTTTTTCAAGCAGACCCAATTCTGAGTTTTTTAAACTTGTACTTGTGATTCCTCGTTGGTTCGGAAACTTAATATTACCGGAGTGGCACGCATCAATCAGCATAAGGAGTTCAGCGGTTTGACCGGCTCGCCATTGTAAGAATTTGGGTAATTGACTCATTGATACGGCGGATGAAACCATAGAATCCAAATTGGTGTCATGCATGAGCAAGAAAGCCTCTTCGGGACGGTCTGGTTCAGGTGCACCATGGCCGGCAAAATAGATGACGACTTTATCTTGTGGACAGGCAGAGGTTAAAAATTGGCCAAGCGCATCCTCAATACCTGCTCGAGTTGCTTGCTCATTCAGTAAGAGGCGCACTCGATCTGGCTCAAAACGTGCTCCATTAGGACTGACTAAATAATGATAAAAGTTCCAAGCGTCATTCACTGCACCTTTAAGATCAGGAATACGCTCATCTTGGTAAAAGTTCACTCCGGCCACGACCGCCCAAGCTTTGGCACTTTGCGCGGAATTACACTGAGTTGGAGCATTCACGGATTGAATGGGCATCACATAGCGATTGCCTGAATACAGCTGAGAGCTGCTTTGACAGGCTGTTAAGCTTAGGCTAAAGCACAAATAGAGCCATAAGTAAGCAAAAGTTGAAAAGAAAAGAGAACGGCAAGATGTTTGTGAAGATAAGCAGAGCATTACTATTCACCTTGTATTAAATCGTGAGGCCTAAACTTTATATATCCTAAGCATACTTATTGTTATTTTGGCAATAGATCTGAGTCTTTAGCTTAATTGTTATCTCTTTTTAATGAGTGCAGTCTGCTATTTTTGAACATAAAACTACATCTTTCTCAAGTTTCCCAAAAATAAACTTGAGTTTTACGGCAGGCTTATATATTAAATAACAGACGTTATAAAAAGGAAATGACATGAATACTTACAAATTAATTCTCAGTCTGTTGTTGTGTAGCTCATCACTTTATGCATGTGACTCTAAAGAAGATACGAATGAGGTCGAAGCCGGTGAAATGGCGGGAACTAATGAAGTTGAAGCCGGTGAAATGGCAGGAACCAATGAAGTTGAAGCCGGTGAAATGGCGGGAACTAATGAAGTTGAAGCTGGCGAGATGATGGCCGGTGAAGTAGAAGCTGGCGAAATGAATCCTGAAAGCATGATGGAAGAAATGGATGCCATGGCACAAAGAGCCTTTGATTGGCTCACCGGTCGCTTTGATTCATCGGCTCAATCACGCACTCAACCTGCATATTATGCCATTCAGTTGACCGCTTGTAAAGTGAACGCACTTGAGCTTGGTGAGCATGTTCTATACATTGAACAAGCGCAAGTTTCCGCAGCAGATGAACCTTATCGTCAACGCCTCTATCATGTGGAAGCAGTGCTTGCTGAAGATGGTCAGGTTGAGGTAATTTCAAGTGTTTATAATGTAAATGATCCCGATTCTTTGGTGGGCTTATGTGATCGACTTGAGACTATGGATTTTACTTTAGCGGATGTTACGCTTCGTGAGGGCTGTGCGGTACACTTGAATTGGCAAGAAGATCACTTTGAAGGAGGCACTAGAGGCACAGAATGTTCAAGCACCTTAGGGGGTGCTTCATATGCGACTAGCGAAGTATATATGAACGACAGTGAGATTCGTTCTTGGGATCGTGGCTTTGATAGTAATGACCAACAAGTATGGGGCGCTACCGATGGCGCTTATGAGTTTATTCGCCAAGAGTAGAGCAAGGCTTAACGATATAAGCTATTGACTCAATAACTGTTTTAGTACTTGTTCTGCCTCTCGCTTTCGAGGACTAAAACCACGGTCTTTTTGGGCACCAAAGCCGAACCAGTTCCATAAAAAGGCAGCCTTAAGACCTGCATCTTCTGAACGTATTTGCTTTAACAGAAATTGGGTGGATCCCTTAATCAAACGCGACTGTAATTGGGTGTTTAATGCGGCCGGTGTTGTTTCATTCCACGGCTGACTCATCGCACTGTCAAGTGCCGGATAACCATATTCACTGATCAATAAAGGGCGCTTTTGCTTGTGTGCAAAGTCAGTCACTTGCTTAAGATAAGCTTGCCAAGTTTGAGCGATTTCACTTTCTCGGGCAATGGGAACATAAGCGGTGACCGCCAGCTCATCTAACAAGGGCCAAAACTTTATTTCTTGGTAATGATCCCAATTGGCCGAATAGCTTAAAGCGCCCGGAAAACGCTGGCGAATCAGCTGAATCAAATCGGCCCAATGCTCATATTCATGCTCTAAGCTACAGAGTTCAGCACCAATGATTAAGCGTTCTACCTTTTCCTGCTTGGCAAGACTTGCTAAGCGTTTAAGTTCTACTCGGTAATTACTCCACCAAAGATTTGGTCGAGTTGGTGCTAATGTGCCACGCCAGTAGTTCATCTGTCTTTGACGTAGCTTAATTACCGGCATTAAGGTCACGTTAAATCCAAGTGTTTTGGCCTGCCTTAAAGTGCTTCTTATCCGCTCGATTACTACCCCTAAACTTGGAGTATTACTTAGGTGGCTTTCTTGGTTAATCGGCACAACGATCATAATTTGCCGAGCGCCTACTTGATAGACTTCATTGAGCAAACCTTGGTAATCCCAATCCGCTTGACTCGCAAAGAGACCTAGAGATATGCCAAAGCCCTCACTGGTATGGAGTGATGAAAGCTGTGGCTGATAAGCTTTACGACTTGGCTTTGGCTTAAAGACTAAGCCGATGGTTAGCAATAAAATACTGCTAACGATCACAACTTGGAACGTTTTTTTGCTCTTAAAGAGCACCTGTCTCTAACTTTTCGGTAGAGCGAGAGTACTCGGCCCATGAGCCATCATAGTTCCACAGCTGATCCGCTTTATAGCCGGCCTGTATAAGCCCATAATAAACAGCAGCCGAGCGAGTTCCACTTTGGCAATATGTTATCAATGGCTGATCCCATTGAATACCACTTGTATTCATCAAGTCTTTGAGCTCCGAAACTGACTTAAGCACCGGTACGTCACCATTAACAAGCTTAAGCGCTTCGGTCCATAGCAAGTGCTTGGCCCCTGGAATACGTCCGGCTCGTGTTGACTTCTTGTGTTGCATCTTGCCGGTAAACTCATCCACACTGCGGGTATCCAAATATTGTAGATTTGCGTGTTGATTTTGGATTTCCTTAAGGTCGGCAAGTACTAGGTTTTGAGCATTTCCACCCTTAAGTTCTATATTACCGGCCGTAACCTGTTGTCCGTCACCAGCGGCAATCGCTTCCCCAATATGCTTCCAAGCGGCAAGTCCACCGTTAAGAACACGCGCCTTAACACCACCTACCTGTAGCAAGGTCCACCATAGTCTATATGGCTCAGGACCGCCATCACCTGTAATCACAATCTCACCGCCAGCTTGGGCACCTTTGGCTTGTAGCATCTTTTGTAGGGCCTCTTTACCAAAGGACATTCCCGGAATAGAGCCTCCGGAATAATCAGAGCGAGTCACTAATTGAGCCGAAGGAATATGGCCCGCTGCAAAGCGATCCTTGTAGTCATCACCGGCACGAACATCAAGAATGATGAGTTTGGGTGCACCCAAGGCAGATGCAAGTTCCTTAGCACTGATCGCATATTGACTTTGTAGCCACCCCTCAGCCTTAGCCTCGCTTCCAAATAAACCTACTGCTTTGGCAAAGTCCTCAGCACTTTCAGCACGCCAAGAAACTTGACTTTGACCGGTAGGTTGTGAGCTGGCCATGGGCTCGTTAAACATAGGTGTTTTTGGCTTTGCTGGTAAGCTTGCACCGTAAAGACCGGCAAGAACAACAATACCAAGAATAGAAGTTAACGGACGAGTTCCCTTGCTAAAAGCTTTGACAAAGTGAGGTAGAGGCCAAGCTAACTGTCCAAAGAAGTCATTGGGTAGGTCTTCTACACCAGGGAAACCAATTTTTGGGCAGGGTTCGTCGGGCAGATGGTGCGTGCCAAAGGCCCAGTCCCAACAAGATAATGTAATTCCAAAGTTCTGTCCATGAGCCGGAGCATCATAAGCGTGATGGTACAGGTGCATACGAGGGCTGTTAAAAACATAACGTAATGGGCCGTAGTCCCAAGTGAGGTTCGCATGGTTCAAATGCCCGATTAATGTGCCAAAAACAGCATGGAAGAAAAGTGCTTCAGGCGCAAAGCCAAACCACATCGCGGGAATATACATCACACTTTTATAAATGACCGGTTCGATCCATGAGAAGCGGAAGGACACTATCCAGTCCATTTCTCCTTCTTTTACACTATGATGAACCTTGTGAATTTCCCAAAGAAAGTCCACTCTGTGCAAGGTGTTGTGGACTAACCACTGAACAAAATCTAGAACAACTAATGCGACAAATGACTGTAAAACTAAGCCCCAGCCCCAGCTTTCAACCGCCCCAAAGTATAAAACTTCTTTGAGACCATTTTCTGCTAAGAAACCATCGATATGAGGTAAAACATGATAGGTGGCGATACCATAAAGCAAAAGGCCAAACAGGTGACCATTGAACGCTAAGTGAACATAATCGGACCAAAGCCATTTACGGGCAATCTTTTGCTCACGAGCCGGCCAAATGACCTCAAAAACGGTGACTAGTACCGAAAAGGCGATGAGCCAAAAGATGTAGTTGGTTAACAAGTCATTTGCAGACATCAGTTAAACTCCTTGGTTAAGTTAATACTCATTCAGCGATACATCGAGAAAGATGATACATATGAGTTGGTTTAGAGCAAAGTTAAGTTTCATATAGAATACTTTTTCCTTGATTCTCTCAAGAGCAAGGCCTGTGCCAAGTTTTTGATGAGAATAGCTTGCTGAGCTTTTATTAATTAAATTAATAGCTTGGTGCGTTTTTTGTAATAGGGGGACTCTACAGTTTAAAAGAGGATTATGATCGTGACTGTATCAAATGTATCATTTTGTTTCTAGTGTCTAAACACTAGCCCGAATTACAGAATACACTGTTTTAACAGGTATAATAATTGCTTATCCGATGCTTCATTTTCTTGAATATGATGAAACCTATATGTTATGCGCCATCTCTCTCATACATTCAATTCTTTAGTAAGGTGAAAGCATATGACTAGTGCGAGCGCTTCAATTACTCTTTACCAATTTCAGCTCTGCCCTTTTTGTCACAAGGTTAGGGCGGCCTTGGATCTTAAAGGTGTAAGCTACACTAAAATAGAAGTTGCCCCAGGAAATAAGAAAGAGTTACCTCCTTTACCCGAAGAAGCACCTCGTAAGGTACCGGTTTTACAAGTGGGTGAAGAAATCATTTGGGATTCCACAGATATTTTACTTGAGATCGACCGCCTAGTGCCTACCGGTCCTAATTTAACCAGTGATGAAGCTGGGCAGATCGACGAGGAAATCGAAGCTTTTGAGGATTGGGTTGATCGTGAACTAATGCCTGCCTTACCCACTGTGATTTATGACACTTGGTCCAATGCTTTTCGAGCTGCAAATATCACTGCTCGAGAAAGTAACTTTGGATGGTGGGATCGCTTTAAGGTAAAAATTGGGGGTTCATTAATCATGAAACTGATTGTGAAACGTATTTTAAAGCGAGTGGGTCGTACGGATGGTCATGCTTGGCTCCAAGAATGCCTAGATCATGTCGAAGCACAAATTGGAAGCAAAGACTTTGTGATTGGTGAGCAAGCAACCATCGCTGATGCGGCTTTACATGGTGCCTTTAAGTGTGTCGAAGAGTTTCCGGTCTTTAAGACCATTGAAGACAGACCTAAGCTCAAGGCCTGGTTTGACCGCATTCAAAGCCAAAGAAATCAACAAGCATGATGTATACAAGGCTTTAAGCCAGTCCAAGTTCTTTAATAAGCTGGGCCACTTTTTGAGGAACTGTAATCTCGGTATTAACATTGATGAGCAGAAGTTCGTCCTTGATTTTTCGGCGTCGACGCTTAAGATCTTCTAATTGAGTTTCCACAGTGTCTATAAACTCTTGAGGGATAGCACTAAGCTTTACAAAACGTTCATCTGAGTTGAGTAAGGACTCGTTTTGACGCTTAATGGCTTCATTAGAGAGGCGTGGATTGCCAAAACGCATAATATTGTTAAAGTGCTGTCCCTTTGAGGCAAGCATGGCATCTTCGGCCAATAATTCATGGATACCAGCCTTCACATTATATTCTGCAATGATCGCTCGTAATACTCGACGAGCTTCCCAATAGATTAGCATGTTAGCTTCAGCCTTTAAGTAAGCTTGGCTCTGTTGCTCAAGCCGTTCACAGATGTTGTTTTCAAAAAGACTAATGATGATATGAGCGTCCTCATCTTTTTGCTTGCTGACTTCATCTTCGAATATCTTTTGGATCATAGCAGCTTGTCTTAAATTGATCTTCATTTGCTCTTAAGCTCCTTATTTAATTCATATATTTTATTTATTCTGGTTGGTGGCGAAAGAAAGATTAGGGATAGATTTGAGTACAGGAATACCGGGGATTAAGCAGGGCTTAAAACAGAGAAAAAGGAGTTCAAAAAGGAGTTCAAAAAAGAGTGCAAAAAAGAGTGCAAAAAAGAGCGCCACGAGAGTCAAGAAATGCATCATAAGCAAGGAGCAATTGACAAAAGACAATTAGCAAAGCACAAGGGTATCCTCAGTGAGTAAAACAATGAACAATGGTTTGTATTAAGAACTCACTGAAGAGAAGGATAAAATGCAGCATTTTATCTGCTGGTTGATGAATAACTTGTGGCCGAGTCGTGGCCCTACAGCCGATTTCAGTTCATGGCAAAGCCGTTTCCCTGAAACACTCATGAAGCTTTGGCTAAACTGAACTCTTAACCAAAGCCTTGTGACTCACTAAACTTAAATCACTTAAGCGCCAGTCACATATAATAAACCGCTTACTTGGCAAACTTAGGACAAAAAACTTTTCATTTTTTTGCATTCACTAGTTCGATCAAGTCTATCGGTTCGTATACATAAACAAATGAGAATCAGCTCACCGAAACGAAGGCCTATATTTTTTGAATTACGACAAGGACTTCAGTAAGCTAGTTTGATTTTTACTTTAAAAAACAGTTGTTTATGCTGTGTTTTTTTTGCATGCAGTTTTTAATTTGTTAGGGTTTCATTAGCCTAGATTTCGATAAACCTATAGATTTTGATAGGGTCTAATTGATAAGCATAGGGGCTTTTTGCTGTCATTTTTTTTATATTTTAGGGTAGTAACCTAGGCACATTTAATAAGCTTACAGAGGTGATCAATGAATCTTTTTGAGAAATATGGCGGCTTTGCCACTGTAAGTACCATCGTGCGTCAGTTTTATAAGGACGTTATTGCTAGTCCTAGCCTTAAATCATACTTTGAGCATGTGGATATGGAAAACTTGATCGATCATCAAACCAAGTTCATTAGCCATGTTTTAGGCGGCCCGGCTGAATATACGGGGCGAACGCTCGACGTGAGTCATCGAGGCTTAAAAATTACCAATGCTCATTTTGATGAGGTGGCCGAGATTCTGCAAGATGTCTTGGAAGATGTTGGTATGGAAGATGAAGATATTGAAACTGTTATGGGCATCGTAGCAAGTACCAGGTCTGCGATTGTTGAGGAAGACTAAACTTATATGGATTTGGCCTTGCTTGATCAGTTAAGCACTTTAGTCATCATTATTGATGCTAATACATATCAAGTGAAAGTGACCAATCACAGCGCTCGTATCTTCCTCAGCTCTCTTGCTCATTTGGCTGAACCACAACTAGAGACACGACTAAATCAGCTTAATCATGTTGACCCTCTTAGTTTTTCAGAACTTTTTCCCGATGTTAAGCTTGAGCGTTTGCTCAAACGTATCAGCAAAGGGAAAAGTGGCGAGTTTGTGGTCAATTTTACCATTGATCAGCTAGATAGCCCTATTATCTTTAAGCTTAAACTCTTGCAAAATGGCGATTTAATGCTTGAAGGCTCTGATCATTCAGCGGTCAGAGAAACCGAACATATGCTCAAATCTTACAGTGAGCTCATCGAAAAGAAAAATCGGCAATATAAGCGTGAACAACGAAGAGTAGAGCGTTTATTGTTTAATACCTTGCCCGAAAAATGTGTTTCTCAGCTTAGACAATACGGTCGTACTCGACCGGAGCGCTTTGATGAAGTCTCGGTATTATTTTTGGATTTTGTTGGCTTTACTGAACTTTCCCAACGCATGTCGACAGATACTCTTTTTAGTGAATTAAACGAGATCTTTACAGCCTTTGACACCATTATCTCTCAGCATCGCTGTGAAAGAATTAAAACCATTGGTGATGCTTATCTTGCAGTTTGTGGAATGCCAGATAAGATTAAAAGACATGCCGAATTGATTTCATCGGCGGCCTTTAAAATGCGAGCGTTTATCAACGCAAGAAATCAGCGAAGTAAATACGAGTGGCGCTGTCGAATTGGTATTCACACCGGAGAAGTTACCGGAGGCGTTGTTGGTAGACTCAAATATATTTACGATATTTTTGGAGATGGGGTAAACACTGCTAGTCGCATGGAGAGCAATTCCAAGGCCATGCATATTAATATGTCCAAGCAAACCAGCTTGCTACTCTCGGATGCGTACCAGTTAAAGGCAAGAGGCTTAGTCGATGTCAAGGGCAAAGGCCCCATGGAAATGTTTTACTTAGAAGACATTATTGGTGAGCCCTGTGCAGAGCTTTTGGTTAAAGCAGAAATTCAAATTAACCCTCAAGATAGTATTGATGAGGAGTTTATGATCGATTTTAGCCCTTTTCATGAGCAAATTCGTAAGCTTGATGATGAGGATTAAGTAACATCGCTCTTTAGCTTAAGTCTTACTTATATTCTTCACACAGGTTTAACTGAGGGCTTTGCACAATGATTTGCTGATGAGGTGGAGTTGGCGAAGGACAACTGAGGTTCACAAAAACCGACTTACTCTGGTCTTGAGAGCATTCTTGCTTACTCAGTTCCTTAAGAACTTGTAAACGCCCTCTCTTTAATAGATTGACCCACACCATGTGATAGCGACTGCTCAGTCTCACTGGTACACAGTTTGCTGTTTGACCATCTGGGCAGAGTTGACCATGTTCAGCACTTTCCCACATTTGGACTTGGCAACTTAATGAGCGAACGGTCGAAAACATACGCCATGAAAAACGCTCATCCCAAGGGTAGTCTCCCCAATAATAAGAGGCGGCGACCCACATTTGTGCCGAGAAAAATATAACTAAGGCCAAGCGAACACTGCGTGACTGCCATAAAGATAGGGTAGAGGAGCTCGATACTATTGATTCGCTTTGCGCGCTATGAGCAGTGTTTTGAGGCTCTGGCGGGCTCGCCGATTCTTGCTTTTTCTCAGGTGATGTCTGCGCTTCATTTAAAGTCATTGACTGATTGGAAGCGGGTTTAAGCTTTTGAAGATTGGACTGAGAACTCGTAGGATTTGCTGACTTCTTTTGAGAGCGTTTCTTTTTATGTTTCGACTTGTGTTTCGACTTGGCCACGCTTAATTACCTACCCTATCTCAATGTTCATCTATTTGGACTCTAAGTATTTGTTCTTATTGTTTATTTCTGTCTATCTGAAGTTAGCTAGAGCCATCCGGGGTCTTCACATGACGCTTGCCCTTCCAAAACCTCAAGTTCTGGCGGTAAGCTACATTCACCTGCATAAGCATATAAGACTTTGCCTGTGACAAATAAATGATAAAAGAACTGATCTAGCATGCGATATTGGTCTTGAACTTCAGCATAGCCTCTGACTTTTTCCATGACTTCCTCATGATAAAAGCCACAGCGAGTGGTCGCTTTTAGACTGGCTAGCATCGAAGCACGAATCACATCGCTTACGCCATGTGCTTTGGCACGGCCTATAAATGGGATATTTTCTTTATTGAGAACTCGAGCTTTAACACAAAAACCAGCACTACTTTCCATATTCCGACTTCTTGAGGAAGCCATACGTAATTCATTGAGAAAGGCACGAGGTGCATCAGCCAAAGGTTTAATGCGTCCGTTAATAATGTCCTGTGCAGCTTCCATGCCTATGCTGATGTAGTGCGCGTATGCATTTAAGGTTGTGAGATACATTTCTCCGGTAATGCCCGGCAGGCTTGGGTCATCGGAACGATACGCAAACTCGGCAAGGCTTTGATTAAGCTGCTCCATTTGGGCTTCTACTTCTTGGGCGAGATCAACCGGGGCGTTCAAAAAATCTTCATAGTCACCTAAATGATCACCGGTCCAAGCATGATCCCATAAAGCCATCCCCTCATCAGCCAAGCTTTCGTAAACAACAGTGCCCCCAATATAAGCGATTAAAGCACCGATCACATACACCGAAAGACTGATGGTTGGTAAAACAATCACATCAGCTTTGGCTAAACGAGAAGCATCATCCGTTTGCGGGGTGGGTGCAAACTCTACACTTTCAATAAAGTCAAGACTGGCTTGATCAAGGGCTTTATGTTGATCACTACAAGAGATTAGCGTTAAAAACAAAACCATAGTTATACAAAGATAGGATAAGCTTTGATAAGTTTTTAAACGCTGTATCATCATGATTGATCACTCCAAACTCGAATATCTACTCACTGATGATCATAGAGTTCTAGATAGAGTTTGTCATTAAGCTTTTTAACTTTGCATGAAGCGATCAATTAGGGTTGGGCTTAAGTAAAGCTTTGGCTTCTGTAAGGCTTGCTGCACAGCGAAAGCCGAAATGATGATAGGGTTTATTAGAAGGATAGTGTGGCCGGCGAGTCCATGAACGTGCACATTCCTTGGGCCAATACCAAGAGCCACCGCGAACGACTTTTTTGCGATAGCGTTTACAGGGTTTATCCGGTGCTTGTTCGGAACAAGGCCCCTTGGGATGTGTACCGGCGCAATCTTCACCACATTTGTCCCAATCTCGGGTGTACCAGTCGGCGGTCCATTCTTCTGCATTGCCAATCATATCGTATAAACCATAACGACCTGCTGGTCGACTTTTTACCGGTAAAACCTTACCTTTGTTATGATAGCTAAAGCGCTTTTTGACTCCACAGCTGCGTCCGGATTTATCTTTAATCACCGCTTTATCACAGTCAGGTTCATCGTTACCCCAAGGGTATTGTTCTCCCTCAGAACCACGCGCTGCCTTTTCCCACTCGGCTTCAGTGGGTAGATGCTTTCCTATCGCTTTACAATAAGTAAATGCCTCATACCAACTTAAACCCGTCATTGGCTGTTGAGCAGCACTGAAATCACTGTAAGCTGGCTTACGTTTGGGGCATTTTTTACGACGAACACATGCTTGGTATGCACTGTAGGTGACTTCACTTATATCCATATAATAGGTCGGCATATCAATTTTGGCGACCGGTCGGTGATTGGGCTTATCCTTGGGTAAGCGCTTCACCTCGCCTTGCATACAGGTTCGCTCAGCTTCGGAACCTCTGATAAAGCTTCCTTTGGGAATACAGGCCATTCCTTTAATCTTTTGAGCTAAACAAGAATCAGCGAATGCATCTGAATGGGTCTGAGTCACCTGTTGTTGAGCAAAAGCCATATAAGGGTTTAGAGCTAAGTAAACCAAGCTCAAGCCTAAGCCAAGGGCAAGTTTTTTTGTATCGTTTACAGTGAGATCAAATATGAGTCCAACTAGAGGTTTTACAGAGTACATTGAGAACCTTTTCGAGAATGAAACATAATAATTAGCTCTGCCATAGTTGGGCATAGAGTCCTTGAGATTCAAGTAAATCCTTATGTGTACCTTGCTCAATCACTTGCCCTTGCTCTAATACAAGGATTTGATCTGCATGCCTAATTGTGTTGAGACGATGAGCAATAATGAGCACTGTTCGACCTTGACAAAAGCTCTTCAAGGCTTTTTGGATTTCTGCTTCGGTATAGGCATCTACGGCACTCGTTGCCTCATCTAAAATAAGAATCTTGGGATTTTTTAAAAGCGCTCGAGCAATAGAAACCCGTTGGCGTTCACCACCACTGAGGCGAATCCCCCCTTCACCTACTTTGGTTTCATAACCAGCACTTAGACTTGTCACAAACTGAGTAACGCCTGCTAACTGAGCTGCTTGATAAACCTCATCATCACTTGCCGAAGGACGACCATAGCGAATATTTTCCATGATCGTTCCTTCAAATAAATAAACCTGCTGACTCACTAGGCCAATTTGCTGCCGCCAATATGTGAGGTCAATATCTCGCAGAGGTAATTCATTCACCCATAGCTCTCCAGCTTGTGGTCGATTAAAACCAAGCAATAATTTAATTAAGGTGCTTTTCCCCGATCCTGTAGCGCCTACAATGGCACTGGTTTGACCCATAGGAAAGCTGATATTAAGGCTCTTAAAGATGGGATGTTCATCATAGGCAAAATCTACTTGCCGTAAATCGATCAACCCATTTTCACAGTCAAGATCTGGCTTGAGTTGTCCTTGATGCTGTGGCGTAGCGACCTCAAGTAAGCGAAAGGCACGTTCTGCACTCGCCATCGCTCTTTGATATAGATCTAAAGTCTCTCCAAGTCGGGTTAAAGGCCACAGTAAACGTTGGGTCAAAAAGACCAAAACACTGTAGGTACCTACAGCTAAATCACCTTCTAAGGTTAAATAACCACCATAAATGAGAGTGGCTAAAAAGCCGATGACGATCGCCATCCTAATCATGGGCGTAAAGGCCGCACTTAAGCCGATTGCAGCTTGATTGGCATTAAGATAAGCAAGACTTTGTTGATCTAAGCGCTTTAGTTCTCGTTGTTCAGCAGTGAAACTTTTCACTTCTTCCATGCCTCTTAAAGTATGGTTGAGCTGAGCATTAATTTTGGCAGCTTGCTGTCGAACTTGGCTATATCTTGGTCCAATCGCTTTTTGGAACTTGAGTGAGCCCCAAATAATAAGCGGGATGGGGAGCATGGCCCAATAAGCCACAGAAGGCGCGACATAAAAAAAGTAGAAGCTAACGGTTAAGGTTGTGGTGAGCAGTTGGATTAAATGGTTTGCACCCACATTAAAAAAGCGTTCAAGTTGGTTTACATCATCATTAAGTGTGGCCAGCAAATCACCGGTTTCTTGTTGGGCAAACCATTGAGAATCCAAAGTTTGGAGATGTGCATAAAGCTCTTGTCTTAAATCCCTTTGAACTTTTTGCGCAAGCTCTCGCCAGCGTTTTTGAAAAAAATACTCAAACCAAGACTCTCCACCCCAAACAAGGACGGTAAGTACACCTAAAACATACAACTGATGTAAAGGCTGAGGATACCAATATGCCAAGTAAGATTCTTGTTGCTTAACAACAATATCCACAGCCAATCCAATGAGTAGTGGTGGCGCTAAATCGAGTAGTTTATTAAGCACAGAATGCAAACTAGCCCAAAATACTTCATGATGATAACGAGTAAAGTGGACTAAGAGCTTAGAGAGTCGTTGATCGATAAATGACATCTTTGAGCTTCCTTTTGACAGAGAGTTTATGATTTGGCTCATCCCTTGACATAGGGCTTGGATGAGAAGAAATCACTAAAGTGATTCACAAGAAGCTTGTTTAAGATATAGATGACAAGTGCAAGTTTTGAGTGAAGCTTGTTTACATCTCTACATCATTAAAGAAACTGAGTTTATGATAAATACTTAAGCGGAAAATATCATTATCTCGGAACTCAAAGGCATTGAGTTGCCCAAAGGATTTCATATAGCCAATGTGTAAATGAACCGAGTCGGTCAATCCATATCCTAAGCCAACATAAGTACGGTTATCCTCAAAGTAGTTGAACTGTACCTTTTCACCCGCCTGCATAAAGATCTCATTGTAGAAGGTGAAAAAAAGTGAATTGGTTTCGAGTAAGTGACCAAAGATCGGTGCATAGGCAAGAAGTTTATAACGGAAGCGATTATAATAATAATAGGTAGGATCGGTGATTTTAGTACTGCGTTTCCAACGTTGCTCAGTTCTGAGTTGATGGTAGATCTTCATTCCAAAATATTTGGCATTAAAGAGAGCCTGTTCCCAAAAGCGATATTCCGGGACATAGGTTTCTTCTGTAGCCCATTCCGGATGATCTGACCAAGTGTAACGATTGACCACACCCAAGGTGAGTCGGAAATGAGTATCCACTTTGTAGTTCACCCCAAAGCGTAGATACAGCTTAGACATTCGGTTCATAAAGTCAGCACGCCTAAGGTGGTACTCACCATAGTAGCCCCATTTTTCGCTAAGCCAATATGTGGTATATAAACCCAACCAAGCACCGGAGTCATAATTGGTAAAGTGCTTAGGGGGAGCATTAAAGTTTTGCTGAACATTAACGTCTTGGGCTTGAGCGATATGAGATCCAGCAAGACACAGCATAACCACTGTTAGGTTAAGTGTAACTCGTAATATATGGTACCATTTTCGTTGTTTTAGATCCTTAAACACCTAGGCCTCCAAAACGAGATAGATCTCAAGAATGAAGCTTATCGCTTTTTTTCGAAGACACTTATGCATAAAAACGAATGGTTTGATATAGTATTTTTTTACTTTTCTGTTATTTTTCAGAAGGAAAGAACAGGTTTTTCTTATAGTGAATTTTAAGATATACTAAAGGTTATAGATGTTTGCTTATTTTAATAAGGTAGAGTTATGAATAAATACTGCTGGTTTTCGAAGTCCGCGCTCCACACTTTATATCTGTGTTCTTTGTTATTTTTAGGCTGTGCTGAACAAACAGACCTACAGCCTGATGAGTATTCTTCTCAATATGAAGTGAGTTGTTTTCATCATGTAGAGTCTGAGCTCAATCAAAAAACTTACGCATTATCTTCTGGAAGATCACAACAAAAAAGTGGTGAGGTAGGTTGTAGCGAGCGTACCGATACCGGTTATGTAAATGGTATGCCCTATGATATTGTTGTGGTCACCGCAGACGGTAAACCTGCAGAACGAGAATCGGCAAACGCCTATTGGGTGATGTATCAAGCCGCTGCTCAAACCGGTGTTGATATTCAGATTTCAACCGCTTTCAGAACGTATGCAGAGCAAGAGTATCTTTATAACTGCTACCTTAATCAAAACTGTAACAACGGTAATTTAGCGGCGGCTCCCGGATATAGTAATCATCAAAGTGGGCATGCCTTTGATTTTAGAGTTGAGCGACCAGGTGTTCTTGATTGGTTACGCAATAACGGCGCTACCTATGGTTTTGAAAACACGATTCGTAGCGAACCTTGGCACTGGGAATGGTGGGGAGGCGGTCCTGGTGGGGGGCCCTGTCAAGGTCAGCCTTGTGATGAGCTTGGTGCCGAGGGTGGTATTCTTGATAATAGTGGAGCGTGCTTTCAAAAGTTTGGACCAAGTCAATATTGGCGCAGTGTCGATGAGGGAGAGCAGGGCCAACTGTTTTGGACCAATGCTTTTAATGCATCAGAACCTGATAATTGGGCCCGTTGGAACATTCACTTGAGTGAAGCGGGTGAATATCGAGTGGAAGTCAGTGTATCACAAGAATATGGACTCTGCACTGATACTCCTTATTTGATTAAGCATGATGGTCAGGAGAGTCGCTTGAGCCATGATCAGTCTGCTTCTGAATATTGGCAGGAATTAGGGGTATTCACCTTTGCCGCAGGAGGAGATCAGCATGTGGATGTGTATGATAATATCCCTGGATGGTCACAGATGGGACAGCATATCACCGCAGATGCAATTCGCTTAACTCGTGTTCGACAAGACATTGAAGAACCGGAAATACAAGCCGGTGAAATGAACGAAGAACCGGAAATACAAGCCGGTGAAATGAATGGTGGAGTCATTGTTGAACCAGAAGCTATGGCTGGAGAAGTAATCGCTGGAGAAATGATCGCTGGAACCGAGCCAGAAATGGGTGGTGAGGATATAGAAGAAACCATGCCAACTATGAATATGACTGATACAGAGCAAGGGGGTAGCGATCGCTATATGCCGGCTTCAGAAGGTCCAGTAATGCTTAATCCCTTAGAGCCAGTAGAAAGCGATGCGACCGGCGGAGCAAGTTGTGAGCAAAGATCTAGTTTGCTTCAAACGACAATGGGCTTATGCTTCATTTTTATGAGCATATTATACCTAAGAAGAAGAGAGGTTTAGGAGAGAGTTAGGAGAGCTAAACGAATATAAGATGCTTAGGCTTTTAATAAACTCTCTAAGTGAGTTTCTCGGTAGACCTTGCTATCTTTTAAGCGACGAGTTTTCTCAAAGATCAGACTTCGATCGCTTGTTGACTCAAGACCTAGTTTGGTGAGGATTTCTTGGCTCATATTGCGCAAAAAAGGATTGGTTTCAAGTTCCTCTCTGAGTAAGGAAGGCACTGTTGACTGACCTCGCTTTCGGCGTTGAATTACCTTTTGGACTCGTTCTTGGAGTTTGGGGTTATTAGGCTCAATGCTGAGCGCAAAGTGTAAGTTATCTAGGGTATACTCATGGGCACAGCACACCAAAGTATTTGGAGAAAGCGAAGCTAGTTTGTCTAGGCTGTTTGCCATGGTCGACATAGGCCCATCAAAGACATAGCCACAGCCTCCGGCAAACAAGGTATCTCCACAAAACAAAAGCGTCTCAATCACATCATGATCTTGAGCTTGGTTGGGAGATAAAGCAGGGGGCTGAAGGTTAAAAATAAATGAAATATGGCCATTTAAATGACCTTCTGTGAGTAATACCTTTCCGGAGAGTGGACCAAGAGTAATAGACTCGTGATCACTTAACGACCGGGTAAGGCCCGGAATGGTCTTGGGCGCATTAGCACTCCCCCAAACTTGAATATCGGTAAGCAAGTTCAGTTTGGCTAACTCTTGATTTACTCCAATATGATCACCATGTGTATGGGTATTAAGAATATGAGTGAGTTGTAGGTTATGCTTAGATAAATAGCGAAGAATTTCTTGCGCACCGGGTCCATCCACTAAAGCTACTTTGTATGGTTCATATTCAATCAGCCAACATAAATTATCAACTGCTGTGGGCACTTGATGAAGCCTAATTTGGGCGTCATGACCAGTGGTTAAATCTAAAACAGGATTAGCCATACTAACCACGTGAGCTTTGGTGGACATAATTGTTCCTATGATGATGAAATAATTTAGACCGATTTAGATTTTAGGTCGTAATTCGTCTGTTGAGAGTGTTTATTCATGTTGAGAATACGCATTTGCAACACTCAAAAAAACTATTTTTGAAAGGACTCCTCATGAAAAAGGTTCGTGGGATCACCATGCTCTGTTTGAGTTTATGGTTAAGTAGCTTAGCATT
This sequence comes from uncultured Myxococcales bacterium, assembly GCA_937146725.1. Lineage (GTDB taxonomy): Bacteria > Myxococcota_A > Bradymonadia > UBA7976 > VGTA01 > CAKZRU01. The sequence goes on from CAKZRU010000035.1 coordinate 29,762, forward strand.
TTTCTTTGTTATCCAGGCTTCTGTCGCTTGGAGTCAGCCTATGGGCCCTCCACCGCCTCATGAAGGTGTTATGCTCAGCTTGGCTCGTTTTGAAAGCTTATTTCAGTCAGCCACAGAACGTCAGGCAATGGGACAATGGCGTAATCCACAGCTTGAGATTGACTTGAGCCAAGTCCAGCAAAGTGGTGAGGCTTGGGTTTCATTTAAGGCACAGGTTTCACATAAGCATTTATTAGGTACTCAACATTCAATCAATATGGATTTAGTGCCTGCTATGGTTCATCCTCTTTCGGTTTGGCTAGAAGATAAACCACTGAACACAAGTATTTCGGGCAGCTTTCACCAAGTTGAGATCTTGGTTGAGGAAGCAAAGCAAAATAACTCAGATCCATGGATTCGCTTACGTTATCCGGTGAGACTTTCTCGGAGTTTAAGCGGGGAATTAAGTGGCCTTTTACCCTTACCGCCGGTTCCGAGTGCTAAATTGAAGATCATTGCTCAAGGGCAAGCTAAGATGATTCCCGAGCTAAACACTTTAGGACAGCAAAATAGTGAAGTTAGCTTAAAAGGTGCTTTAGCCTTGCTTATCCCGACTACTGAGTCGGGTGTATTACTACAAAGCAAAGATCTTGAGGTCAGTCTGAATGCTTCTGGAGAAGGCGCTGATGTATTAGTGACTCAAAAAAGCTTGCTTCGAGGAGGAGCATTGCAGGCATGGGTCCCCATTTCACCAGCTTCTAATGCCTTACTGAGTGCAGAGGCTGATGGTAAAGCAGCAATCACAGATGTAAGAAGTGGTTGGCATATGGTGTGGCTAGATGGTTCGGGAGAGCACTTGGTTAAGGCCAAAGTACGAGTGAAGGTTGATCGTTCGAGTGGCCAGCCCCGCTTAAGATTATCACCACAGTCGGCGCCTCGCTCAAAACTCAAGGTGATCTTACCCGGCGAGCGCGAGGTCAGCACAGAACCTGCTGTACCTTTAGTGACAGAGATTCGCAGTCAGTCAGCGCTTGAGCCAACTCAAGAGTTAGACCCAAAAGTTAGTCAAGCCCCCTCAAGCAAGGAAACTTTAATCAATGCAGATCTTCCTCCACTTGCGGAAGTCACATTACGTTGGACAGAAAAACGAGCCTTACCCGAAGAAGAATCTCCAGAGTTTTTAAGCGAAACATATCAGCTATTCAGTTTACAAGAAGGCTTACTCAAGGGCCAAGCGCAACTCGAGTTTGATATTATTAAAGGAGAGTTAAAATCACTTGATATTGAAGTGCCCAAAGATGTTGTTCTCTATCATTTAAGTGGTGCGGGCGTTGAAAGTTGGATCACCTTAGCGCAAAATGAAGCTAGTCATGATGAGCAAGGTAAAAAACGAGAGCATCAGCATAAGATTGTTCGAGTTAGCTTTGGAGAAGCCCGCCAAGGTAAAAATGTCTTAGCTCTCAAATGGCAACAAGTTCTCAGCAATAATGAATCCCTTAATATGCCATTAATTAGGCCTTTAAATGCCTTTCAAGAATCAGGTGTGATTGCCCTGTTTGATGGAGATAGAGTCGGCTTCACACCAGCTAAAACAGGACTTTCAGCCCAAGGGGATGAACGTTTAATTCCGGTAGGGCAAGAATCTATTCCACAGCGTATTTTACAACTCAAAAGTGGAGAAAAGGTCAGCCAAGCCTTTAGGCATGTTCAAAAACCAACCTCTTTAGAAACCAGTACAACCACCGAACGGGCCCGTGAACTGCGCTTTGATGCCCAACTTGATACGCTTTATAGCCTTAGAGATGGTGCGGTTAGAGCTCAAGCTCAATTGCTAGTCAACTTAAAAAGCGGTCGCTTAGAAAGCTTGACCTTGAGAGTTCCCAAAAATTGTTCAGAACCCCAAGTAAGTGGCCCAAGTATTAATCGGGTTGAGCCAATTAAGTCCGAAGGTAATGAAGAATATAATCGTTATCAAGTGAAGTTTACTCGTCGTTTAGAGGGCGCAATTACTTTAAATATTGACCTAGAACAGCTCTTAGCAAGCGATAGTTCTAGTCTAGCTCTCCCTAGGCTGATTGTAGAGGGTGCGGAGCTCACCCAAGGGCATATTGGCTTAAGTGCTGAAGCAGGTTTGGAATTGAGTCCCGAACATGTCAATGAACTTCGCCGAGTTGCCATTGTAGAATTACCTCGCTCTATTTCTTTACGGGCGGCTAGCGAACTTTTGTATGGTTACCGTTTTAGCCGAGATTGGTCACTCAGCACTGGCTTAAAAAGACATAAGATTATTGAGACCTTGAGTGCGGAAGCGAGCAAGTTGCATGTACAAAGCTACTTACTCGAAAGTGGACAGCGCGTAGATTTGGTAGAATATCAAGTAGACAATCGAGATCGTCGTAATTTTAAAGTTGCTTTACCTGCTCAAAGTTCTATTCAAGAAGTCTTAGTAAATGGACAAATGGTTAAAGCTCGTGCCGAAGGCAAGTATATCAGTATCCCCATTCCCAAAGAGCAAAGTTCACGCATCATGGTTCGCTACGAAGTAAAGCGAGAAGCCAAGCAAGTGAGCCAATATGACTTGCAAGCGCCAAGCTCTGATTTACGCACTAGTGATATTACTTGGGATTTATTCTTTTCACCAAATCAGCAACTTTGGTCATGGAGCGGTGAACTCAATGAGCAGTCTCGCTATGCCTCACCCTTAAGTCACAAGCATAGTTTTAGCTCATTGAACCAAAGTATTCGCTTTCACTATGATTTATTATCAGCGGATCGTGAGCCATTGAGCTTAAAGGTAAGCTTTAGAGGGGTGATCTCTGCCAAAGTGGCCAAGCGTCTTGAGATCTTAGCCTTTTTCGCTTTGCTGCTCATTGCTTGTCGCCGAGCCTTGATTTGGTCTTCTATCGAGTTAAGCTTTCTAAAAAATCTAGAATTATTGAGCATTGCGATCCTTGGTCTAAACTTAGCGTTAATTTTATATCAAGGACATTATCAAGCACTCGAAGAAGCCTTTATTTTTGCGCTGCAAGTCTTGGTTTTGGTCAGTATTGGTCTGTGGAGTGTGATCAAGGTAGGTTCAATCTGCTTAACATTGATTACAGATTTAAGAGATCAAACGGCCCAGGCACAAAGAGAAGCTGTTCAAGCTACTGAGGGAATCCAAGAGGCTTCCGAGGCAAAAACTGCAAAGAAAGAGTCTCAAGAAAGTTCAGAAGAAAGCTTAAAAGAAAGTGTAGTCGAGCCATGAAGAATAATCGACAGAGTTTGGCACAACGCCAAGTCTCTCTATATTCTGAATCAAGGTGCCAAAGTATTTTAGGTGTATGCAAAGTCATCTTGGCTATATGCGTCTTCTTACTACTTGTGAGCTGTTCACTGGTCATGGAAGAAAAAAGCGACCGCATCCCTAAAAGAGATACTGTGATGATGCCTCTTTTGGCTAGAGAACCCATGCCCGAGGAAGAAGCAAAGTCATCAGCAGTATCCGAATTGATTGCTCTTGAACGGTCAAAACTAGAAAACTCAAGACGACGAGCAAACTCAAGTTCGGTGTCAAGATTAGAGTGGGAAGGCGCTGAGTCCGGACAAGCAATGGCCAAGAGTGAAGAAGAACTCGAGGAGGATGATGAACTCAACATTCCGGTCGGTTTTGATAAAGAGGCTGATAAAGAACCAAGTGATCAGTCAAGCGCTTTGGACTTATTGAGCACTGAGCAAAGCTCACTTGAAAGCTATGGGAAGGGCACCTTAGTGAAGCAAGGCTTTGCTAATCTTAGAGTTTTAAGTGATGCAAACATCGAAAAAGAGCTTGCCGGTAGAGGCTCATCAATGACTGGCAAAACTTCAGACTTTGAGGAAGGTTTAGCAGAAGCAAATAAAGATTTTAAGAACTATGATCATGACCAAGACATAGATGGACGCTTTGACCAAAAGCCGAGCAATAAGCCAAGATCTTTTTCTGCCGGCTTGGCCTTAAATCTACCCGCCGCTCCACCTCCACCTTCTAAAGCGGAGTATAAAGGCAAAAGAAGATTAAAGAAAAAGCCTAAATTACGAAGCCGTAGACAAGAAGCGCAAAAGAACTTAGCCAGAAAAGCAAACCAAACTCATTTAAACTTTGTGAAAGAATATTTATCTCAAGGTAAGCCAACTCGGTTTTGGCCTAAGCAAGGCTATTTTAAAAACACTTATTTGGGTGGTGATTTATCTTATCAAGAAGAACTTCGCTCGGCTTCTAATGAGTTTAAGCGCATCATGAATGATGAACAAGGCTTTGCTTGGATGCCACCGCTAGATCCGCCGACTGATTCTGGGATGACTCTCAGCGCCAAGCTTAGTCACAGTCATGTTGATCATCCACAAAGAGTGATTTTACAACTTGGTTTAAAAGGCAGTGAGCAATATGGTTGGCGAAGACCGGCACTTAACTTAATGGTTGTGGTCGATCCACAACTATTAAGTCAACTTTCAGGTATAGATGCTCGACAAAGTATGCTGGTTGAGACAATTAAGCCCATTTTAAATCGCCTAAATGTTGCTGATCAAGTTGGGCTTAGTTTTGGCACTGCCTTGCTGAGTCCACGCCGTCCTGATCTTTTAAAAGAGGCCTTAATTCAGCCTTTGAAAGCGATTACACAAACCAAGCTATCGGCATATCAGTGGCAAGCGAGTTTAAAAAATGCTGGTGAAGCTTTAAATCAAGCATCTGCCGATCCTCATCGAGCACCAGGTGCTCAAGCCATTATCATGTTATGTGCAAGTGGCTGTGTTCAATTTCATAGGCAAATTGAAAGTGTTGCACATCGCTTAAATCTAGATGGCACTTTAACTAGTGTGATTGATCACTCTCATCCTCATTTAGAAATGGAGTATGCCTATCGCTCTTCTCCGCTATGGAAAATTGCGGCAGCGGGTCATGGTGGTTTTTGGTTGAGTAAAAAAGGCTTTAGCTTGACTCAAGCGATCAATAACGAGTTTGATCGTTTTTCAAGAGTGGTTGCTCGCTTATTACGCTTGAGTATCAAATTAGGAGATCAGGTAGAATTAATTGAGGTGATGGGCAGTGAAATGCTTAATCAAAAGCAAAAGGCACAGGTTAAAGCTCGAGAGAAAGCGATGGATCAACGCTTAAGTACTCGTTTGGGCATCAAATCTGATCGCGGTGATGATGATGAGGGCGTACAGGTGGTAATTCCCGCTTTTTATGGAGGAGATAGTCATCTGATTCATTTAGCCTTATGGGTTAAAAAGCCAGGAGCGATTGCTGAGATTCAGCTGAAGTACAAAGATATGGTGCAGGCAAAAAATGCGAGCTATGCAGAGCAGGTGACCTTACCGGCCTTACCTAGCGCTTTAACTTTGGCTCAAAAAGAAGTCCTTGAGGGCGCCAATCACCACTTGCTGGCGGCAAAAACTTTGCAAACACTTAAGCATAAAAAAGTTTTTAATCACCTACCAAGCTTACAACATGAGATTCGTATGAGTCAGCAGAAATACAATGAGAAAGAGTTAGAGTTGATGAGTCGGGCTCAACTTGGAAGGCCACAACATCATTAACAAGGTGTACTGAATTAAAAAATTAAGTCCACTGATAAAAACTCAATTATCCTTGCGTCGCTTTGGTAGATCAGATACAAGAGCACACTCACCTTAATGGTGTATTTAAGAACAACGGCTACGCTCTGATAAGATTCGCTGCAATGCAGTCTTAGTCCCTTTAAGTAGGAAAGTGAGACGTATCGCCTTAACCAGTGTGAAAACACTATAGATAACAAGGAGTTGACTATGTCAACATATCGTGGTCCCCGCGTCAAAAAAATGCGCGCACTTGGTGTAGACCTTCCTGGTCTTTCTCGTAAAACTCGTGAGCGTCGCCCTCACCCTCCAGGACAGCACGGTGACAAGCGTCGTCGTAAAGACTCTGACTATGGTCGTCAGCTCAAAGAAAAGCAAAAGCTTCGTTATAACTATGGTGTAGGCGAGAGACAGCTTCGTCGTCTTGTTGCTAAGGCTAAGCGTTCTAAGGCTGAGACTGGTAAAAAGATCGTTGAGTTGATCGAAAGACGCCTAGACAATGTTGTTTTCCGTGCTGGTTATGCTCGTACTATTCCTGGTGCACGCCAACTAGTAAGCCACGGTCACATCTGCCTAAATGGACGCAAAACAGACGTACCTTCAGTCACTGTTCGTGAGGGTGATGTGATTACTCTTCGTGATCGTGCGAACTGTCAAAAGACTGTGTTGGTCGTGGTAGATGAATCTCTAGAGAATCTTGCTTTAGCTCGTCCAGAATGGCTCGATTATGATGGTGATAAGAAAAGCACCACGATCAAGGGAATGCCTGAAGAATCATCAATTCCTGATCTCAACATTCAGCTCGTAGTAGAATATTACGCTAAGTTCCTCTAATTTAAGACGAATTAGCTTTTCTATTCCTAAGATAGTCTATGACTTTTCTTAGGTGGCTTTTCCGGATGGAAGGTAGCCAAGCTTAAACGCCGCCAAGTCTCTTGGGGGCGTTTTTTGTTTAGGCTCGATGTGTAGCGTTCTGCTCGATGTAAAAATTGACTTGAAAGCTTATATTTCTCGTCAAAAAATCGTTATACTTGTGTATCTTTAATTTAGTAAGCTATATCGGCATTCCTTTGAGTATCAGTTATGAATAAGCACCAAGCCGTATTCCACTTTGGTTTAATGAGCGATATTCAGTATGCGGATATTGAGCCTGCAAGCAATTTTGGGGGGCATGAGCAACGGGACTATCGAGCTTCTTTAGGCTATGCAAAAGAAGCGATGGACTATTGGTCAAGCTTAGCAACCCCCTTGACCTTTATTGCTCAGCTTGGGGACTTAATCGATGGTCAAAATGCGGGCCAATATGGGCAAGGTTTAGATTTTGACTCACCTCAAAGCGAAGTCGCTTTGCAACAGGTGTTACACATCTGGAAGCATTGTCCTATACCTATTTATCATGCCATTGGTAATCATGAGCTCTATAACTTTACTTGGGACGAGTTGAGTCACTATCTCAATTGTGAAAAAAGTGATTCTCAAGCTCAGCAAGTGATTTCACAAGATGAGTTTTATCATAGCTTCTCTCCTTGCCCTGGTTGGCGCTTTATCATGTTAAATAGCTATGAAGAGAATATGATTAGTCCTCGTTCAGAGGAGAGTGAACAACGGGTTCGTTCATTATTATTTAGTAAAAATCCCAATTTAACCAAGAAGCCACCGGTTAACTTTTTCGAAGGCCTAAGCAAAAAGCATCAGCGTTTTGTTCCGTTTAATGGCGGTTTTGGTCAGACTCAATTAACTTGGCTGAAAGAGACTTTGTCTCAAGCACAGAAAAATAATGAGCGCTGTCTAATTGCTTCACATCTTCCGTGTTATAGTAAATCCGCCTCACCTAAAAATGTTGCTTTTGATGCTGATGAGTTACGACAGACTTTAAATGAATACTCTCAAGAAGTTGTGGCCTATTTTGCCGGACATCGTCATGGTGGTGGATATGCCCAAGATCCCAAAAGCGGTATTCATCATGTGACCATTCAAGCACCGCTTACTCATGGATTGTGCGCCTCTACAATTACTGTATATAAGGATTATTTAGATCTTGTTGGCTTGGGTCAGCAAAAGTCATATTCGCTTAAGTTTTAAGTAATTTAATCAGATGACTCTTGCGCATAGGGGTGGACTTTTTTTTCGAGCATGAGAAGCTGATCTTCAACCCACTTTGTGGCACTTTGCCAAGCTTCTTGCGCTTTCACTTGTAGCTCTGTCTCACTATTTATTTGTGACAAACGAGCTTGCCACCAAGCTTGGTTGACAGTGCAGGCCTCTCCAAAAAGAACTTTAATCGTTTTTTTGGTTTTGGGGACTTTTGCACCAATGGGTAAAATATTCTGCATCCCATAATGATAAAAGGGCATAAGCACTGGATTTGCCTCGAAAATAAGTTTACCAATCCCAATCTTTAAGGGCAGTTGCAGCCTATGATCCTTTTCTCGGCTTCGACCACCTTCGGGAAAGATATGCACCCACTCTCCTTTTTTGAGCCGTTCAACTAAGAAATCAAATCCTGGTTGGTTTAAGCCTCCACCTCGGATAATAGGCACACATTTACCGGCACTGTAGATGAGCCCTTTAAGACGATTATCAAAAAAATTGATATGATCAGCCGCAATCCAACGTACATGCGCATATTGGGTGGCTCCAAGATTAGAGATAAGTAGTGGATCATCAAATAAAGACACATGATTACTAAATGAAAGAAGTCCACGCCCATCCTCTCGCTCCCATGATTCTCCGGCTGGGCCAAAAAGCTTATCCCAACGTTCACGGCCTTCGAATTGGATGGTATTTAACTTACCCAATAATAAACGGGATAAATTGGCCACAGAACTGCAAACCATGGGATGAAACCACTGTGGATCGGGTTGCCAATGTTTTAATTCAACTCGGCCTTGATGGGCTCGATGCGTTTTGCGGTTCAAGTTCTCGTTATCCACGGTCTTAGAAGCTTTATTTGTTGATGAATCTTGATTTGGTTTTGAGTTCATAGTGATGTATTGGTCGGATTAAAAGTGTTCTTTGAGACCATTGAAAGGAAGTTTAAGTTGAAAGCAAGCTCCTTGTTCTTGCTTTTCCAAAGTAAACTCTCCTTTATGACTTTCAATGATTCGATAACAAATCGCGAGGCCCATACCGGTGCCTTCGCCAATGGGCTTTGTGGTGAAAAAGGGATCGAAGATTTTAGCGGCAATCCCTTCTGGTACGCCTGGTCCATTATCACTGACTGTTAACAATAGGTGATCACTCTCATCCCACACCTTAACTTTCACCTCTGGGCTTGGGTTATCATTTAATTCAGATGCATAAATAGCGTTATTTACTAGATTTAAGAAAACTTGGCCAAGCTGTGAAGCATGACAATAAATATGCTGCTTGGATTGATTATCTACACTAAAATCGACTTTTTTAATCTTATTATGCAAGATTACAAGAGTATCATTGATGACTTCAGCGATTTCGATCTTTTGCACTTCAGCCTGATCATGGCGAGTAAATGACTTGAGCGAGGAGACAATCTCGGCCAAACGACGAGTCCCTACTTCATGGTTGGTTTTAAAGCGATGAATCTTGTCAAACTCGCTATTAAATGCGTTTCTAATATCAGCTGCTTCGTCATCATCTGGTAAAAGTTCGAATAGTAAATCATGGATTTCTTGAATCGATTGCTGAATTGCAAAAAAGTTTGATTGCAAAAAATTGACTGGATTATTGATCTCATGAGCCACTCCGGCAACAAGCTGACCTAGTGAAGACATCTTTTCGGACTGAACGAGTTGGGCTTGAGTCTCTTCAAGTGTTCTTTTGGAATGCTTATGGTCTTCGATCTCGCCTAAAAGTAGAGAGCGAGAAACTTTGAGGCTTTCGCGCATGTTATTGATCGTCTCGCCAAGCTGATCGTCATGAGAGGCTGGTTGTAAATGTTCAGTTAAGTTGCCTTCACTGATGCCTTGTAAGTGCTGAATCTTATGTTCTAGTTGCTCAGTAAAGCGATTGAGAGCGGCTCTCATACGGCCAATTTCATCTTGGCCAGTGGAGCTTAAACGAACATCTAATTTGCCTAAGCTAATCTCTTCCAAAAAGTTGATGGTTTCACGTAAAGGAGAAACAATAGAGCGGCGAAGCGCTAAAAAGACTAGGCCACCAGAAACAAGTAAAACCAAGATAAAGATCATTAAACCACGTTCAAACAATGATGTTGAAAGCATGGTCACTTCATCAAGCTTTTTATTGGTATGGTTAATCAAATCCGTGCGTAAAAGACTTAAATCTTTTTTAATAGGTGGATAGGTTTGAAAAAGCTTCCATTGAAGTTCGTCAAACTCTGGTGAGTCTTTCTGACTTTCAGCTTGGTAAGCATTAATTAAGGCACCTAATTGAACATTGAGCTGATTTTTGAGTTTCTGTACGCGGGGCTCATATTTTGTGGGTACAAGCTCATTCAAGTTATCGATTTGCATTAGAGCTTGCCCAAGCAAGTCTTGGGCATCCTTAATACTTTTTTGAGCTGGTGCTTTAGCATAGAAAGCAGCATCATCAAGCTTATTAAAGGTTTTCTCTAATAAGTTATATGTTTGTGTGCTTTCTTCATTGGCAGGGATTTGAAACTTTTTGACAGCAGTCATTTGCTCAAAGATTTGAATTTGAGCATTACCACTGAGCATCATGTTGAAAAAGTAGCCGAATAAAAGCGGTGAAATACTTAAGAATAGTCTCAGTGATAAATTCAAGGGTGTACCTAACTTAGCTTAGTTGCCTGTACCGGCAGTCTCTCCGGCAGTCTCACCGGCCATGTGCTCACCGGCCATGTGCTCACCGGCCATGTGCTCACCGGCCATGTGCTCACCGGCCATGTGCTCACCGGCCGAATGATCATGTTCATCATGAGACATACATACCAAATCAGCGCTAGCCTCTGGGCTATGGTCATGCTCTTCATCTGCAGCTGCTGTTGAGTCAGCAGTGGCAGGCATACACATAAAACCTTCAGTACAAACCTCTTGGTTTACCCATTTGCCACGATCACAGCTTTGAATCGCTGAATTATCAGGTGCACAGCGAGTCATTCCTATTTGACACTCCGTGGGCTCACAGGCAAAAAGGCTTAAACAGAGTAAGCTGAGTAAACAAGGTATGTATAGCTTACTGATTTGACTTTGTGTTTTTTTATTAATAGTCGAGTTCATAGTTTGCTTAGTCATTGGTGGTGATCCATTTGCATTATAGTTGATCAAATTACATCTCGATTAATAGTAATTGACTCTCTTGAATCGCTGAGGATTTGAGTTGTTTTTCCAGTAAGATAATTGGCGCTATTGCTCCAGGTTGTTTCTGTAGGATCTCAAGGGCCTCTTGAGAATTCTGGACCTCGATAGGTGGCTTCATGATCCCACGATAGACTCTTTGATAAATAAATCGTCGGAGTAAACTTTCGGGCATATCAAGGACCTGATTACAAAGCCATTTCATCTCAGGAGAGCCTTCGGGTAGTAAGATGAGCTGAGCACTTACATTGTGGCTCCATGAGCGCTGACGACCCGAAAAAATACGACTGAGTTGCTTTTTGGCTGTTTTGAGGTCTGATTTATGCTTACTGTTAAGAATAAGTAAAGACTTAAGCTGTTCTCGTTCGGCAGAGTTACTCTGAGTATCTTGATCTACTATTTTAGCTGACTCTTGTGCCAAACCGAGTTGCGGAAGCAGTTGGAAAGCTACTATTAAAGTGAATATAAAACAGAGCGCATTTAGCTTAGATTTAGTTAAATAAGTTCGCATTACTCCACCCCTTTATAAGCGATATGCCAATTGCATATCAAAACGATGTAGATTATTTGCCCAATCATAAGCATGACCGGTTTTAAGAACTAGACCTTGGTTGATAAGATATCTATGTCCCCAATGAACCCCAAAATGTTTTTCATGATCAGTGTGGCCATCAATCCAAAGATCTTCTTTATCTCTTTGATAGGCTTCAACTTGTATAAAAAGAGCTTGTTCATTGATCGAGTAAGAGCTTTGCAGGTAACCTCCGATCAGCGAGGTGAAAGGAATTTGTCCATTTAGACTCGTTTGATCAATAATAGAGCTGAAGCTCTCGCCATGTCCAATCACAAAAAACTCTGCTAATAAGTCAACTGGATAGGCTTCATATAAAACCCCCAAAGTACCCACAATTTCTCTCAGATCATAGTTAGTTGTGTCTGCCGGATCTTTGATTTCATTTAAATACAGTGAGGTATTAAAAGACAAACCATCAATATCAAGTGGTTGTAGACCGAGTTGGAAGTATGGAGATTTAAAACTATTTTTATCAATGCCCGCATGAGGATCACCATTGCCAATCCCTACAATATATTGAAAGTCCCAAGACTTGTTTAGGTTGATTGTGCCTCGAGCATTTAGACCCACAGTATGGTAGGATAATATTTCTGTTCCGGTGGTTACTCGAGCAAGATGAGGGCGATGAATAGTCGGCTCAAAGAACTTACCACCATGGGGGTAAAGCTGGTTATAATACCCGATCGGTGTATGCATTTGACCAATACGAAGCTTAAACTTTTCACTTTGTTGATATTCAATAAATAAGCGCATCGGATGAAAATGGTACATGGGCTCCCCAGATGCTCCCATTTCCATAAGCATAATCTCGCCCATGGCGGCCCATTGTGGATTAATTTGCTTTTGGAACCAAAAGTCGACATCGCCAAGCACAAAACTAGCGGGCTTTAACTCAGTATGCTCATATTTCGCCGAAACATCCCCAAGGATTTGCCAATTTAATGGAGTATTAGATTGAGCGAAAGTAGTTTGTGACATTTGCCCTAAGAATATCACCGAACACATTATAGCAATAAGATATCTCATGGTTCTGGGCCTTTTTAATATTAGAATAATAGCCTTAATTAAATGAATGATACTAAATCCGAAAGAGTTCGTATTCTGTGTCGATTCCAGGAAGCTTATGAAGCCCGGTTGATTGACCTTTGTCCCATTGAGCGGCTTGAATTAACTCTGCTGAACATAGGCTTACACAGCTCGATTGCTGATCACCAAGATGCTTAGTTCTTGTCTCAATCCGTGAAGCAATATTGACCATGTCACCCAAAATAGTGAACTCTAACCGGTCCCAAGAACCTACCGTGCCAAGCATAACTGACCCCAAGTGCATCCCCACACCGATGCGAATCTGGGCATCACCAAGTAGAGCTCTTAAATCATGGGTTTGACTATTTAAGTTGGTGATCACTTGTTCAAAAGTCTTGGCACAATTAAGGGCATCTCGTGCATGCGTTTCAGCATGATCAAAGATCACTAAAGCCCCATCGCCTAAAAACTTATCAATATAGCCATTATGGTCTCTGATATGAGGGCTGAGTGCACTCATCACTTCAGTTAAAAGATAAAACACTTGGGATGGAGTCAGCTTGGAAGACAGCGAGGTAAAATCTCTAATATCAATAAACATTGCGACGCAATTGAGTAATTGTCCTTCGCCGGGAATTGCTTCCTCCAAGCGACCCGCATAAAGACGATCCCAGATTTGTTCGGGAACAAGACGATGAATGGTACGCTCGATCTTGATTTTTTTCATGCCTTCTTCAACAACGGATAACAGTTCTTC
>CAKZRU010000036.1 GCA_937146725.1 uncultured Myxococcales bacterium
AAAGGAGGAACCCTTAATCGACCCCATGTGCGGCTCGGGTACAATTCCGATCGAAGCCAGTTTGATGGCCGACCAAGTCTCCCCTCGCTTATGGACTCGTTATGCCTGCCATGACTGGCTCAACTTTGATAAAGAACTCTGGCAGACCGAAACTCAAGCGTTTAGCAATACCAAAACAAGCCCTAAGTTTCACCCACATATTTATGCCTTAGATATTAACCCAGAAGCCGTCGCCTTAACCCAAAGTCACCTAGCTCAAAGCCAGCAAATGGTACAAGTTAGCCAAGGTGATGTCAGGCAGCTTACTGCTCCGGATCAACATGAAACGGGCTTAATCATCGTGAACCCACCCTATGGTCTCAGAGTCAATGAGGGTGACGAAACCAAGGCTTTGCTTAGAAGTTTTGCCGAAAACAAAGAGCAGTGGCAAGGATGGCGCTTGGGTATGATTTACCCCCGTCAACTCACACCTCCGGCCCCCCAAGGTTTGGTGGGTAAAGAGCGCGCTCGCTTTCAACATGGTGGATTACCGGTATGGGTGTGGGAGTTTAGCCATTTGTAGGGTGAATCGTTGTGTGTTTAAGGCTATTTACCATGATCTAAAACGGACAAAGTTAAACTTGGACACTTTTTGTCCATGGTCATCACACCGGACTTCTCTATGAGTTGTTGCCGAATAGCATTTGATCCCTTGTTTATTTAGTAACTCTACCAGTGCTACACACATGATTGGTTCTCCAGCAATTAAGGCGCAATGTGGCATTTGCTTTTTTTGATCTAATACTGCGGTGGACTCCAACCAATATGAATGAGCTAATGCGACAACCTCATCCGTTGAAAAGCTTGGATTCACTTGAGGAAAAGGTAAATCAATAATCTGTCCCTGAGGGCACAAGTCCAAAGCAGCTTGAATTTGAGATTCACTCCATTCGGCCAAAGGGTGATTACTGATATTTAAAAATACCTTAGTTCCATCAGCATCAACCTGCTTATGGCTTTGACTCGAGCTTTCTTCAATAAGAGTTGCCAAACGATCTGATTCGGTCAGCCTAATGCTTAAATGATCTAATTTATTTCTAGCGATCTGCCTGAGTTGCTCACGATATTCAGCGGTATTTAAGAAAGCGATTTGATAATAGCCTCGATCTCCATGATATGATCTCAACACACCAGCAATCTCACTGCGTGAACAATGGTCTCGCTGCACTGCTGTTTCAATCGTATCAAGTAGATTTCCCTGTGTATCTTTAATCAAGATATTAATAAAATCATCCCCTTTACGGGTTTCAAAATAGGCATATGCCGCTAAAAAAGCGAGAGCAACTGCGCTACCCACATCAAGTCGAGCAATGAGTGTTCCCATAAAAGTTTTATCATTCCAAGCCACCAGGGTGAATAAGAGCCATGCACCAATATAGCCCAAAAGAATCATGTTTTTACTCATCTCAAATCCTTTCCATTCTTAATCAAAGTAAATCTACTTATGTTTTGGTCTATAATATATTAAGTATTTAATCACGATTGATTTCATATCATCACTTTATAAATCGAGTTAAAAAGTCGAGAATTTAAGGAGATACGCAATATGGCAAGAGTTTTAATTAGTTTTTTAGGGTATGGTAATCCACGTACTCCCATAGAAGAATTGGGCTATGAAGATACCAAGTATAGTTTTTCGAATGGGGAGCAGATCACCAGCCCTTTGTCTCAAGAAGCGATTGTAAAACATGTGGGTGTTCATCAGATAGATCAGGTGATCACCTTGATGACAGCCGAGTCTAAGCAGCGTCATTACCAAGAGCTACATAAGCGCTTGATTGCCTTGGGTATTAAAGATGAGCAGATGATTTGGGATGATACCTCAATTACCAGCAAGCAAAGTCATGAAGACCAATGGTCTTGGTTTAATGCTTTGGTCAGTCATATACATCGTGGAGATGAGGTGATTTTTGACTTTACGCATGGTTTTAGGTCCGTTCCTATTATCTTTTCTAGTGCCATTAACTATTTACAACGCGTAAAGCATATCAATGTTTTACATGCTTTTTATGGTTATCTCACCGACTTTAACTCAAGTCCTAAAGGTGGCCAAATTATTGATATGGTGGCTTTTTATCAACTTAATGAATGGGTGGATGGGATCTCGGCGCTTGTTCGTGATGCAAATGCCAATGTCCTTGCCGATTTGGCCGAACGATCTGTTATTGATGACAGTGATTTCGCTGGTTTTAAAAGCTTGGGTAATCCTGAATTGGTGCAGGCCTTACGTGAGCTTACGGCCTGTATTAAAGAAATAAATATGAATCTTGTGCCCGAAAAAGCAAGCTATGCTTTGCAGGTATTAAAGGCACAAAAGGCCAAATGTGTAGGCCCCGATCTTCAATTACTTGAAATGGCCATAGATACCTTTTCCGAGCTAGGGTCTGCCTTACATCATGGCCGATATAATCAAGATTACTTTAAGGTGCAATTAGCCTTGCTTGATGCTTTGATTCAGCATCAGTTAGAAATGCAAGCGGTCACCGTAATGCGTGAACTTATTGGCTCCATTGGTATGCTAGGTGCCCCAGAAGAGCATGTTAATCGTAATATGACCACTTCCAAAGGACGTGATGCAAGACGTCGTTTTGGAGAAGTGTTTATTGCCATGTGCCAATACCCAGAAGCCAAATGGAAGTTCAAAGGCGATCCGGTTACAAGAGATCACGAGCATCTAAAGCTCTTTTGGCAGATACTTAAGGATAAGCAATTACTCCCATATTTTGAGTTTGTACCCGATATGGTCAAGCTACGTAATGCCTTTGATCACGCTTGGACCAGTAGTGGTTTAAAAGGGCCTAGTGCGAATAGATCTAGCCAATATCGAGATCAGCTTAAGTTGCTGATTCAAGAGCTGATCACTCATGAAATAATTCCCTGTGGTGAGCCTAAAAAAGACTGAGTTGGCTGCCTTGAGCTTCACTGTGATTTACATAATGCACAAGGTGAGTCAGAGTTGTCTCTCCCAGACCACGAACTCGAGATAGGCTTTGTAGACTATTCACCTGACTAGACTCTAGTTCAGTTCTAATCTTTTTGATCGAAGCCATGGTCAACTTTGAGGAAGCCTTAATCGCTTCATTATCAAGGTCATCAAATACCTTTTTTATTTTTGGATATAAGTCATCTGAACAAGAGGGATCATAGTCCCAAATCTCAACTTCTAGATGTACGCATTTTGAAAGATAGTGTTCCATAACACCCAAAGAGGTCTCTCTACTCAAACCTCCTTTTGCAGCGCCTAAAAGAGGAAAAGCGATGGAACTAATGTTCATAGCCGAATAGGTGTTAACAAAGGTTTGAAGTCCCTGTTCAAGATACTCAATTTTAGATGGATACCGCCAATTTGTTTTGGTTGGAAAGTTTAGGATTTGCCAGGGCTGTGCATCAAAGCTTTGTAAAAAGCCGATTTTTACATCACCTTTAGCACAGGTAGATTCATACAACCTGAGAAATGGTCTTCAGCTGGAGGTAAAGTAAAGGGAATTTAAAATAAAATAAATTTTAGTTTTTAAGTGAATCACAAGTTTGTTTGCAAGTGTGAGCCACCTTGGCCGCACTATTACCACCTTGTTGGTAACCCGCCGCCACGCACTGGTGGTAGCAATGATTGGCACCTTCACTCTCCTTGACGAAGAGGACAGCCAC
>CAKZRU010000037.1 GCA_937146725.1 uncultured Myxococcales bacterium
GCCTGCTGATCTTGATCGGATACCGGCTTCAACCCGTTCTGAAACCATTTATTTTACCTTGGTTATGCCACGTAAAGAGGTGAGTGCTCGTGGTGAGGGTAAACCAGCGCCGGTGGTTCTTTTAGGCCATGGACATACAGGAAATCGCTTTGATGCTATCAATATTGGACCCTATTTTGCTCGTCATGGCTTAGCAACGATTGCGATCGATAATCCTGGACATGGGCTTGGTATTAAAGAGGAGCAAAGACAGGAAGTAGTCGAAACCTTTAAGGTATTTGGTGTAAGCTCCTTTGCCAAATCCGCCTTTAAGGATCGTGCCCGTGATCTTAACTTTGATGGAGAAATAGATACGGGTGCAGATTATTGGGACTTTTATATGTTCCATACCCGCGATAATGTGCGTCAAACCGCACTTGATTATATGAACTTAATTCGCCTTATTAATAGCTTTGATGGCCGACCTTGGGCGAATGATTTGTTTGGTGATGAACCAGGCTCACAAATTGCAGGTGACTTTGATGGAGATGGTCAGATTGATATCGGCCTTGGTTCAACCTTTACCATGAGTGGTGGTTCACTCGGCGGAATCATGGCAATGCTGATGGGTACAGTAGAACCACAAATCAAAGCGATTGCCCCTATTGTTGGTGCTGGTGGTTTAGGCCTTGTTAGCCGTCGTAGTATCAATCAAAATGTCCGTAATGCCATTTTAGCAAGAGCGATGGGGCCATTCTATATTGTTACCCGACAAGAAGATGGCTCTGGTACACTTGAAACTCTACTACCAGACCTCACCGAAAGCCCTAGGCGCGTTTTTCTTTCATCAATCTCCACGGTTGAACCTCAAGATACGATCATGGCTCATAATCTTGAAACCGGAGATAAACGCTGTGGTGTGCTTGATGCTAGTGGTCAAGGTCGTGTATCTCTTGCTTCTGATGTTGGTAATAAAATCGAAATATCAATCTATGAGGGCAATGTGGTGATTGGGCCTCATTGCGAACTCTCCGAGGGGGCTAAGCTTCGCCAAAAGATTGACCGTTTTGGACAAGCGACCTCCTTTTGGGATCAGAGCCATAAAGCAAACACTCCTCTTGCCGCTTTGGCCGAAGGCTTAGGACATTTACGTTCAACTCCGGACTTTAGACGCTTTGTCATGCTAGGGCCCTTGGTGATGGATCGAGCTGATCCGGCTGTCATGGGTCGTCATTTGCAGTTAGAGCCTCTTGTTTATGGCACTAAGAATGCTGATGGTACTTATGAACAAACCGGTGCACATGCGTTGATTACGACCGGCACTGGCGACTTGAATGTACCGGTTGATGGTGGAGCAACCTTTGCTAGATCGGCAGGTATTTTAGAGTGGCGTAAAAACCATCCGGATTGGGAAATCCCTGAAAACCAAGTATTGATCAACCAATATGTCTTGGAGTGTATTGATGAGTTTAAGCGCTACACAAATCCGGAGGGTAAGGGCGTACTGATTGATCCTGATAACTTTAGTGGTGACCAAGATTATTGGGCGGGTCAAGTGCCTCGTCTTGATCCACCTTTACGAGTAGGCTGGGATCGTCCGGATCATCTTGGAGGTCGCTCTAGCCTCATTCATGCCTATGGCTCAGATGAGGGACGTCATGGTTTTGATGAACCGGGCGTTATGATTGATAGAACTCGAGCTCGCTGTGAAGCCGAATGTACAGAAGAAGATGGCTGTGGTTGCGAAACTCTAGAGGTCTTTGATGTAGGTAATTTCCACTTCAACCTTATTGGTGCTTTCCTAAAAAGCGCAGGGCAAGAGCTTGAAGCCAAGGCCTGCCATGCCACCTTTGACTGTGATGATATTCCACCGGTTCCCGAACTACGCTCTTTAAGCGATCTGTAAGACTCTTATCAATCGATCACTCGATGAGTACTATCAAAAATCTTTGAAGCATTATTGGTCACAAAGCCTTCAAAAAGCTTGCCCGAAGGCAATGAATAACGATAAGCAAACTCATAAAAGCAACTTGGGATTAGAGCGGTTGTTCCACAGGCAAATCGTTCTTCATATTGATCAGCTAAAGTTGCTGACTGAGCCAAATAGACATCAGGCCCACCCTTAATCAGGCCTCCTACTTCATTAAGAGGAATCCCCTGACTGATTAAAAGTTGATTCAGTTTTTCAAGGTGATTGTAGTTTTGTAAATGATTCACCGAAACAGTAAAGTGATTGGCGGTTAGCCCCATCGTAGATAGCCAAGCCGCATACTCGCTTTCTTCGGCTAACGATTGATATTCAGCGTAAGTAATAGGTGACCAAAGTCTACCTGCATACAAATCGCTTACCTTAAGTTCGGTCATGGATGCAGTTTTAATCAGTCTCTTCAGGATATGTTGATTGGCTAAAGAAAGCTCAGATCGTTTTAACTCGCTGGCAAAAATCTTGGGTAAAGCATCTGAATTATGCTTAAAAGCTTTGGCTTCTAAGTGTTTTTCGGGAAAACGATAATCCGCAAATGCTTCATAGCCCAAAGAGTTAAGTATCCTTGTAAAAGCGGTAAGGTCAAACGCACACCCATCAAAGGTACGAAAGGCGATATGATCGTTCACAACTTGTTCACCACATTCAGTAAAAAGCTTGTGAATGAATAGAGCTTGCGGAGTAAGTTGGGTGTACTTTAGCCAAAGCTGATTAAAAAACTCTTGTACGTACATTGCTCATTAGCCCTCAATAATAATCTAACTTTGCGTGGCTTTTAAGCTGACCACTTTGCTCTAATTCTAAGATAGGACGCATCACGGTTTGGCTCGCCTCTTGGGCCTCGCTTAATTTCACTGGTCCAAGTTGACGCAAGGCATCTTCTAAGGCGGTTTTTTCACGAACCGGTAAATGGATTAATAAGTGTTCCTTGAGTTCTGGTTCAGCAATTTTAAGTGCCTTAAGCCACTCACTTAAGGGAGAAGCCTGATAAATTAAGAGTAAAGACTTACCTTGATATTGGGCCAAAGCACTGATGGGCGGTGCGGATTTAAGCTCAATTTCTTCTGCGGGAGACTCACTTTCTCTGCTGAGTTCCCCTCGAGTTAGACGTCGGGCAATGGCTTTGGCTCGACGCATAGGTGTATCGATGGGTCGTTTGCCATTTTTACCACCCTTTGGTGAAATTAACTGAGGTGCATTGCTTTCAAGGCGGTTTAATAACGAAGCCCTTTGAGATTCGGGTAAATGATCCAATAGAGCATTAATCTTATTCACCCGTTTCATTGGGGTTAAGGAATCTCTTTCCTTCTTATCTTCCTTAGTACTCCATGGATCAGTCATGTTGGTCTCAAGTTCCGTTTTTGGTCTATTTCTAGTCTGCCATTAAGCATAACTGACATCATATAATATTTTTAGTGAATCTCAGCCCAATTTTGTCCAATGCCGACCTCAACTGCAAGCGGAACCGATAATTCTACGGCATTCTCCATACAGCTTTGGGTCAAGGCACGCACTTGTTCAACCTCATTTAAAGGGGCCTCAAGCACAATTTCATCATGTACGGTTAATAGCATTCTCGCTTGGAGTTTTTCTGCCTTTAAGGCTTGGTAGAGCTTGACCATGGCAAGCTTTAAAATATCCGCTGCTGTCCCCTGGATAGGTGTATTCACAGCCAGGCGTTCAGCCTGTGCTTTACGAGCCCCCTTAGCGTTAATTTCGCTCAAGGGTCGACGACGACCCATAAGAGTTTTGGTTTCTTCGTTGATTTCGGCGTCGCTAACCGCAGTACTAAAGAACTTACGTACCTCACCATAACGCTCAAAGTAGGCGGCAATCATTTCTTTGGCCTCTTTGAATGACACACCAATCGATTCAGACAGCTTTTTGGGTCCCATTCCATACATTAAACCAAAGTTAATTGCCTTAGCCCCTCGCCTTTGGTCAGCACTGACCTGATCTAAGGGTACAGAAAACATTTCGGAGGCGGTTGTCGCATGAATATCCTTGCCCTGCTTAAAGCTATTAATAAGATTATCCGCTTCAGCAAAGTGAGCTAATAAGCGAAGTTCTACCTGCGAATAGTCGGCGCTAATCAACTGCCAACCCTCATCGGTAACAAAGGCTTCTCTAATGCGTTTACCATCAGCGCTTCGGAGAGGGATATTTTGTAAATTAGGATCATTGCTTGACAAACGACCGGTTGCCGTACCGGTTTGGCTAAATGAAGTATGTACCCTTTCGGTTTTATCTTCTACCAAGGTGGGTAGAGCCTCTAAATAGGTATTTCTGAGCTTTGCAAGATGTCGATACTCTAAGATTTTGCCAATAATCTCATGCTGATCTTGCATACGCTCCAAAATATCGTGTCGAGTACTTTTTTGTCCGGTTGACGTCTTCTTCTTGCTTCCTTTAGCTTCCAAGCCCAAGCGATCAAACAAGATTGTGCCGAGTTGCTTTGGGGAGTCAATGTTAAACTTCTCACCGGCTAAGTCATAAATATCTTGGCTCAGCTCCTGTAAGCGCCCAAGCATTTCCTTGCTTTGCGCTTTAAGTTGCCCACTATCAATTTTGATGCCTTGCAATTCCATATCTGCAAGAACCTCATTTAAGGGGAGCTCTATCTCGGTATATAGCTTCATTAATTCTTCTGAGGCTTCTAGCTGAGGCTTAAAATACTGATACAGGCGTAGGGTCAAATCGGCATCTTCAGCCGCATACTCAGTAGCACGCTCAACTGTGACCAATCTAAAGCGGTCATCGGCGCCCTTAGCACCGGCAACCTCTTTAAAACTTAGATTTGTGTGGGCAAAGATCGCTTTAGACATCGCATCAAGACCAAAGGAAAGCCGAGTTGGATCTAATAGGTGCGCCATCAGCATTGGATCACCCGCCCACCCTTTGATTTCAAAGTCATGTAGCTTTAAAACCTTACGATCATACTTATGGTTTTGGCAAACTTTAGGTAAAGCTTCATCAAGCAATAATGCACCAAGTTTATTCTTGATCTGTGCCAAACTTAGTTGCTTGGGCATACCCAAATAAAAGTGATCTACCGGTATATAGGCCGCTTGATTTTCTCCCCAAGCTAGGGCAATACCCAAGATTTCGGCTTGGTAAACATTTAAGCTAGTGGTTTCTAAGTCTAAGGACAATACACCTGCTTTAGTAATTTCCTTAATGACTTCATCTAATTGAGTTTCGTTGGTGATGCAACGATAGAGACTGCGATCCACCTGAGCCGGCATGGGTAATGCGGGCTTATTATTTGACGTAATTTTTGCAATTTTCGTGCTTGCTTCTAGACTTGATTGGGCTACTTCTTGAGTCAGACTTGGTATGGAAGTGATACTTGCACCTCTTGGATTCACTTGCTCCACCATATCAGTAAGCATGACCAAATCATCATTTGTGGGTTTAGGCCATCGCTTTAGCAAGTCCATTTTGAGTCTGGCAAAACCTAAGTGATCAAAAAAGGGTTCAATCGTTTCAAATTTTGGACCACTAAAGGCACATAGGCTCTGTAGGTCAGCAATACTTTCACCCAAGTCAGCTTCACAGGCAATGGTGGCCAGTTCTGCGCTTAAGCGCGCTTGCTCACCAAACAGCCTAAGATTTTCGCCACGTTTCCCCTTTATTTGCTCAGCCTTGCTCAGCAAGTTTTCCATCGTATCAAACTCGTTCAAAAGCTTAGCCGCTGTTTTTGTACCAATGCCAGGTACGCCAGGAATATTATCGCTTGTATCTCCGGCAAGACCAAGTAAATCGATCACTTGATCGGCTCTCACTCCAAACTTTTCAATCACTTGATCCAAGCCGGACTCAAGCTGATTACTGTCCCACATGGTGACAGTTTCATTCACTAGTTGCATCATGTCTTTATCGGTACCAACAATCACACAAGGGCCGCCCACCTGCTTTTGCCAAGCGGTTACCAAAGTACCAATAATATCATCCGCTTCTAACCCTGATACTGAAAAGCCTTTTAAGCCCAAAGCCTCTGTGCCCAGCACACACAACTCATATTGTTCATGTAAGCCTTCTGGAGGAGGAGGACGATTGGCTTTATATTCGGGATAAATCTCATTTCTAAAAGTCGGTCCTTTGCAGTCAAAGGTCACCACAATATGCGATGGAGACTTGACGCGAAGTATTCTCAAAAGTGTTCTCATATAGCCAAAAACAGCTTGCACCGGTTGACCATCAGAGGTCGAAAGGCGCTCTCGCATTCCATGAAAACTTTTAAAGATAAAAGCAGAAGCATCCACCACATAAAGGGTAGGTAGGGTAGTGTCTTGAGACATGAAAGCACTCCGAGATAAAAGGGTCTCGTATTAGTATAAAAGAATGAGATACCACACTATGGGCAAGATGAACTTAAGAGATTTAAGTTTTAGTGACGACTATATTTTATCGCTTCTTCAAAGTCGGTTTTTACGACTTCAATCGAGTTGAGTTCATCTTCGGTATAACGGTGCCCAGCAATCACTTGGGCTGCCTTAATAGACAATGAGTGGCGTAGTTGATCAGTAGATGCACTTTTTGCCTTGCTCAGTTGCTGATTTGCCCCACGTAAACGCTTAGCAAGATCGGATATGATATGATCTAAAACCTTATAAGCAAAGGTGTTTTGGGCTGAATATAGGCTTTCAAAGGTATCACTGCCTAATAAAACCAAACCCACCCCCTGTGCGCCAGCTTTACAGGTTGCACTACGTGGCTTACGGTCAATCAGAGCGATTTGTCCCAAAAGTTCTCCGCTTCCTAAGGTGGCCAAAGTTTGATCTAAGCCCGATTCTAAGCATTTTGAAACAACAATACTGCCACTGATAATCAAAAAGCATTGAGTACCAGAGTCACCCTCTTTAAAAAGAGTTTCACCCGCCCTTAGTGCTTTATAGTCGAGTTGATTCATAATCAAGCGAGTTTCCTCTTGGTTAAGTGAGGAAATAAGTGGATGGGCGATCACTTGAGATTGAACATTCTTTGGAATAGCCAAGATGAACTCCTTTTGAGCGATGTAAATATGATTTAATCTTTAATTTATAAAACTAAAAAAGCTCACTTGGAGAGCTTGGATATCCAACGTTTAAATATATTTGACGAGCTAGCGTCCTGTTGATCTTTGCGAGCCGAAGTCACAATCGGTCCACCTCTTTGTTCGCTTTTTCCGTGTACAAGAAGTTGATCAATCTGCTCATTTGTATCACGAATACGAGCGCAAAGTTCATCGGAGAACTGTCTGAGTAAGTGAAAGGCTACTGGCTGATGCTGGCCACGTAAAAAGTCAAACTCAGACTTATCAAGGCACAGAATTTCACAGTTGGTCATTGCTCGTGCTCCGGCACTTCGTGGAGAACCATCAATCAAAGCAAGTTCTCCAAAAAGTTCACCGGATTGAAAGCGTGCTAATACGATCGCTTCTCGGTCAGCTTGCAAGAAAATCTCCACTGCGCCGGATTGAATCACAAAGGCAGCTCGGCCTTCTTCGCCCTGCCTAAAGATAAGCTCTCCCGCTTTAAAACTCACCGGACGAAGCATACGTAGGATGTCCATCATTTGATCTTGTGGAATCCCCTTAAACAAAGGAATATCATTTAGAAAGTCATAGGAGTTTACTGTCATAACTACTCTTTGTGGTTTGTTTTCATGATGAAGTCATTAAGTTGATCATACTCATGAGAGATACTTACTTAAGCTCAGGCTTTCAAGACCAATCAGTATGAAGACTATAAACCACCTTAGAGCAAATATGAACAGTCTCTGTACTTAAATTATGAAATCGCAATACAAAATACTAAATCTTATCTTGTACTTATTGAACACAACTGCCTTTATGTGGGCGACAATAGCCAAAGCGCTTACAGTTAAGGCCTTGTTTACAATCTTGGACTGACAGGGCACTACAACGTCCGTTTCTAGAACTACAACGACCGTATTTAGCACAATTGTCTGATTGTAGACATTGGCGTCTTGAGGTGGCTAAACAACGATCATCAATCAATTCACACTGACCAAAACGACGGCATTCTTGCTCACAGTTTTTAATCGTTGCCGTTCGAATACAATCACCGCTTTGTTTTATAGAATCTAAGTCAAGCCCATGATCTAAATGATTCATTTCACCAAGACTTGAGGGATCTTGTTGAGTAGGTTGAGTAGCGTTCGTCAGGGATCTCTCTGATGAATGAGCCTTAAATTGGCAGGCTTCTCTTTCGGCACAGGCTCTAGAGCCTAAGCAGTCTTCTACAGAGCTTGCTACACAGTCTTGATTGATCAAAATACAGTGGCCCACCAGAGTACATTGTAGCGACCGAGCGCAACCGGCTGAGCTTTTAATACAGCGTCCTGCTTGATATTCACAAAACCCTTCACTTTTACAAAGTTCAGAGCTTTCGCAGTCTGTTTGATTACGAGGTGTGCAACCTTGATCGCTTAAAGCGCATTTGCCCTCTTTACGACATTGGGTTAAGCAAGCGGGCTCCACCGACTTTGGTAAGCTAATCTTTGGCGGCTCAGGGTGGCAAAAACACGACTGTTCACTTCTTACACAGCCGTAAGCACATTCTTTAAGGGTATCTTCCTTATTAACACATAACCCTGCTTTAAAAGAGCAAGCTTTGAAGTCTTGGCAGGCCATAGAGTTTTGGCAGTCTTGATCAGACTTAGCCACACAGCTTCCTTGATCGGCATTGCATAAGCCATAGTTTCGACAACGCTGACTTTGAAAACAGTCTAAATTACTTTTAACCCGACAAGTTCCATTCACCGGTGTACATTGCCCTCGCTTAAGACATTCTTGACTCTTTAAGCAACTTTTGCGGTCGATGGCCACACATTTAGATTCAATCAGGCTATTTGCTTGGGGTCTGTTTAAAGCACGTAGTGAAACCTGAGTGCAGCGACCACTTTGCTGACAAATCTGGGTACTTTGACAATGCCTATTTTCTTGTTCATCCTCCAAAAACCAAGCGGCCTGAGCTTGGCCAAGATCGGTGGCCGTTTGTAAACCTAGACTCTTAACCTGTATGGAACTCAGTTTACCAACCGAAATGTTTCGTATTTCTGTCGACTGAGTAAGCGTGTCTTTTTTCTTTGCCGGAGAAGATTTTTTAGATTCTTTTGGTAAAATAGAAGCTAGATCACAGGCCCCAAAGAGCATGCTAAATAAGCACAAAGTCATTACCTCATATGTGAAGAGGTAATGCTTACTTTTAGCCATGGAGATTCACGACTTGTCCGGTTAAACCATCAATATATACAATTCTCACTTGATGTCCTCCTCGTTCTTGATAGCGTAATTGCCATACTGGTAAAAAGACAGGTCGAATTTCGTGGATCTTACAGGAGCTAAATTTACGCTTAACCGAACGTCTAACCGTATCTTCATCCTGTCGAGCTTCCCACGCTTCTTCATCAAACTTAACACTACTCGGTGAAAGTTCTGTAAGATCACTTACCCCATCAAAATCAGGGATTTCAGAAGCATAGGACGTGGGACTATCTACAAGTTGAATGGGCTTATTAGGTTCATAGACAAAAATCTTAAGGCTTTCCGGATCGAGGTAAATCGAATCTTCGACGGCTTCAACCTTGTCACCAAATAAAGCACTAAAACCTGATTTTTCTACGGTTTCTTGAAAACTCACTTGGTACACAATGTGATACACAAGTCGCTTTGATTCTAGGTCTTCATCCTTGCCAAAAAAGCCCAAAAAGCTTTTCTGTCGGTTTGCTTCAATCCGCTCTTGGATTTCTTCACGTGAAAGCTTGGGAATCAGTGCATGAACTTTGCTTCCTAAGTCCAAATCTGGACGCGCACCTGAACTAGGGTCATAGTATAAAATAGAACGGCCTTGTTTATAGCTACTGAGTTCTCCAAGCTCTACCTTGTTTTTGAGTAGCTTGGTGACTTTGGCCTTACTTGCACTCAAGGCATCACATGCTTCGCTTGTATTGAGCACAGCTCCATGCGCAAAAAGTTCTTGGATATGATCGTTAAGAGTGCCTTCCACATCATCTTGCTGACTACCTTCATCATGAGTTGCATCAACATTAGAATCGGAAGAACTTGCTTTACTTTTGGATCTAGATTTTTTCTTAGAAGCCACTTCTTCGGCTTCTTTAGATACGGTTGATCTTGTTTCTAGGCTTGTGACCTGAGTAATCTTTGTTTTTTGGCGAGAGGGAGTCTCTTTTTGTTCAAAGCTTTTCTCTAGATCTAAAAAGCGTTCTCGCCAACGCTCATCACATAAGCGTTCAATGCTTCGATCATCCAAGGTTTCATGCTTTGAATACAGCCATCGTGTTTTAATGGCGATGGTTTGATCAAAGGCATCAGGAGACAAAAGCATGAACTCGCCTGCTTGTAGAGTAGGTAAAAGCTTCATGATCTCATCGGCACGATCTGGGTCTAGCGATTTGAGTGTTGGTTGAATCTTTTTTAGATCTTGTCTTGTAGTTAAGCGACCAATGGCCCAACTTCCAAACTGAGCCATGGCTTTATAATCCACATCGCCTGGGTTTTGAGTCGCCATTAAACAGCATACACCGTATTTACGAGCCTGCTTAAAAATCAAGGATAGTGAAGGTTTACAGGCGGGCACCTTTACCGGTGGAATAAAGGGGGCAACCTCATCAATGTAAAATAAGGCTTGAGGATCCTTGCTTGGGTTACGAAGCATCCATGCATATAACTGCTCAGCAACAGCAGCGATCAAAAACTCTTTATCCTCAGCAGAATTCAAGGTGTTTAAATAGATGATTGACAAGCGAACCTTGTCGGTTTGAGCAGCACTATGCTCGCCACGACCTAATAGTAGGTCAATATTAAGTGGTAAACCCTCATGAAATAAAAGCCTTCTAGCCCCCACATCTAAACGAGCGAGCTTACGCAGAGCTTGGCTAAGTTTTTTGGGATTCACAAAGCGCTCTAGCTCCTTCATCACCTCATCACTTACTTGAGTCAGTTGCTCGCCAAACTCTTCTAAGCTATGTGGAAATTGCTCATGCTCAAAGAGGATGTTTAAGTAAGAGTCAAAAGCTGCTCGGATGCCTTCCCCATCATCACTGCTCAAATCAAAGCCAATCAATGAAGTGATCATGGTTGCAATGTTTGAAATTGACTCAATCCGCTCGCGATCATCAAGGTCACTCACATCCATGTTAAGAGGATCGGCACACAAGGGAATCCCACGCCGTGATGCGGGTGTAAAAACGACCACCTCAACTTGATCACGAAATTGCTGTGCTAACTCTGGTGCAATCCCCATAGATTCAAGCTCTTCAAGTTCGGCATTACTTAACGCCAAAGCTAAGCTACATAAGTCGCCTTGGGGATCGATACAAATCGCTGGTAGGCCTAAGCGACTCATTTCTTCAACAACAACCTTGCAAAAAACAGTTTTACCTGAGCCACTCGAACCCAAGGCCATGACATGTCTCAGAAGATTTTTTGCTTTCATTTGGATTGGGTTAAGCGCTTCACCCTCAACTTGATCTTTTTTCAGTTCATGACCAAGATGAAGTTGTGCTTCATCGATTAAATCATAAAGGTGAGTTTGATCAATTTGATTTCCAGCGGATGATGACATTGGTACTCCAAGGGTAAGTATTCTAATTAGTTTAGGATTTTATCTTTTTAAGTGCAATTATTAATACGGTTTAGTTTGATCTGCCAAAAGCCTGAACCCAATAGGTCTTGTAAGGGCTACTTGTATCAAAGATAAAGCTTACGCCAAGTTCATTGAAAAGGCCATTTAAGATATTTCGACAGTGCCCAGGTGAATCCATCCATTCTTGCATCACTTGCTGAGGAGTTTTTTGCCCTGCTGCAATATTTTCTCCCCAAGCATTCCCTTGGTAGCCGGTAGCAATAATACGATCTTTAGGAGTATCACCGGCTTTTCCGTAGTGTGAAAAGAAGTGTGAGCGAGACATGGCAAGTCCATGATGACGCGCGGCCTTGGCTAATTGCCTTTGAGCGTGTAATGCAGATGCAGGTTGGAAATACTCATCAGCGCAATATCCACCCTTGGCTCTTTCTTGATTAACAAGTCTGAGGATTTCTGCTTCAAAACGGCTGATTTCGGTTTGTTGAGTGGCTTGACGATTACGTCTTACTCGTTTTTCAGCCTGTCTTTCAGCCTGCTTAGCCTGTCTTTCAGCTTGCTTGGCCTGTTTTTCGGCTTGCTTGGCCTGTTTTTCGGCTTGCTTGGCCTGTCTTTCGGCTTGCTTGGCTTGTTTTTCGGCTTGCATGGCCTGTCTTTCAGCTTGCTTGGCCTGTCTTTCAGCTTGCATGGCCTGTTTTTCGGCTTGTCTTTTTGCCTTTAAATCATCATCAAATGCAGCATCTAGCTCTGCAAAAGCATCATCGGCCCGTTGGGCTAAGCCTTCAAAGGCATCAATCATGGGAACAGATTCAAGCTCATAATCATCCAAGCATAAACCACAGTCATTGTTAAAGTTTCTGGCATCTACTGCTTGATGATTATTAAAGTTTATAAGGATAAAAGCTAATATAACAAATGCGAATGATCTCTTTGATTTGGGATAAAACATGATCTTTGCTTCTTTCTGATTTGTATAATGGTCAAAAGAGGGCAACATAAAAAGTCGGTGATTACTTACAAATCAAAGAGTAAACTGAGTCATCGTAAAATTATTCATTTGCTCAAGTTCATACAGTGCCCGCTTCCAAATTTGATTATTTCTAGATTGATCCACAGCTTGGTGCCTAGCTGTCTGTCCGGACTTTTGATGCATATAAGCCCATTTTAGAGTATTTAGGGTATGCAGGGCCAAAGACCAATGTAACATATAAGGTAAGGTTTGTTTTTCTTTTATACTGAGCTTAAGCTTGGGAAAACGTAGTTGCCAATACGACTGCCAAAGTTGTTGTTTTTGCTCTATACCCATTAGGGGCTCAAGATACAGTTTAGTCCAATCACTGCTCCAATGATCCGGCCGACTCTGCCCCCAATCAATCAAGCTGAGAGAGCATGCTTCTGTAAACTCATCATACTTAAAAAGCAGATGCTCTGATCTAAAGTCTCTATGACAAGGACTACGCTGAATAAGAGCCGAATGCTCACCTAGTGGAGAAGGCTTACTTAAGAGTGTACAGAGCTTGAGAAAGCTTTGGGAATAGCTTGGGTCAAGTGGCTGGAGTATATTCATCAACTGATCTTTGAGTTTAAAGATACTTGAGCTTCGCTTAATAAAAGCCTCAGTCAGGCTCACGGTATCTTGGTCTTGCCAAGACAACTCATGCAAATTGGCTAGGCTACTAGCGATTAATTCGCATTCATAAGAACTCCACTCTGTTCTTGCTTGACCTTGGCAATGGGAGAGAACCAAGCAAGTATCAAAAACAGCGATAACCTTTGGCACCTTTAATTGCGGAGACAAAGCCTGTCCCCAGCGCTGAATCGCTTGACTTTCCAGCTGTGCCTTAGCTGAAGTTTTGTGTACTTTCACCCAAGCGAGTGTACTCATGCTTTCTTGTTCTTCATCCAAGGTATTGGTCATTCTCCAAACTTGGGCTTCTTCAGAAACCACATACTCAAATGCGATTAAATGAGGTTCAGTTAAACCGATAGACTCCAATCGTAAATAAGGAATGTTCTGTATGAACTTTATGACGTTCTCGGGCGGTTTTAAAATGGGCTGTTCCTTATAAATGTTAAACTAGCGACGGGTAAAATGAGCTAAAAACAAATCTTTTACAATGGTTAGTGCGGCCCATGAAGATTGACCCTTGCTCAGAGAATGTTCGGTATATTTAATTGTCACCGGAAACTCCTCAAAATTAAGTTGCTTTGCTTTGATTAAATATAACAATTCCGAAGCATGAGCCATACGGGCTTGCTTAAGCTGTAAATGAGTTAAAGCACCTGTGCGAATTGCTCTTAGGCCATTATGACTGTCACTTAACTTAGGGCCACCACTGAGTTGGGTAAAGATGGTCGCTAACTTTAGTAAAATTCGCCTCGAAAAGGGCATGTTTTGACTTGAGCCTAAAAAACGAGAGCCTAAGACCATATCTAGATGCGTAGATTGATGTAAATGTAGAAGCATTGCGAGTGCATCTTGTGGGTCATGTTGGCCATCAGAGTCAAAGGTCACCACATAGTCACAGTCTAAGGTTTGAGCTAAATCAAAGCCGGTCATTAAAGCTGCCCCTTGGCCTAAGTTAATTGGATGGCAGATTAAATTGATTTCATGCCCTTGGTGAATCAGTTCCTGTACTTGCTGGGTGCTTTGATCGCTAGAACCATCATCAATCACGATGGCTTTAATGCCATAGCTTTTAAGCTCATTTAATACCTGAGCAATCACCTTTTCTTCCTCAAACATAGGGATAACAGCATAGGTTTTTAACAAAACTTGAGCGCTTTGGTGATCATCTTTAGTGCTCACTGTTTTGGGGCTTGGATTCTGCTGTTTGCTTTGAGCTTGGGCTTGGGCAAGCGCTAATTTTCGAGTGAGTTGAGTAAGGCGTAAGTTCTGTTCTTGTTGCCCAATATAAAGGTTAAAGGTGAAACTCAATAAAAAGACAATGGCAATGTATAAGGCTAAATCTACCCCTCTACCAATGCCCACTAAATGAGCAATTTCAGTGGATAAGTCAGGCGCTAAGGCAAATACAAAAAGACAGAGAAAAGTCAGAGTAATCCCTCCGACCTGCAAGGGATGCCGACGACCGACTAGGCCAAAATACAGAATCAATAATAAGGCGCTGACCGCCAAGATAATGCGAAAACTCATGAGATCTTAGTCAAAGCCTTGTGGAGGCTGACCGGCTGCGATCAGCAAAGTATTAAAATGGATAGAAACAATATCCGAGATATTTTTAGCATAGCCCCCTCCCATACTGATCACAAGTGGTACACCATAACGATCACAAGCTTCAACAACCATTGCGTCTCGGGCGGCTAAGCCCATTTTACTTAACTTTAAGCGCCCAAGTTGATCATGTTCAAAGGGATCAGCACCCGCCAAATAAATCACTAAGTTGGGCCGAGAACGCTCAAAAATCAAGGGTAGACTCTGGCTTAAGTGCTCTAAGTATTCATCGTCTCCGGTATCATCTCCAAGGGCAATATCTAAATCGCTTGTTTCTTTATTGAACGGATAATTACGTGCGCCATGCATAGAAAAACAAAAATGAGCAGGATCAGGTCCAAGGATATTTGCTGTTCCATCGCCTTGGTGTACATCAAGATCAATCACCAAACCTTTTTTGATAAAGCCTTTCTGCTCAAGCACCTTTAAGCTCACTGCACTATCATTAAAAACACAGTAGCCTCCACCTCGAGCTCGAGCGGCATGATGCGTACCTCCGGCCAGATTGGCTCCGCGCCCTTCTTTTAAAGCCATATAAGCTGCTGCCAAAGTGGCCCCGGTTGAACGGCGTGAGCGCTCAATCATTTCCGGACTCCATGGAAAACCAATACGACGAAGTTCGTTTTTGGGAAGTTGCCCCTTGCTTACATCTTGTACATAGCGCGCATCATGGGCGCTACAAAGCTCTTCAAAGCTTGCTGCCGGTGCAGTAAACACTGAATCTTCGCCGAATTCTTCACACACTTTATGATAGAGCGCCGTATATTTTTCCATAGGAAAGCGATGCTCAGGTGGCAGTGGTAATTTAAAACTTGTCGAATGATAGCAGTGCATGAAACTATTTAAGATTTGGTCCAATCAAGAATGACCTTACCGGATTGACCGGAGGCCATGACCTTAAATGCCTCTTGGTAGTCATCTACATCATAGCGGTGGGTAATCATGGGCGAAAGATCGAGTCCACTTTGAATCAAGGCTGACATTTTATACCATGTTTCAAACATTTCACGTCCATAGATTCCTTTAACAATTAAGCCCTTGAAGATGACTTGATCCCAATCGATGGCAGTTGATTTGGGCAAAAGACCCAAAAGCGCGACTTTTCCACCATGGATCATTAAATCTAACATTTGGCCAAACGCGCTTGGGTTTCCGGACATTTCAAGACCGATATCAAAGCCCACTTTAATGCCAAGCTCACTCATCACATCAGGCAGTGATTCTTGCGTGACATTCACCGCCCGAGTTGCTCCCATTTTACGAGCTAAATCAAGCCGATAGTCGTTTACATCAGTAATCACGATATTTCGAGCACCCACATGCTTACAAATGGCTACAGCCATACAGCCTATGGGACCAGCGCCGGTAATCAGAATGTCTTCACCGATGATATCAAAAGAAAGGGCTGTGTGCACCGCATTTCCAAAGGGATCAAAAATAGAGGCCCACTCATCGGGGATTTCGTCTTTGAGCTTAAAGGCATTAAACGCTGGAATACTCAGGTATTCGGCAAAGGCACCGGTGCGGTTCACACCAACACCGACCGTATCGGTGCATAAATGTCGGCGACCTGCTCGGCAATTTCGACAAAAGCCGCAGGTGATATGCCCTTCTCCAGAGACTCGGTCGCCCACTTGAAAACCGGTAACGGCCGATCCAAGTTCTACTACTTCTCCCATAAACTCATGACCGATCGTCATGGGTACTGGAATGGTACGTTGAGCCCACTCATCCCATTTATAAATATGTACATCAGTACCACAAATGGCGGTTTTTTTGAGTTTAATTAAAACATCATTAGGCCCAACTTCCGGCTTGGGAGCGTCTTCCATCCATACACCTGGACTGCGTTCTTTTTTGATGATTGCTTTCATTGAATCACCCCATATTTTCGGCCAACCTTAGCAAAGGCGGCAACTGCTCTTTCGAGTTGGGTACGGTTTAAACCGGCTGACATTTGAGTTCTGATGCGAGCTTGACCTCGGGGAACAACCGGAAAGCTAAAGCCAATCACATAAATGCCTTCTGCCAAAAGATCATCGGCCATATCCGAGGCAAGCTTTGCATCTCCTAGCATAACCGGAATAATAGCATGCTCACCAGGCAGTAAGTCAAAGCCTAGTTTGGTCATTTCTTCACGGAAAAAGGTCGTATTTTCTCTGAGCTGACCCAAAAGTCGCTCATCATTTTCAACCAAATCAATCGCGGCGATTGAAGCAGCACAAATCGCTGGGGCCAAAGCATTAGAAAATAGGTAGGGCCTAGAACGCTGACGAAGCCATTGCACAATTTCTTTGCGAGCTGCAGTAAAACCTCCGGATGCACCACCAAGCGCCTTACCCAAGGTCCCGGTAATAATATCAACCCGCCCTAATACTCCACAATGTTCAGCACTCCCACGGCCAAACTCACCGGTAAAACCGGTGGCATGACAATCATCCACCATCACCAAGGCATCATAGCGATCGGCAAGATCACAAATCTCTT
This sequence comes from uncultured Myxococcales bacterium, assembly GCA_937146725.1. Taxonomy (GTDB): domain Bacteria; phylum Myxococcota_A; class Bradymonadia; order UBA7976; family VGTA01; genus CAKZRU01. The sequence goes on from CAKZRU010000037.1 coordinate 17,294, forward strand.
GTAGTTTGGCAAAGTCACCATCCATAGAAAAAACACCGTCGGTCGCAATTAAGCGGACTCGGGCATCCTGTGTAGCTTGCAGCTTGGCCTCAAGTTCGGCCATATCATTATGGGCATATCGATGTCTTTGCGCTTTGCATAAACGAATACCATCAATAATACTGGCATGATTAAGAGCATCACTGATAATAGCATCTTCGGGCCCAAGTAAGGTTTCAAACAGACCGCCATTGGCATCAAAAGCCGAGGAATATAGAATGCAATCTTCGGTTTTGAGAAAGGCGCTCAGGCGAGCCTCAAGGGTTTTGTGCAAGTCTTGAGTACCACAGATAAAACGTACTGAAGCCATACCAAAACCACGCTCATTAATCGCAGTTTGCGCAGCTTCAATAATTTGTGGATGATCGGCGAGACCCAGGTAATTATTAGCACACAAGTTTAAGACTTCTTGGTCGTCCGCATCAGAAGAAACACTGATTTGGGCTCTTTGAGGTGAGGTAATGACTCGCTCAGCCTTAAAAAGACCCTCGGCGCGTAATTGCTCTAAATCTTGGTTCAAAGTGTGAAGGTAGGCATTGACTTGAGTGCGTTGAGAGTGATCCATGAAATCCTCGGCTTAAACATAAAATGGATAGAATAACAGCAAAAATGGCAAATATCCCAATGATAGTGGTAATGATAACAGCAACAATCACAGCAACAATCACAGCAACAATCACAGCAACAATCACACTGAACATCTAAGATGTGCTCATTGAGAGAAGGCTTATCATGTACTTGCCATAATAACTTGTCAATCAAGCTTAAACGTAAAGTTCTTAATCGGCGCTAAAAGTAGATAAATGATTGATCATTGAAGGATTCTCGCTTATTAAAAAGTAGCGCTTAAGTTTAATCATTTAAACAATATGGAGATACGATGAGTACACAAGGGAAATCGACCGATCCTTTTACTGAAGGTTGGATTGAAGAAGGTCTTTATTACCGAGGCCAACATCCACCGCAAAGCACCAAGTGGAATGATAGCGATTGGGTCTATATGCCTCATGAGAATTATATTCCGGTGAGTAAGTCACGTATCGTCAAAGCGATGGCCGAGCGTTTACAAGATAAGATTCTGGCTCAGCAACTGAAGCCCTTTGTAGAGCTGTTAGAGGGTGTTTATCACTTTCATTATCATAAGACATTAAATGCCCTTAAAGAAGATTATGAGTATTTTTCACCAAGTTTGGGTGAACAAATGCGCATTGGAGTGAGCGAAGAAGAACTACAAGTTCGTGAGCGACAATTTTTGCTTAATTTTATCCAACTTATGATTCGTGGTAATTTTAACCCGTTGAGTGAAGCCGAGCATCAACAAGCTGAAAAACATAGCTATCTTCTCGATTTACCGATCGATGTAAATTGGTCAATCAAAGATCCGGCCATGTATCAAAGACTCTTTGCTTACAGTCAAACAGAAGCTGGGCAAAAAGAGATTGAAAATACTTTAGGGATCGATCATTTGGCAAAGTATTTAAATGTACCCAAAGACTATGAAGATCGCATTATGATCTTTCATCGGGGGATTTCACCCGACCGTACCGAGGGTCTCTTTTTTATGCAAAAGATCAATAGGGCCATCGATAAGATCTTTGAAATTGTTCTTAAGCCGTTGCAAAAAAGTGTGGAGACGGTCACTGAGAAAACCGAGCATTTAGTGGAAGGTACTTTGGAAAGAGGCAAGGATCTACTACAAGGTCGCCCTTTTGCACCAAGAGCCCTTAAACAAGAAGGCCAGACAAACTCGGTAAGCGAGCAAGAAATTGGCGAGGGGGTTGTCTTTTTACCGCGTTGGTTACGCAGAACAAGCTTAGAGAACCAAGCTTTTTCTGTGGGAAGCTTATTTAAGCCATCACTTTTACAAGAGCCGGCGATCGAACGCGTGATCTGTGTGTTTAGACAGCACCCACCGACTCCACCTGTTTTTGTGCGTAAGATTCCCTTTATTTCTCGCTTCATCAAAATGCCCAAACCCGATGAAACTGACCCTACAATTCATGTGAAGCTTTTTCAGCATATTCCCTTGGCGGACTTAGAGATTATTTTCCCTGAAAAGCACATCCGTATGAAGTCTTTTGATAAGTTCATGTTGGGCTTTTTGGGCTTTGTCGGTTTAGTGGTTGGCCTAGTTAAGGGTATGGATAGTGGTAAAGGGACTTTAGCCGTAATCTTCAGTGTTTTAGGCCTGTTAGCCATGAAAACAGTCACCCGTTTCCTTAACACAAGACGCCGTTATATGCTGCAAATGTCACAAGATCTGTATCACAAGAACTTGGATAATGATTTGGGTGTATTACAGTACTTGGTAGACAATATTGAAGACCAAGAGTTTAAAGAATCATTTATCGCTTACATGCTGCTAGTAGAGGCCGGAAAGCCTTTAACCGAGGCCGAGCTTGATGATGTAGCTGAGCGTTTCTTAAATGAATCATTTAATGGGCTAGAAGTGGATTTTGAAGTGGATGATGCTTTAGAAAAGATCACTGTTAAACTCAATGCTCAAGGTGAAGAAGTCCCTAGTGCTGAGCAAAGTGCATCGACCATGTTCTTACCTTTGGTGCATGAGTTTGTTGATGAAAATGGTGAAGTACGCTACCGAGCTAAGCCGGTGGCTGACGCCTTACACGCTATGGATGATCGTTGGGATAACTTTTTTCAGTATGCTTAATCAGCAAACTGTGATTTAAGCCTAAATCATCAATCGCACTCAAGCCCAAGTGACTTGAGTATATTTATAAGTGACCCTAAATGAGTCACAGGTAAGCAAAAGAAATTAACAATATGGCTCAGCATTATTTTGCACAGATTTCACCCGGCTTAGAAGGTTTGCTTAAGGATGAGCTTAAGTCTTTGGGCGCTCGTAAGATTCAGCTTGAAGAGGGCGGTGCGATGTTTCAGGGCACACGCAAGCATCTGTACCGAGTTTTACATCAAAGCCGTCTTGCTAACTTGATTTATTGGACAGTGAGTGAGGGCACGGCACCTAATGCGCATGCGCTTTTTGAGCGAGCAATGAAAGTCTCATGGAACGAGATTATTCCGCCTATGGACGAAGTTTTACGAATTTCCATTCGGGTCAGCCTAAGTCGCCATCCAGAGTTTCAAGGCACAGGAGAAGTTGAGTCAATCGTTTTTAGAGCGATTGAGCGTTCCCTAGAAGGCAAACGCCAAGTGCATTCGGCGCATTGGAATGAAGAAGATATCGAAAACCATTTACGCGTTTTAGTACGCGTACAAGATCACCGAGTCAGTATTCGTTTGGATGCTGCAGGTTGTTTAATGCATAAGCGAGGTTGGCGACAACAAGAAGGAGAAGCCCCTTTGCGGCCCACCTTAGCAGCCGCCATGCTTAAGCTGTTGAATTGGT
>CAKZRU010000038.1 GCA_937146725.1 uncultured Myxococcales bacterium
ATTATTCTCTGAATTTTTGACTGATAGCTTGCAATCATACAAAATAATCAAAAGACAAAGAGCATGAGTAATCTGAACGAGTACAATAAGCAAGTCAAGCAGCTTTATTTAAAATTAAGAGTATAACATGGGGATCTACTCTCTTTAAATACTGACTTTTATGCTTTATTTCATTTATACAATTCTATGATTTTTTTGTTATATCGATCATTTACTTCATTTTAACTCTAACTAGACAGTGTACTCACCAATCCAGCATCCTCACGGCTTTTAAAGAGTTTGATGCTATCGATATAAACTTCACCCTGTGGTAAGCGGGTTTCACGGTCATCGCCTTCGGCTAAGCCCATCAGTGCTTTACCAAGTGGCGCCACATACGATACTTGGTGCTGGTTTGGATTGCCTTCTTCATAGCCGACAATCTCGATGACATGTTCGCGTTCTTCATCGGTTTTAAGGTCGATCACTACGCATTTAACCACAGAACCATAAGTGACTCTTTTGGTTGGACGCTGGCCTTCAATCACATCGTATTTCTTGGCATGATTGAGGATTTCTTGAGTCTCAAAGATCTTCCATGAGCTATTTGATTCCATTTGCTGCAAGTAGTTGAAATGTGGATTGTCATGCCAGCCATCACCAGATAGCTCGTGGGCAACTTCACGCTCATGACAAATCTTAGCATGGGCTTCCCGTTGCTTTTCAAGTCTGTCTTGAAACATTTTTAAGCCTTGAGCAGAAAGAAAGATTTCTTTTGGAATTTTATTATTCATAAGTATATAATTTCCCTTAATTAAGTTTGGTTTAGTTTTTTATGGATTGAAATTAATTTATTTAAGCAGATCGATTAATTCTTGTAACAAAGGCTTAAGTTTTTCTGCACTCTGTATACAAACCGGTTCTAGTTCTGGGTTTCGGACATTTTTTCGAGATAACATGTGATTATCTTTGTAGAGCGGTGTGCTTTGCACCATGAGGGTCATGGTTGCCTGGCCTTGATGATGCACAATACGGTGTAGTTCATTAGTATCCATGGCATAGGCAGCCCCCTGATTCCGGATAATTTCATTTGTCTTTTGTACAGCGTAATCGCCATAGACTTCACCTTGAGCGGCATGGTCACCCAAGTTCTTTCTGTACATACGCAAGGTGAGCTGTTCTTGCTCAAAGTCTAGGTCTGTATTGACCTGTCCTTGTGTTTCTACCGGACTAAATAACTCGCTGCGTAGTTTGCCATGCATCACCTTCGATGCTAGGCGCCAACGGTGGTTATGTACGTTTTCCTCAGCAGAGTTTAGATCTTTGGACCAATAGTGGAGACGGACTTTTACACCGTCACGTACGACTAATTGTAATTTAAGAAAGCCGTTAGGGTGATAGTAAGAACGCTGCGCCAGTTGATTAAGGCTTTCTTCATCAAGCATGAGGCTTTGTAAGAAATCGGCAAGATCTTGGCGACTCACTTGGCTGAGAACTTTTTGAGCAAAGTCTTCGGTCACGCCATAAGCGCTGACTCCGGCAAAAAGTCTTTTGCTTAGGTTTGAATAGTTTTCGTTTTGACGAGGCACGTCAAATAAATCATGAGATTGAACATTGAGAGAACAGGCTGATGAATGGCGAATAACTGCGTTCAAGTGAACTCCTTGTTGTGCATTGGCGCATTGATTCATTGCTATGCCTACTCAACAAGGTCTCTTTTTGACTTCAGACAGGTTTAACAAAAAAATATAAAATAATTTTGCTGATGATCTGGCATTCAAACATTAACCGGACCAACTTGTGATTTTTATCATTTGTTATTGTTTGATCTGTCCGAAGCTCAGCTTTACCTGAGTTCAATACCTAAGTTCATTTATTAAAAACGAGGTATTGTATGAATTGCTCAATAAATCATCAGTTGAATCAAGAGTCCGAAAAGGAACTCTTTAATCATGCTTGGCAGCCCCTAGTCTACCAAGATTTACAGGGGCAAAGAGTGCCTTATATTGCGATTGAAGGCGTAAAAGGTGTAGGAAAAGGAACTGTTTTAAAGATCGTGCGTGAGCGTTTGGCAATGTTCGGAGTGAGTGCTTTAGCTCTTAATCCTACTCAAGCTTTAGGATCTAATCATTATTGGGAGCAGTTAGATCAGGCCTTACCTCTTAGGCATTTGGATTGGTGGAAAGAGCGTTTATATGCGGCTCGTTCGCAAGTGCATAGTCACCGAGTATATGAGGAATTAATTCAAAAGCAGAGTACGGAGCACAAAGTAGACTTAGTGTTAGGGGACCGGTCGATTTTTACCAGTTTAGTCACCCGTTGGCCCGATCATACTAGTAATGAAACGATAACAGCCTGTTACCAAAAGGTAAGGCAGTTAGAATGTTCAATTCCATTGCCGGATCAGGTGATTTATCTTGAGGCTGACCTAAAAACAATTAATGATCGCCTTCACGGACGAGAGCGTCACTATGGTTTAGAAGATGAAACTCAAGCAAGAATTATGTCGGCGATGGAGGCTTATCAATGCTTAGCGAACAGCAGAGTAGCGCCCTTTGATGAAGTAATTTGGAGCACCATAGATGCGACGCAAAGCATTGAACAGACAGTGAGCCAAATTATGGAGATTGTATTGGAAAGATTAAACTTTGTTCCAGATGCTTTGTAGTAGTTGAGTAAGTAGGGGTGTGAAAGAGCAAGTTTAATTCACTTGCTTAGATGTTAGGGTAAAGACGAGTTTAAGTTAAGTTTAAGACTCGCTCTTAAAAATATAATCGCTTATTAACTTTGGTCTAAGCGCTTGGTTTAGGGGAGTGAATAAGGTCTCGGCTTCTGAGTCACTTGCCAAGCCAAACCAAGATTGTCCTTGATCTAAGCGAAGCATAAGCAAGCGCGCCAAAGGTTGAGCAGGAGTTGGGTCTTTAGGTTTAAGGGGTAACCAAGCCAAATGCTGTAGGTTCTGTAGTAGACTTTGGGCTTTAAGGTCTTTGATACAGCCAATGAATACACTATATTGGACTCTAAATAGTCCTGCATCTAAGCAAGCTTGGCTTAGTTTTTTACGGAGTTTGTCATGCGGTGTATCATAGGCTAAATAGTAATAGCGTTCACCTCTGAGAGTATCGGGAAGCTGTTGAAAAGGGCTTGGCTCACTAAAGGGCAAATCAAAGGATTGGTTTTGAGTTTGCTTAGGGGAGAGTGTGTGACTCATAAGGGGGCCAGGCCTTTGCGGCTAAGTGCTGTAGTTTGCCATGTTTTTTGCTGAAGCAGAGCCTGTCGAAGTTTTTGGCAATCTTCGATAATCAAGGCCATACCCTGTGGACTACGAGGGTCTAGGGCCTGTAAAATGCACTCGCTGATCTCTTGCTTGACGCTTTTGGGTAGTCGATCTTGGTCATTGAGCTCCCAGCAGGGGTGACTAAAACAGTATTTAAGTAAGGGAACATCAACAAAGCGTTGGCGATAACGCTCAATCACATCATAGGTCATTGACATACGAGGCGGTTGATCAGCATGTAAAAATCCTAAGTGTGGATCAAAGCCTAAGCCACTGAGTTGGTGGGTGATGCGCGTAGCCAAAATGGCATAGCCATAGTTTAAAGCAGCATTAAAAGGGTCCGGTGTATCACCTTGTAATCTACGTCCACGAAAGTTTAATTCTTGGGGTAGCCATGCAGCAATCGCCTTCCAATAAGCTTTGGCCATTTGAGCTTCGTGGGTAAATAAAAACTGTTCATACTCAAAGTCTGGCAGATGCGCATGTTTAATCGAACTGAGGGTATGATCTAACTGCTGGTAGCTTTTTTCAATGTGCTGTTGTTGCCGAGTGGTTAATTTTTTAAATTGGGCACGTCGCATCATTTCATAAACCAAACGTTTTTGGTGCCAACCCTTATCCACAATTACTTTTTTAGCCAAGCGAGTACCTATACCATTTTCACGCCAACGATGTTGAATCGCATTCATCTGCAGGGCATGCGCGGGTTTGGGGCTTACCGAACAAATATCACTTTGACCACGATTTAAAATGGATAGACCTGCTCCTGCCTCTAATAAGGCCGACAGCGCCTTTAAGCTAATCGAGCTTTGCATGTTGGTAAAAAGTAAAGACTCAATTTCATCAATGGGCACATACTTGACTTCATCTTTAGATTTAATCATCAAGCGCCGACCTTCAAGGCCGACATAATCACCATAATGGTCGAGTACAACAGTATGTTTTATCGTCATAGGATTTTCCTAACTTACTTAAAAAACAGAAAGTCTGCTCACCCCCAACATATCTTCATCCCGGCCCATACACTGCTTACTTAATAAAGTACCTAATACAGCACTGAGTAAATCAATATACAGGTAATCACTTTTAAAGAAGTAGATAGGCTCTACCCCTTTAAAATCGATTAAAGATGAAGCATATAACAAGCGAAGAGTAGCTTTCTAATAAACATGAACTACTCAGCCAACCAGCTAACCAATAAGATTCGGACAAATCGAAGCTAATTTTTAAGCAAGATATTTAAAAAGTAATGCATATACTTAAAAGCCATTCTCCGTCCGGTTCACATATAAGGCAAAAAGTCAATATAAAATATTTTCAAACATTTTATTTTGTCAAAAAACCAAGTATTATCCACAAATCACCCCCTCAAAATAGTGCCTTCTGCACAGGTTTGTATATTTTTGTATCCATTCCGAAATTCTTCAATGATTTTCACAAAAGCTTGTGCAGTCATTTTTGCCTCTGGTACTAAAATGATGACTAAGAGTATCATACTTACATTGCATTAAGTTGACTACATGAACATAAATCCATATAAATTCGTCAAATTTAGAGCCCAAAATGACCCAAAAACACCCCGACTGCACAAGATTTGACCCCTGTTTCTAATAATTACAATACTTTAGCATTTTGACCATTTTAAAATGCAAATCTTGTGCAGTTGTCATTGACAAAGCAAGTAGGGGGGGGTAAATAGATTAACAATAGTGGTAACTTACATCGCTATCTGCTCTTTGACATTTTGTGGTGCGTGTAAAATTGGCGTAAAAAGCTATAGTAAAATCTCCGAACTTATCGGGGTTACGCTATAGCTCACCGATGCAGTTCGCTGCGCAGGTGATTGAAACCGGCACCTTGGGTGAATCAAGATAAAGCATGCTCACCGATGCAGTTCGCTGCGCAGGTGATTGAAACTGTTTAGAGGGTTTTTCTCCTGTCTCTGCTCGCGCTCACCGATGCAGTTCGCTGCGCAACCTATCAGGGATTTAATTTACATGCCAATACTGTGGTTCACGCTGAAGACAGGGATCGTTTAGAACAACTTTGCCGTTACATTCAGCGACCGGTGATTGCTCAGGATCGGCTTCAAGAGCTTAATGATGGACGGTATTATTATGGCTTTAAGCGAACCTGGAAAAACGGAACTAAAGGCATTTACTTCGATGGACCCGACTTACTGGAAAGGCTAGCCGCCCTAGTACCACCTCCAAGAAAACATCAGTTGCGCTACCACGGGGTATTTGCTCCTCGCTCCAAGCTCTTTCAGGCCGTAAGACAAATGACCGTAAAAAGCGAAGAGCGCTTCGCTAAACAAAAAAAACGTCGCAGAAATCGCTATTGGATTTTGTGGGCAGAACTGCTCAAAAGATCTTTTCAAGTCGATGTCGCCATTTGTCCCATTTGTAAACACTCTATGCAGGTGATCGCTGAGATTCATACCCCCGAGGGGATTTTCGGCTTAATCAGCTACGATGAACAAGCCCGCCCCCCACCTTAAAACAGGGGGGGCTGGGGCTGTCGGGAGCTAATCCGCTGAATTAAGCTTTGGGGGAAAGGGGGTGCTGTATCTAGCGTGATTTCAATTACAGGATGATTTGGCTGATGTGTAACAAAATCAAACACTAAATATTGAGAAGTGTTATGATAACAGACACTGTTTGATTATTGATTAGGTATGCTGATATATTTTGCAACACGCTTATTTTACCTATTCTTTAGGAAGAAATAGTTTAAGCAAAGAATAAAACACCAAAGAAAAATCCCAAACTACATTTATCCTTTCGTAGAACTTTACTTTGATACCTTAGATTGACTTTATCTCAACCAATGCACATATCACTTACAAAACTAATGTGAAACTGTGGGAGGTTACCATAGTTAAACTCTAAAAAATCATGGTTTCAATAATTTCAAAATCATATGATAACTGACAGGTGATTTTCATGTCTGGATAAACAGGCTTAGATACAAGTTCCATCACAAAGTCTTCTTCATAAAAATTTATTTGCTTTATATCTAAGCTCTGCTTCAATACAATATAATCTTCTTCAGTAGGCTTATAGTCACTTTGGTTGAATGAAGAATCCGTTAATTCCTTTGATATACTTACTTTAATAGAATCAATAGATTCTTGGTTTAGGTTTTTAAATATATTTTCTGAATAATGAATAATTTTATCAAAATCAGTTATATTGATTGGCTCATTCTTTTCAATACAGTAGGTTACCTTAATTAAGTCCTTTTTACTGAAAGAGGTATTAGTATATCCAGATAGTACTTTACTACTCAAAGAAACGTTTTTTAATATTTTATAATTTTTCATTAGTGACAGGATATCATTTTACGTCGTCTTGTATTAGTGTCATATATGCGTGTTCGCTTAAGCGAAGGAAAACTAAAAAATGGCCAATTTTTATGGTAATTTAAGGGTGAAACAAAAAATCCTAAACTCATAAAAACGGCCAACATGAAGAATAACATCATATCAGCGGAACTCACAAGAATTATTGACAAATCTGAGGTTGAAAAACTGGCTTTAGATATGAAAGTCGTTCATTATGCCGAACAAAGTGTATTAAAGCCTTGAAAGCTTATCAAAAGCTCTACTTTGAGTTTAAAGCACGTTTCCAAGAGGTCTCTGCTGACTTAAGACAAGCGATTCATTTGGGCCTTGAAACAGCTTCTATCTGCTTTCCAGAGGGCGGTGTACCTATG
>CAKZRU010000039.1 GCA_937146725.1 uncultured Myxococcales bacterium
ACTCCAACCGGTCAATATATTGTGGATAATACAGCTGAGCTGATCACGGTTAATGCTGATGGTAGCTTTAGCATTACCGGTCCTATTCCTATGGATAAACCTAGATATAAGCACAACCAAGTCTTATTAAATGACGGCTCTGTTTTACTAGCTGGTGGCTTGGATGCTAACTCAACAATTCTTAGTTCAGCAACCCGCTACTTCCCAGAAACTGGTATTTTTGTACCTCAGGGTAATCTCAATACACCGCGCATTGATAGTTCAATGGCACCACTAAAAAGAAATACTGAGAAAGCCCTCATCTCCGGAGGAATGAGTGAAACAGGACCGGTTGCAACGACAGAGCTTTTTACCACCGATCCTGGTGCTGGCTGTGTTCCTACGCCAACAGCAACCGTTGGGTGCTTTGTGGGTAGTGCTAATCTAAATAGACCTCGTTGGGGGCACAGCACTGCCACTCTTGAAGATGGTAGTGTATTGCTAGTAGGTGGCTTTCAAAATGGGACTCTGGTCGCACCTAGAGATGCTATTTCAACCCTTGAGCAATATAAGTTTCAAATTAGCTATGATAATAATGGCAATGCTGTCAGCGCAACCGTGTTGGTGCAAGATGCAGTTGGGCTTCTTAGTAATGCGCGAGGCCATGCAACCCTCGCTCGCATTAATCCTCGACATACTGTAGATCAGTTTGCTTTTATTGGCGGAGAAGTCACCAGTAGTAAAACCACTGTAGAATTGATTAATGCCCAAGCTCTAAGCCAAGGCATTATGGGTGCCCAAGCCTCATTAAACTTGAGCTGCCCACTGAGTGAAGACCGAACACGCACGATGGCGGTCACTACCCCCGAAGGCGGTGTCATGATTTTTGGCGGTGTGAAGCGTGGTAATGACCCAATGTCAGGAAGCACCGTGAATATTGCAAGTCGCCGTATTGAAATGATTTATCCAACGATTACCAACATTGCTCAGGCAATTCCATCGCTTGAAAACTAAATTAAGCGACTCACTTGGGCGATTCACTTGGGCGATTCACTTGGGCGATTCAAGACTTGTACATCAAAGTCAACTGTCTTATTAAGGCCCGTAAGTCCTCGTCACTTGTTTGAATGCCCATAGAAAGCCTTAAACCACGGCTGGCCTGCTTGGCCGATAAACCTAGTGCCTGTAAAACGGGAGACGGTTCAAGAGCACCAGATGAACATGCTGAACCTGCCGATAAGCAAAACCCGGCTAAGTCAAGTTGCTGTAACAGTAGGTCTCCTTCGCCTTGAAGAGCCAATAACGAAAGAGTATTTGGCAACTGACCATGGCGAAGCCAGCTGGGGTTTAAGATCGTTTCTTCCCAAGAGGTTTCTGTTGAGAAATCACCAACAATGGAAAACTCATTGGGAAATAGATCTTGAATGTTTTGACGAAACTTTTCCCGAAGTTGGACTAAATCAATCTGTTTTTTTAGCCTTTGTTCCATTCGGCTAGCCGCAAAGCCTAGACCTACAATCGCTGATACATTTTCGGTGCCTGCTCGACGGCCTCTCTCTTGAGCACCACCCTTGAGTAAAGGGCTAAAGCTCTGCCCTCCCTTACTCCAAATTGCCCCCACACCTTGAGGTGCTCCCACTTTATGTCCCGAAATAACAGCATAGCTAGCACCGGTTTCTTCAAGCTTTAATGAGAGTTTCCCAAAGGCTTGTACAGCGTCTACCAACAGAGGCGTATTTCCTAAGGCAGTAGCAATTTCTTTAATTGGGTATATGGTACCAATCTCATTTTGTGCGGCCATCATAATTGCAAGGCATGTATTGGACTTCTTGGCTTTTCTAAAGTCTTGAGGATCGACTTGACCTTGCTCATTCACAGCAATGATCTCGATCTCTACATCGAGCTTGGATAAGGCTCCCCAAACCGCTGGATGCTCTACAGCACTCACGATCACATGGTCCTTTGGTTTGAGTAGGCCAGCAATCAATGTATGTAGTGCTTCGGTTGCTCCACTCGTAAAGGTGAGATGCCTAGAATTAACCCCTAAAGCTTGGGCGACTTGACGACGACTCTGCTCAATTGCGCCCCGAGCACGTCTACCTAAGCTATGTACACTACTGGCATTGGCCGGCCAGGTACTTTGCCACTCAAAAACAGCTTTCATTACTTCAGGGTCAGGAGTTGCTGTTGCATTTTCATCAAGATAAACCAATTTGCTACTCACTGAGGCACTCACGAAAGTACTCCTCGCTCTGTGGCAATCAAACGCGCTTGTTCAACTAAAGAGTCATACCGATTTCGCTGTGGATCTTCCCATACCCAACGTAAAAGTTCATTTAGAATCTCGCCTACAATTTTTGAGGGAAAGATATCTAAGGCTTTGCAAAGCTCATGACCATTGAGCTTTAAATCTTTGGGGACTTTCGGGATATGTTTAACATCTAAAACCTGCATTTGAGATTGTAGCTCATTCCATGCTTTTAGTCTTTGCGTTCGGATAGTGAGATCACTTTCAGTAGCATCCCACGCCTCTTGATAAGCCCATAAGTTTTCTAACTGCTCAATACCGATTTCAACCGCAAGAGCCCGTATTTGTGCTGAAGTTCTATCTTGTAAAGGATCAATATTCGAAAATGTTAAAAGCTTTAAAATCCGCTGACTGATTTTATTGGCAAGCTTCAAACCTTTTAGTGTGGCTTTTGCTTGTTGAGCAAAGTTAACTTGTGACAACTGTAGCTCAGCTTGAATACCGTGTAATATTAAAGCAAAGCGGCTGGCTAAACCTTCTTTACACTGATTTAAAGCATCAATGATTCTAGCCCATGCTTGATCGGAGATACTTGCTTGTTTAGGGAAACAAACTTCTTCTACCCCAAACTCTCTAATCAACTGCAAGCCTCTACCCGCTTGAAATGCATTGAGAGTCTTAAAGAGCTCAACTTGCACTCTTTCTGCAGCTACTTGCTTAAGAGTCTCTAAAGCTGCAATGGCACCAAGCTGAGTCTCGGGATCAATCTCAAACTCCAGAACTGTTGCAAAACGAATGGCTCTTAATACTCGTAAGCCATCTTCTTGAAAACGGTCATATGGATGGCCAACTGCTTTAAGTAATTTGGCTTGTAAATCTTTACAGCCATCATAAGGGTCTCGAAGTTGAGCATCAATCGGATCCCAGGCAATTGCATTGACCGTAAAATCACGCCTAAGTAAGTCTTCATCTAAAGAGCGAGTAAAGCTGACTTCTTCTGGTCGTCTACCATCCAAATAATCACCATCTAAACGATATGTGGTGATTTCGATCTGCTCTTGGTCGATAATCACTGTCACAGTACCATGCTCGATACCTGTTTCAATCACCTTATCAAAGCAATGCATAACCTCATTAGGTAAAGCATTTGTGGTTAAGTCCCAATCATTGACTTCCCGTCCCAGCAAACGATCTCTTACACTGCCACCAACAACATAAGCCTCATAACCATGATCTCGTAGGGTGATTAAGGCTTGTAATAAATAAGCCGGTGGAGCTTCTAAGGTATGTATTTCAGGTAGATTCATATGCTTAGGTCCTATTGAGTTTTCTTGACCAGATTGGGACTCTTGAAGGTTGTGATCTTCATTGGACTGGGGGCTTAAACTCACTTGGTTATCTTGACCGGTGTTACTCTTTTGTGTTTGCATGGCTTCTTCCACCATGACATTTGGATAAATCGTGAGTGGTGCATCAAATAAAGCTGTGGCTTGGTCAACAAAGGGCTGACTTGCAGACCACTCTCCCAAATACTCGGCCTCTTGATAACGCTCAGCTCTTTTATATAGTTTCTCCAATAATTGAGTAAGCTTACGAACAAGAGGACGATCACCAATTCGCCAAGCGCGCTCGATAAACTGCTTACAAATCATTTCGGTCGCAATGTCATCACCCGCTTCAAGAGTAAGCTTTAAGAGTAAGTCAAAGCATTCTCTCCAAGTTGGCCAATGACCATCTGGTCCTAAAAGCTGAATAGTTTTTTGTAAGGCTTTTTTAGCGCGTAAACCATCACCTCGCTCTAAAAAGAGTTTCGCAACATGTAAAGAACTTTGGCTTGCTTGAGCGATTTCCCCAGCCTCAATCCATAAGTCAATTACACTTAAAGTCACTTGTGGTCGAGCAATAGGATTGATGCTTTGTAAGCTCATCCAATTGGCTAAGTTGCGAAAAGCTCTACGAATCAAGCGAGTTGATAAAAGGGTTTCTAAACGTTTACGCCAAAACTTAGTCATTCGAGAATGCTTAAAGCGAAAACTTGGCTCGGTCATAAAACGTTGGTGATGTGTTTCACAGAGTATACCTTCGCTTAAGGCAATGCTTAAAGACTCCCATAATTGCTCATTAAATGACTGCATTTCTTCCAAAGGCCGATCAATCACTCCCTTCCATACAGCAGTGACCTGTCCCATAGAACACGTGGGGCCACAGATCGATGCAGCACTAAGAAATAAGGCTTGTGGGCCAAAATACTCTTGGGCGAGTTGGGCACATTGACTAAATTGAGCACGATCTAAAGAACTAAAATTAGGAGTAGCGGGAAGGGCAGGTAATTCGGTTGTGGTGTAATCAGTTTCAGAATAGTTGAAGTCAGCTTGCTCTCGCTTGCTCTGTGTAGGTCCTCTTTCTTTTTGTTGTTCAAGTTGCTCAAGCTGTTTTTTTTCTTGTAAGCTATGTTCCAACCAAGCATCTTGAACCATGTTGGCATGTTTTGAGCTCACTGCAAACTTATACTCTTGTCTTTGCCCTTGCCCTTGTTCTTGTCCATGTCCGTCATCATGATGCTTTAATAATAGCTCATCTCTCTCTTTTGGCAGCACTGTCAAAGGCACATGACCCAAGGAGATTTGTATCAAAGGATCATCCGTAAATAAATCAAATGAAACCGATTGATCTAATGAAAGTTCTATTGGTGCCAATTCGGCTTGAGCATTGAAAGTTTCCTGAAACACTCGGTCAAAAGTAGCTTCACTCGCCAACATATCTTCTGAAGCATCATTAAGTGCTTCCTGTATTTTGCCCTTGTAAGCTAGCTTCTCTTTAGTGTCTGCTTTAGCACCAACTTCTATTTGATCTTCTAATTGCCGATTAACAAGACGCTCTCTCTTAAGGTAAACAGTGTCATCAAGCTCTACACTGGGATTGAGCCATAAAAGCAATAATTGGCTCTCTTTACGTTGTGTTTTCAGTTGTTGGATCATGCTCATCAAAAAGTTATAGTCGTGTTGATGAGTCGCATCGTTAATAGATAAACTTGGCGCTGTAATTAACAACACTATCGCTTGTTGCTTGGCAAGTTGCTTTAAAACATCAATGCTATTTTCCTGTTTGAACCGATTTGCTTGTGATTGGGCATTATTTGAAAGTCGCGCAGATTCTTTATCGGACTGCGCCAAATGATCTGGAGAATCGTTTAATCGCTCATCATCAACACTCACCCAATCATCAGGTAGCTCGAACTTGAAGCCAGCCCATTCTGAATCTTCAGTACGGCTACTATGGCTAAGAACATGAGCAATACTTGGGCCTAACTCTGCTTGAGAGGACGATGTTTGATGATGTGACTCTAATTCCACATGCGCCGGAAGATGTAAGCGTTGTTCAAGAGTGAGTAATCGATCTGCCAACCAAGCTTCTAGCCTAATATTTGCAGTGGGCTCATTTAACTTATGTATATGAGTTATATCACTGACATCTGAAATACTGACTTCTGAAATACTGACATCAGAAGCACTTACATCATAAGTACTTGGTAAATCCTCATAACAAAGTTTAAACCATCCTTCAGAAACCAAACTTTCAGTGAACTCATGAAGTGACTTATTGGCAGTCTCTAAGTCGGAAGCCGAAATACCGATCAAGTGATTACGTTTACGTTGTAGAGTTTCTTCGGCCCAAGCCCATAGCTCAGAATGAGATACTTTTTTACGTGTTTTTAATAACTTAGTGGTTTTCAAACTAACTTAATACCTAAATCAATTAGAGCGGCTGTCGCACTCTTCACTCAAGAGCTAAGACTGAACAAATTGTTTTAACCATAAAGTATAAAAGATTCCAATTATTTATGATCAAAATCACGTTTTCTAAAACTTTTTCCAATGCCATCTTATCACAAGATGTTCCCACTTATCACATTGAGGGAGTATTAAATGATCAAACTGATTATATGTATTTATATGTAAGCAATTTGGTATAGGCCACATCAGAACAGTTCACCTAGTTCAAGCGGTTAAGCTTCAGCTAGATGTTTCTTCTTATATTTAAGCTTGGTCAGCATACCATATAAATATAACCAATATATCTAGTGAGGACTTTATGAGTGAACTACGCTTTCTTTCGCCAGTCATAGAAGCTCGTTTAAGTGGTGACCAATCTTCAAAGAAACTCGAGTTTACAAACTACTTTCAATGTGAGTTTGCTCCTGCTTTAGAGTCGTGGGAACAACGTGAGAGTACCTTTGCCTTTTTAGAGCATACAAATAGTCCTCAAGATATCCAAAAGGCCCTTGAACTGACCCGATTACTCCGTCAATCAGATGCGATCATTAATGAGATTACAGTCTTAAATCGCTCAAGAGAGAATGAGCTTAAACAAGCGATTGACCCTTCCTTATTTTTATCAGCCCAATCTTTGGAAGAGCTCATCTTTATCGAAACCCTATATGATGAACGCTTAAGCGCTCAAGTCTCAAGCTTACTTGGCATTACAGAACATACTCTGCTAAAGAATACTATTTCAGTCCTGCATAAGTATATGCAAGAGTTTACTCAAGCATACAGAGATCGAGTGATTGCTCTTGAAGTACAAAATGACCAAGACTCTTGGCTAGCTTATCCATGTGTTTCCTGCAAAATCAATAAGTGGTCACAGCATCTTGATAGTCACAGCTTTGACTTTATGGAAATCAGTGATCCTCTTGTAGACCGCTTGCTTGACCAAGTTTACAATGAATGGTCGGAACTTTGGCAAGTACAAACTTGGGCAGACTCTATCAATTATCAAGGTGAGAGTGCTCACGAAGAAAGCCATGTGCAAGTGTGGCAAGAACTTTTTGAGCCCTTTATCTTAGAGTTAGCAACAGAAGGAGTCAGACAGCTCAGAGATGATGATCTCATTGAAGATCTCAATACGTGCTTCACTTCACTTATCGATGCCAAAAGGCCTAAAGATCAGCGAATTGGAAGTATTTGGTTTGATGAGGACTCTCCTAAGAATATCACAGTGATGTTTCTTACTCGTGATGGTAAGCTTCTTGCTCAACGAGATGTGATCTGGGATCCACAAAATGCCGATAGTATACTTGAGGCTTTTGAGATCATTAACATCAGAATCCTTACTTATCCCGAAGGCTTGGAACAGCGTTTCCCCAAGGCCTTTGAGCGTTTAAAATCTTGTTATCAACTGCATCCGGTCAGCAGTGTTGTTTTAGACCCAGTACCTCATCCCTTATCTCTAAGCGATAATGCCCAAAAAGCATTGCGTATTGGTCAGCGTTTTGTCGCACCGCTTAGATTTTGGGCGCGCACTGATTTAGTTGAACTAATGAAATGCTTTACCACACCTAAAATCATTGATTGCCTCGCTGAATCAAAGCGCTTAGATGCTTTGCAAGATCGATTACAAGATTCTTGTGCTGAACGTTGGCTGATGCTACGCCAAAAGAGATACTCGCGCAAAGGACGAAAGCACAATAAACCTAAGGTGGCTCTAACCTCAAGTAAAGACTCAGCACAGCCAAAGAATCCTCAAGCAGAATTAAAGCATTCTCAGCGAGAGAAGCAAGAGAAGCAAGAGCGAGTATCTAAGCGAGAGATCAGCGAAAACTTAGCCAAAGGAGATTGTCTAGATGTTGAGATACTCAGCGTGGAGGGATATAAAGCAAAAGTGAGCCTAGTTGAAAATGGTCTGCTTGCCACCTTGCGTTTTAAGCGCCAAGAACAACTAAAAGTAAATCAAATCGTAAATGCAGTTGTTGTGGCTATTGACCCTAAATCTAAAGAGATTAAGCTCAATCTAAAACAGGCAAAGCATAAAAAACATAAATCAACCAAAAAACACTCAGATCAGACTACACTCAACCGCCTAAACAAACTTTTTGCTGCCAATTAAGTCCAATAAGTCTGTTTAATCTATTGATAAGTTTTGTTTTAGAGTGAACCTTTGCTCGCTGACTTTGGGTACGGCCCTCGAAAATATCTTGAGTTTTCATAAAACATTTCACTTTGGTCTGGCCACCACCCTGGATATCCTAATATTGGTATCGCTGATAACTCTAACTCTTGCTTACTGAGTTGAGTTTTTAGATCTTGCGCAATCATTTGATCAAATAACAAAACTTGCGACTCCAAAGGCTCTTGAAAGACTGAGGGCTCTACATGGTAACAACGTCCGTAGGCGACTAGGCCCACAAAGGGATTCAACAGCTGTTCGTATAAACCATGACCTACGATCCAGAGCTTAAGATGTTTTTGGCAAGATTGAGCATGGATATAAAACAGTTCTTTCCAAGCCCGAGCCTTAACTAGAGTAATCAACTCGAAATCATCGCTAAAAATAGCCACCCCTGACTCATCAAAAAGAGTAAACCGATCTTCTAGCTTACAACGTTGCTTCAGGTTTGATATGTCGCGATATTGCCGAGCTTGCAGCATAGCTTGAGCACAAGCAGAGCGAGTTTTTGGCAGGGACAGCCACATAAAAGCATTCATCAAGTCATGGTTACTATTAGGCTTGAGAGGGATTTGCTTATGCTTAACAATGACATCAATATATTGATCCACTCCCAGGGTTTGTGCCTGATTAACAAAGTGCACTTGACTCTGTTCTTGGCTTTGTTCTTGGCTCTGCTTTTGTAGTCCGTTAAATAATCTGGCTAAATCTAAAAAGACATTAGAACTAGAAGAACCATTCTCTATATCTTGGCTGGCACAGTATTCTGCACAGTATTCTCTTAAGCGAGAAATGATCAAAATAAGGCTCAAAGTAAATGACTGCTCTGACCACTGAAAAAACTCTGAAACACTTAAAAATGGAACTTTGTTTCGCTTTTTTTTAAGCTTCTTTGTACTTAACTCTTTAGGCTTTGTACGCAATCGCTTTTTGTTTTCAGTGATCATTTGTTAAGCTAATTTGATCAGCTAAATAGATATTGAGAATATCTTTATTGAGTGATCTAGCAAGACTTAGGAACAAGACTGACTAGTATGACTCATACATAGCTTCAGATTAAACTAATACTTCACCAGCATTAAAGAAGCGCTTTAGCTCAGCTTCAGCTGCTTCGCTTGAGTCTGATGCATGTACGATATTTCGCATTTTGTCCTCACCAAGATCACCACGAATGGTACCTGCTGGAGCAATGCTTGAGTCGGTAGGACCAACAAGTTCACGTACAGCAGCAATAGCATTTTCACCACGAAGCGCCATAGCGATCACAGGTGCAGACTGCATAAAGCCTTCAACCTCTGGGTAAAATGGTTTGTCAGCAATATGTGCATAGTGCTCACGCAGCTTCTCTGAACTGAGTTGTTGCATTTTACAGCCAACAATCTGAAGATTTGCGGCCTCAAAACGCTTGATGGTCTCTCCTGCAAGAGATTTACTTACACAGTCTGGCTTTAAAAGAATAAGAGTAGTCTCGATCATGATAGACTCCACAGGTAAAAATGATTAAAGATGGTTAAAATAACTGACGACCTTCTGTCGGCTTGGACTTCTTCTAGCTGATAAATCAGCGAGTCGCAAGTCGAGACTTGCTCTAAGTTGATCTAAAGTGAAGAATTGTGTGCCACCCAAACTAAACTCAAATTATGTGTCACTCAAAGTCATAAGCTTGATTTCAAACCCAATTTAAGATGTAAAGCTAAAGAGCAACCATCAACACGCCCCACACATGAGAGTCGCTATGAACCATAAACCTATCCTTAAAAAACCAGAGATTTTGGCACCAGCGGGAGACTTAAACTCTTTAAATGCAGCGATTAGTGCCGGAGCCGATGCCGTTTATTTTGGTGTGGATGGTTTATTTAATGCACGTGCAAAAAGTGAGGGAATCTCAAGCGCTATGCTTGAAGAAATTGTCACTCGCTGTCATCAAGCCGGTTTAAAAGCCTTAGTGACGATTAATACTTTGATTTTTGAATCAGAACTGAGTCGGGTGTCTTTACATATTGAACATATTGCCCAAAGTGGTGTTGATGCCTTAATCGTTCAAGATCCTGCTGTGGCTTTGTTGGCCCGAGAGATTGCTCCAAGTTTGGAAGTACATGCAAGTACACAAATGACGATTTCTAGTCCCGAAGCAGCACATTTTGCCAAAGACTTAGGGGTTACACGTGTGGTTGTTCCCCGCGAATTAACCGTGGGTCAAATTCGCAAGTTCAAAGAGCAATGCGATTTAGAGCTCGAAGTCTTTATTCATGGGGCGTTATGTATGTCGTGGAGTGGACAGTGCTTAACAAGTGAAGCATGGGGAGGCCGTTCTGCAAACCGAGGACAATGTGCTCAATCATGCCGAATGCCTTATGATTTACTAGTGGATGATGAGGTAAGAGACTTAGGTGAAATCAAATACTTGTTAAGCCCTAGAGACTTAGCTGGCGTACGTGCGGTTGAGTCCTTGATGGAGATTGGGATTGAATGCTTAAAGATAGAAGGTCGCTATAAAGGTCCTTCCTATGTGAAGCAAGCGGTCGAAAGCTATCAATCATGGATCCGTTCTATTCAAAATGAGCAAGTACAGAGCTTAGAGGCACAACAACGTTTAGCCACTGACTTAACCGGGCTAAGCTTGAGTTATTCGCGTGGCTTTAGTGATGGTTTTTTAGGCGGAAGTGATCATCAAAGTTTAGTGGAAGGTCGTTTTCCAAAACATCGTGGGGTCTTTTTGGGATATGTCGTTGAGGTGAATCAAGACAGTGTACGTATTTCTCGGCAAGGTGACGGACGTAAATATAACCGCAAGGCCAAAGGACGTCGAAGCGATCCTTTACCATTATATCATTACAATCATGAAACCGAGTCCAATGATGAATCGAGTTTAGAGCTTGAACATTTGCGAGAGCAAGGTCCTTTATTGCAAGAAATCATTCCTGAGCCAGGAATGGGTATTGTTTTTGATGACTCACAACCCGAAACGAACGAATATGGCGGTCGCCTTGCCAAAGTACAGCAAGTGGACGGTGGTCTTATACTCAGTTTACATCAAGGTAAATCTAAGGCCAGACTCGAAAGTCGAGTACGTCAAGGACAAAGGGTATGGCTTAATCATGACCCACAGATGAATAAGCAGGTTGAAAAGGCCTTGCAGCAGGTTGAAAAGCATAGTCACTTTTCACGCTTACCGATCGATATTCATGTGCAAGCCCAAGTGGGCAAATCCCTAAATGTGACTGCTTGTTTAGCTGGTGATCATACTCGCTACCAAAACATCAAAGTAAACTGTACTAGTTCTTTGGAGCTGACTTTAAATCAAGGCCGTCCTTTGGATGAACATCTGCTTAAAAGTAAATTAGGTAGCTTAGGGAATAGTCCATTTTACTTACAAAACCTAAGTTTTGAGTCAGTGGATCCTTGTGGCTTGCCTGTTTCAAATCTAAAACAAATTCGGCGAGAGATGGTAAGCGCCTTAACTCAAGCAATGTTTAAGCAACAAGGACACTCTATAAACTCATCAGCATTGGTTGCTGTAAATACACTCAAGTCCCCAAAAGAAAAAGTACAGAAAACCTCAAGCCAAGCACAGTTGATTCCACTGTGTAGAACCATGGAACAACTAGAAGCTGTCATTGAGTTGGGGCTTGCTGAGGTTGAATTAGACTGGATGGAGTTTGTGGGCTTAAGGCAAGCAGTAGAAAGAGCAAAGTCAGCTGGCCTAAAGGTGACGATTGCAACCGTACGCGTCCAAAAACCTGGCGAATCAGGTTATGATCAAAGAATTGCCTCTTTAAAACCCGATGGGGTACTCATTAGACATTGGGGGGCTTTAAACCACTTTGCCTCCCTACCCGAACACGAGCGTCCTATTTTACATGGTGACTATTCACTTAACATCACCAATAGTATTAGTGCTCACCATGTCAAAGCCTATGGCTTACAGACCTTGACGGCATCCCATGATCTAGATCAAGTTCAATTGTTTAACTTACTCAGCTCGTATCCTGCTGAAGCGATGACAGTGACCATACATCATCATATTCCAACTTTTCACACAGAACATTGTGTTTATGCACATTTACTGAGTGATGGCCGAGACTTTAAGTCCTGTGGACGTCCTTGTGAGGCACATCGGGTCGCTTTAAGAGATCATAAAGGAAAAGCACACCCGGTTTTAGTCGATGTTGAATGTAGAAATACAGTTTTTAATGCCAGCGCACAAACAGCCGCTTCATTAGTAGACAAGCTACAGGAGCGTAACTTAGCTAGATTTAGACTAGAGTTTGTTTGGGAAACCAAGGCACAAACCAGATTAGTCATAGAGACTTATCAAGCTTTAATCCGGGGTGATATCTCCTCAAAAATAGCTTTAGATCGTCTTGGAACACATGAACGCTTTGGCCTAAGTGCTGGAACAATGGAGGTTTTAAGTTGAGTGAATCAATAAAAACAACAGATAAACAGTCCCCAAAGATTGATCTTGAATCCGCAACCAATAGCTTGAGTGCCTTGCGCGAGGATATTGATGAAATTGATCGAAGTCTTATCGCTTTATTAGAATCCCGATTAGAGATCTGCCGAACCATCGCCGAAGTCAAAGACAGAGCCGGCTTCAAGCTACGTCAAACGCAGCGAGAACAAGAAGTTGTGGCTCAGTTAAAAGCGCTGTCACAAGATGAATTATTACAGCAAAAACTCTCAGCGATTTATTCGCAAATCTCAGCGCTTTGCTTAGAGGCTCAATTTGAACATTTAGGGCTACCAAAGCCTCAAAGGGAAGCCTCTAGTCCTTTTATTGCCCCACATGAACTGACTCAAGAGCAAGAAACGAGTTCAGAGCAAGACCTTGAGTTACTCTCAGCACCAGAATCTAGTGAACCAAGTGATTTAGTCGCTAGTCGGCATATGAGCACAATACAGTCAAAGGCTTTGGGTGGTAGCTTAATCAAAGCCAAACTTGGTCGCCTCCGTTGGAGAAAAGGCGAATTAGCGAATACACCGCGTAGTGCACCATTAAACCACGAGCAAAGAGCTTGGTTGACTCAAAAAGGCTTTGCTCACCGTGGTCTGCATGATGCCTTAAATAATATTGCCGAAAATAGCCTACCGGCTTTTGAGGCGGCAATACAGCAAGGCTTTGGTATTGAGCTAGATGTGCATTTAAGTAGCGATGGGATTCCAATGGTATTCCATGATGAGGAACTTGGACGCATGACTGGAGTCGAAGGAGAAATCTGTGACTATACTTATCAAGATCTACAAGCCTTAAAACTTATTCCCGGTCACGCAAAAATACCAACTTTAAGAGAAGCATTAGACTTAATTGATGGTCGAGTACCCGTTTTGGTTGAAATTAAAAATTATGGCAAGCCAGTAGGCCCTCTTGAGCAAGCGATCGCCGATGTATTGGATCATTATAAAGGGCCTTTAACAGTACAAAGTTTTAACCCGATGAGCCTTAAATGGTTTTACAAACATAAGCCTCATATTCTTCGTGGTTTAATCGCCTATAGTTTCCCAGTTGAAGAAGTCCCCATGAAAGCGACAACTCGCTTTTTACTGAAAAACCTTTTATTTACTCCAATTTGCAAGCCACACTATATCGCTTATGAGCATCAGGACCTTGCTCGACATCGCCTAAGACGTCTGCATCGGATGCGCTTAAGAGGTACACCTTTGTTAGTATGGACGGTAAGAAGCCAAGAACATGCGAATCTTGCTATGAAGCGAGCCGATAATATTATTTTTGAAAGCTTTATCCCTAGATATCATGATTGATTCCATCCCAATGATTTATGTCTCACAAGCACACTTGCCGATTAGCTATGTCCAGTTGAACTTTAGTATCCAGCATACAGAGTTTAACTCAGCCTTAGCTTATTTGAAGCCTGAAACTCATCAAGGACTGCAGAGTTCAGCTTTAAGAATCATGTCTCAAAGACAGCTTCAACGCGGTACTTTAAACATGGGTCGAGCTACTTTTATTAACGAAATTGAAGCCTTGGGCACCGAAATACAACTCACTCATCGTGGCTATGCACACTCTTTGGGTGCTGTTGCATTAACACGAACCTTACCACGCTTGATAAAGCTTTTTCATGACGCACTCACTAAGCCTTCATTGGATAAGGAAGAGCTTGAGCAAAGCAAACGAGCTTATATTTCGGAACTTGAAGCGCGTTATGATGATGATCAATCGCTAGCATGGTTATGGTTATTACGCAGGCTTCATCAAGATCATCCTCTATGGGCGGATTACTGCATTGAAGCAAAGCATATTACAGTACTTAGCACTGATCATATCAGGCAAGCTTGGCCATTCATCTTTAATCGTAAATGCTTCTTACCCTCTTTTACCAGTGATGCTACCCAAGATACTCTCGCTCACCTTATTGACCCTTTATATAATGACTTGAATATTAACTCTGGTGAGAGTCAGTTTCAGGCATGTCGATTACCAAGCTTGGCGAAGCTGTCAAAAAGTACTCTGACTCTTGTGAATAAGCCCGGAAAGCAGCAAGCTCTACTTTTTATTGCTCATCCAACCATAGCGCCTACTCATCCCCAAGCTTTAGCTCTTTATGTCGCTTTATGTGCATTAGGGGGCACTTTTTCTGCACCTCTTATGCAAGAAATCAGAGTGAAACGGGGACTTAGCTATGGCGCCCATGCGGGCATTAAAGGAGAAGCGCATAGTCGCTATGTGTGCTTGCATTGTAGTCCTGAAGCACCACAAGCAACGCAAGCTTTATTGGTTATGTTGCAAGTTTATCAACGAGGTGGACGTGGCGAGCTCAGCGATACCGAAATTAACTTTGCTAAGAGTTATTTAATCAACGCACATCCATTCTCGATTGAAACGCCTGCGATGCGTGCTGGCTTGTCAGCGAATGCTTGTCTGATGGGATTAGATCCAAAGCTCCTGTTGACTCAAGCAGATCGAATCAAAAAGCTTAGTATTGATGAAATCAGACAGGCGGCTCAAGATCTACTCGCTTCTCAAGGATTAGAAATCTTAGTCTTTGGTGACCAAAAGCAAATAGGCACTCAGCTCATAAACGAACTACAGTCGATTCTTCCTCTTGAGCAGGTGCTTCGCCTTGAGGCCAAAGATGAGCCTACTAAGGCACTTACTCGCAGATCTTTAAATGACTGACATTTATATTACTGATCATTTAACAGTAAGTCGATATAGTCATGCCCCTCAATCCCAATAATCTTCTCAATGATCCCCTCTGAGTTGAACACAAATGTTCTAGGCAGAGTTAGACTCTCATTCTTTTTTGAACTTGGGGCTAGCTTAAAGGCTGACACCTTAAACTCATCTACCATGACATATGCCCAATCAAAACCAAGGTTTTCATATAACTCTTGTCCAAAATGACTCTGATCGGCAACAATGATAATAAGACCGGTATTGGTTGCAATAAAGCGTTCTTTGGCCTCTGATAATCGTTTTAGGCCACTCATACAGGGTTTACACCAAGATGCACACACAGTGAGTACATAACGTGATTTATGATCTTTTTCGATCATACGTAAGCTGTAGGCTTGGCCGGCTTGTGCATTGAGGGCCCACCCCGAAAAAAATGGAATTTTTTGGCCAACAATGGCTTGACCACTTTCATGGAGAAGTTGGCTTGTACTTGCTTCGCTGTTGGAACTTATTTGTGTGCTTAATAAATGGCTTTCCTCATTGTTTTGTACACTCTTTGTCTTATCTACATGAGTAGTGAACTGTTTCACATGCTGATGACAAGCGTTCAGCGTCAAACATAGTAATAAACTCATCAGCATATAAGCAGATTTCAAGATGATTTCCTTTGGTTAAAGCGTATCAAGTGTAGAGATCAAGCGATTAAGATCTAAAACCGAAAAGCCTCGATCGGTAAAAAAGCGAATCTTGCCACTAGCATCTAATAAAATCACTCGCGCATTTTTTGGGAAGGTGTTGCCGGTAAACTTTTGCAAGCGCTCTCCTTCTTTGTAGATGGTGATCACAGCCCCCCAAAGTTCCTTGGGAATTCCTGAGCGCATGCCCTCATTAATACGACCACTAATCATTCTTGGCACCCAACCTTTAATAGTCGGTACCTCATAAAGCTTTACTTTTACCTTTCTCATATCCAAAGCAATCAACCAACGGTCAATATCAAATTGGCTATCTTGCTCATAACCCAAAAGTAAAAGACTAGCTTCTCCTAAAAGTGCTTTAGGAAGTTGCCACAGCTTTCCATCAAGAGCAGTCCCTTGTACTGTGGGAAAAGTTTGATTGATAGGATCTCGGTTTTGAAACTCTTCGGAACAGGCCAAACTCAAGCATAGCGAGAATGACAATAATAAGACCTGAAATACCTTAAAGGCTTGAGAAAGATTATGATTATTGCTCATATTAAACACTTATGAAAGCTAGATAAGAGAAAGAAAAGAACATAATAAATGTATGTTTTTTGAAACTTCCTGATCGTAAAAAGCTAAATAGGAACTCAGTTCCGCTTTAGCTTTAATATTAAAAACATTGAGTCTATATGCTTAATTCTAAAACTCACTTTGACAGGTGTAAGCCACAATACTCACTGCTCCAGCATAGACAGGAATAGAAAAGCTAGTCGATTCATTCTTAGGGAAAATAGCACATGTTTCTCCCTCTACAGGCTCAACAAGCACATCAATATTACCGGGTTCAACATTGGCAAAACTCACAAATCCTCCCCCGCCCGAAATCACTTCTTGCCCTAGACTAGGACCAAAAGAACCTAGGGTAAAAGCCAGTTCATAAGCACCATTTAATTCAGCCTTAGTCCCTACAGCAGGACTTAAGTTAGATCGATCGAGTCCAATAACCACAATCCCTTTATTGGCATCTGGTGTAATGCCTAAAGCAGAAAAGACTTGAGAGGTAAGAGTATCACTACTGACAAAAGAAATCTGTAATGCATCTTGATCTCCTAATTCACCAAATAAGTGATGTGGACTATATCCTTCAGCTTGCAAAGTGACTTCATAGCTACTGAAGGGATTTAGTGGAAAACTAGCCTGACCACTTAAATCGGTGACTATAGGATTCCTCCTACTTTCTTCTGACACGAGTTCTGCTTCTAAGTCAGCTATACCTTGATTAGATAAAGGATTAAGCGCCTGTATGCTCAGTTGAATACTTCCAACCATATCTTCTGTCATATCTACTGTCATATCCAATGTTTGCTCTGCCTCCATATTCATATCACTGATGACTGGATCAATGACTAATACTTCACCACTTGATTCATCAGGATTTTGGCAAGCGGTAAGTCCTAAAGCCAAGGCTAAAAGGCTTGGATAAAACAAGTGATAAAACAAGCGATAAAACCTGTAAGGAGTTTGCTGATTATTCATAGAACATATTTCTCATTCATTATCATAAGTGTAAGAAAAGCTGAACTGATAAGAGTAAACTCAAGAGTACACTTAAGTATAAAATTAATCACATAGAACTCAGTAAGCGATTCATATTCACTAGATTTTGTTTCAGACCATACTGCTAAAATCAACCTAAGGTCTCAAATGAGTAAAAATCTTTAAAACAATATCTATGATAGCTATGAGCTATGATACTTAGTTTTACATATATCATCTTTTATAACAGTCTAAATAAGCTTATAAAGAATGAACCTTTGTTTAGTATATTGCTGATTAAAAATTATTTTCTATCTCAAGTCAGAAAAGTGTTTCAAGACTTGATCTCAGCTTGATAGAGAAAGAGAGAGAAAACTAATGAAGAGGCTGTTAAAGATTTTTGGAGATAAACTTAAGCGGCTCAAGTTTCCTCTTCTCAGATTTTGCTTCTCAGATTTTGCTTCTCTAGTTTTGCTTCTCGAGTTCTGCTCTCAAGTTGAAAACTCTTAGCTCAAGAAATCTTTGTTAAGAAATCTTAGCCAAGAACATCTCTGTCAGGAAATACAAGGTACTAGTTTAGTACTGTCTTAATACACAAGGAATCTACATGACAATTAGTGTTGCTATTGGGTGTCGTAAAGGTGGAGTAGGTAAATCAGCATTAAGTGCTTCGCTTGCTTCTTATTTTGCTCGAGAAGGTAAAGACGTTTTATTGATTGATCTTGATCCTCAAGGAAATGTTACTTTTGGCTTAGGTGGAGAACCTGGCTCAGTAGGCGCTGCTGAATTTTTAAAAGGAGAAAAGGTTGCACCCACCATATTACATCCAAACATTTCTATTTTGGCTGGTGGCCCTGAACTAAATAGTGTTGAAGTATCAAGCTTGGAACCCGAAGCTTTAAGAGATCTTATCGCTGATCATCAACTTAATCCTGATGTGATGATTATTGATTTACCACCATATTCAGAGCATCTTGAACGTCTTGGTTTGGTGGCGGCCGACCATGCATTAATTCCTGTGGTCGCACATCCTTTCGCCATTTCTGGTGCTGCTCGAATTGCGGGTTTAATCGAGGCACGACAGCAACGTTCACGCCCTGGCCCACAACGTTATGCCTTGGTTCAGTCCATGATTGATTTAAGACGAACACTTGATCGTACACTACAAGAAAGCCTTAAAGAACTCTTTCCCGGAATCCCAACCTTTGGATTTCGCCAAGATATTTCAGTTGCCTACTCTTTGACCGAGCAACTGCCATTGCATGTATTTGATAATCGGGCTCGGGTTTTCCCAGAGTTAGAAGAGATTGGAGCATGGCTCAATGGCCGGTAAACTTAGTGCAAAAAGTAAGCGTGGTTTAGGATTGGGAGGCGTTGCTGCCAAGGCTGTTGCCGCTGGCCGACGTTCGGCTGAAGCTGATTTAAAAGTAGAAGAAGATAATTATCGTCGAGAGAATGCTGCTCGTTTACTTTCCATTGATATGATCAAAGAAAGACCGGCCGAAGACACTCGTCCTGTGGATCCTGTTCATGTGGATGCCTTAGTTGAATCCATCAAGTTGATTGGCCTTATTCAGCCTATATATCTCGATCGGGATTTTCACCTTATTGCGGGTGCACACCGCTTAAATGCCTACCGTAAACTCAAACTAGAGGATCCGCAAAAATGGTCAAAGATACCCGTTGTGGTTGATCCTGAATTAGATGCGGTTAAACAACCAGAACAGGCCTTACTTAAGGAAATCGCTGAAAATGAAAAGCGTAGTAACCTTACTCCGGAGCAGGTGCAGAATGCTGCAGAACGCTTGCTTGCCGCTGATCCAAGTTTTACGCGTAAGGCCGGTAGATTAAAGGCTGGAGAAAAGGCATTAACCCCATTTTTAGCAAATACCTTTGGTGTATCAACCCGCTATGTAAGAGCCTTACTCAATCATCAGGAAGATAAAGCAACCACTGATTCAAGCCCTCACTCAAATTCTTCTGATCAAACCGGTGGCAAGACTATGATTAAAGACCCTGCTAAGGAAAAACAGAAGCTACTTAAACAAATAAACAAGCGTCTTGAACAATGGTTAGCAAGCCCCTACTTAGAACAAGAAAAAAAGTTAGGTAGTCAGTTAGAACGCTTGCAGGTTTTGGTTAATAAAAGCCTAAATTCTTAAAGATTAGATTGATAAAGTCTAAACCGGAACTCACTTCCTATTTAGATATAAATACCAAAAAGTCTAAACCGGAACTCACTTCCTATTTAGATGTAAATGCCAAAAAGTCTAAAGCGGAACTCACTTCCTATTTAGATATAAATGCCAAAAAGCCTAAACCGGAACTCACTTCCTATTTAGATATAAATGCCAAAAAGCCTAAACCGGAACTCACTTCCTATTTAGATATAAATGCCAAAAAGCCTAAACCGGAACTCACTTCCTATTTAGATATAAATGCC
>CAKZRU010000040.1 GCA_937146725.1 uncultured Myxococcales bacterium
CATCTAAAGCATTACTTCTGCCCAAATCAGCTCTTGCTTGCGTAAGTTTGGTTAGGCTGTGTCGGGCTCTTTGCACCCTAGGATTATTTGCTCCTGCCCCCACTATGGTTTTGGCCACCTGTTCGGCACCAGCAAAATCTTTTTTGGCAGCTCTAAAAGCCATAAGACTCACCCGATAGGTATTCCCGTTGGCTGAAATCGCTTTCATGTCATTTAGAGCTGTTTCTGCACCGCTTAAGTCAGCATTAAGCAAGGCACTTTGAAAACGACCTCTTGCCGCCAAGAATACACTTACCTGAGACCCTACAATTCCCTCACCTGCCAAAGGCGCATTAAAGGCTAAAGCGGCGTCCAAAGTATCTTGTACCTGCCCTAGCATATCTCCCTGCAAAGCAACTTGCCTAAGCATTTCAGTTTGCTGTCGCTTTACTGTTTCGAGCTCGGGTAACAAGGCTCGCATTTCATCACGCAAGGCTTGGTGCTGAGTCTCTAGGGCGGTATTGACCACGGCTTCAAGTATTTCAGGTGTGCTAAAGGCTGACATCATGCTCATTTGTGATAAAACGCTATCTAACTGCCCACCTAAATGCCCTAAAATAACCTCAAGATGAGCGACATCGCCGCCTAAGTCTTCTAACATTTGACTCAAGGCCTCGTCATTGGCTTCGGCAACTTTTTCAGCGCTATAGTCACAGGCAGCTTCTACCGCACTTACTAATAAGGGGGCTCCTGGTAGTAAAACATGGGCCGCTACTTTGGCCACAGCGCCCACTTCACTTCCATGCTTAGTGATTAGATTCTTAGCTTTGTCTTTAATCCCTTGCCACATAAACTGACCTACTCCACTTTTTTTGACTTTGAGTCGTTGTGGCTTTTAATGATGGCCTAAACAACTTCTTATTCACACTCATGCTCGCTTAAAAACTAAGCAAATCTATATTCAAATACCAACAAAAAATACAGTGATCTAAATAAGAACTCACCCAGTTCTACAAGAGTGATTTCAAAAACTTCCCTTGCTATTATTTTTTTAGTTGCTGTTTTTTAGTCGCTGTCTTTGATTAATCTGGTAGTTTTTATCTTTCACCTATTAAGGATCAGTTTATTGAAGATAGTTACATTTTTTTGATTTTAATTTTATTTCAACATTAGCTAAATACCTTATTTCTCTACACCAACGCTTAACAAAATATATTTCGCCGAGTTAAGATGTGAATAATGACCAATCTGTTTTTAGGCCTTACCCATGATTAATCCCAAAAAACTAGAAGTTCAGCAGATTAAAGAGTGCATGATTGAGCATCTGCAACAGTATACACCGGATGCAATCGAGCATGTACCATTGATTAAAATACTGAATGAACTCAGCCCTTTGGGCTTTCCCTTGTTGGTCACAGCAGTCAGCGAGATTTTGGCTGATATTGGCTATCAAAAGTACATCAGTGATCCGGTGCGAAGTGCCTTTGAGCGAGTAGGTTCGACTGTGCCGGGCAAGCAAGAGCCACTTAAGCCGAGATTTGAAAAGCTTAAGGAAGATCATCTTTTTAATCAGTTTAAAATCTTTCTTGACGAGCTTCAGACAGTTTTTCTTTTTAAGGAGCTAACAGCGATCGACTATTTAAAGGAAGTTCTTTGGTTAGCGGCAAGCCAATGGCTGATTGATCAAGCAGAGCTCAAAAAGGGCGAACGCTTACGGCGGATATTAATCAACATTTCCGAAGCGCTTGGCGATTGGGCTCTGTTAGATGGTGAGCGCTTTCAAGATGAGTGGACAAGCTTGATGATTGAGCATTTACGAGTGCTTGGTTTTGCGGGAGGTGAATTATCAGTAGTCTTGCCGGGCTCTAGTAATGTAGCGGGCCGACAACAGTTACAAGACAGTGGTTTATTAGCTGATTTCCGTGGACTCAAAAAACTTACCATTGAGGGTCGTGATGATGTTTTAGCATGGATTTCAGCCTATGGTGGCTATCATTATGGAATCACCAAAGGCCTGGAAGACTTAGAAGCGATCGATCTTAGGGCCATTAGTGATGAGCAAATTGGACGAGTGGCCTTATTACAGCATTCAGAAACGCCCGAACAAAAACGCTTGTTTGATCTGATTAAGCAAGGCGTGAGCCAAAGAGCAATCCGTGATCCAAAACCGGATGATCTAGGTTTTGAACCCGAAAGTGACATATACACCATTGCCCAGCACTGTCGAACCAAGGTCAGTAAAACAATCGCCGGTGAGCGCTTTGATTTTAGCTATATTCCAGCCGGCAGCTTTTGGATGGGTTCAAAAAATGGTGTTGGCTATGATGATGAAAGGCCACAACACCAAGTCAAAATCAGCAAGGCCTTTTGGTTAGGCCAAACACCTGTAACCCAAGAGCAATGGCAAGCGATCATGGGAAGTAATCCAAGCCATTTTGCAGATCATGATTCTCATTTACCGGTAGAAACTGTGTCATGGTTTGACTGCGTTCGTTATTGCAACAAGTTAAGCGAGGCGGACGGGTATGACCCTGTGTACAGTATTGGGTCGGGCGATGAGCCGACTGTGGAAGCCGACTTTGATCGGAATGGATACCGCTTACCAACTGAAGCCGAGTGGGAATATGCAGCCAAAGCCGGAACCGAGCTGATTTATGCCGGAAGTAATAACATTGATGAGGTAGCTTGGTATGGAGATGATGCTGGTGAGCAAACAATGATAGTCGCCCAACTCATGCCCAATGAATGGGGTTTATATGATATGAGTGGCAATGTTGATGAGTGGTGCAGTGATCAATGGAATCGCTCAAGCTATCAAGGTCAAATAAATATTACGACTGATCCTCATGAATGGGTAGGCTCTGCTTCTGCGCGGGTCTACCGCGGTGGGTATTGGAGCAATGGCGCCGACTACTGTCGCGTCGCCGGCCGTAACTGGCTCGACGCCGACAGCAGCGGGTTCAACCTCGGCCTTCGGCTTTTGAGGTGCGAACTTTGATCCTTTGATCTCTTGAACTTTGAACTAACCACAGTGCTTGGTTTTGACCGACTTTTTACTGTTGCGAATGGCCAAAAGCGTGGACTTGGCTTGGGGCGGGCGGTTTTGACAGATCAAGTAGCAGGGCCCCTTTAGGGAAGCTACTTGAGCAGGCAACACCGAACGCACTTGGCCAAGCTTGCCAAGAGCGTGTCGGCGAAAATTAGAGGAGTCTCTTATCAAATATTAAGGGTGAGCAACTATCTGTTGAGTGTGTGTCTTGGAAATGTGTGTCTTGGAAATATGTGTCTTGGAAATGTGTGTCTTGGAAATGTGTGTCTTGGAAATGTGTGTCTTGGAAAGACGGGATTGTTTTTGGTAATGCGCTGTCCAAGAAACTTGGTTGGGCAGTGTAACACAGTACGACAAAATGACCGGCCTTTGTCAGTGAAGTCCAAAGGATCAGTTTGTTAAAATATAAATATTTCAATCAGACAAAGCCTAAAGTTTAAGATGTAAATGTTGGGTTACTATAAAAAAGATACTATCCAACAGCAAGTTTGGTGTTTATAGTCCTAATGACTTAAGTTTTGGCTAATGCTTCCGTATGGCCAAAGTCTTTGGCAAGTCATTGTTGACGAGCAGGTGTTTAGTTGGGTGTTTAGTTTATTGGGTGTTTAGCTAGTCGCGAAAAGAAATAGAATGAATAATCACTTCTCAGTACATGATGGTAGCATTTCGATGTTTTTGTTCAAAGGTAGCGCTTGGAGGTTTCGCGTTGAACCCTTAGTGCAAGTAGTGGGTATGGGTATGGGAATCTTTGATAGTACCAGCAGTCATGATTATCTTGAACATTCTTGGTATCATGAAATGTGTGGGCAGCTGGGTTATTTATTGCTAAGACGGCAAGATGAACAGTGGGAATTACGTCAGATTTCGACCTATGATGATGATGCCTATTATCGCTGTTTATTCATTGGAGTCTATGCTTCTCATGATCAAGCTCGTCGACAGGCTTTAAAGTATGGAAATGACTTAGCTTCAAGGCTAAACATAAAGTGTGGCTCATCACTACGAAACCTGATGAAGCGTTTTGCCAAGCGTTCGGACCAAAACTATCACAAGTTTAAAACTTTATTGGCTCAGGCCATTGATCAATCAGAAAAACAACGATCTTGGGCTGAATTACATCCCGAAAGTGTCACAAAAGATCAGTCAGAGTTGGCACTAAACTTTTGGCATTGTCTGAATGAGCTTGAATGAGTCCAAATAAATCAGAAGAGAGTCGCACCGACTACTTAAAAAGCATGAGAGAGTTAAACCATGAGAGAGTTAAAGAGCATAATAAGCATGCTGTATAAACTTTAAGCATGCATCAAGTTATGGATGGGCATTATTAGGATTTAGGTTGTTACCATGATGACCTGGACACTTCTTGGGACAGCGGCCAAACACAACTCCATTATTTCCACTGTTTCTCATTCGAAGACTAAGCCGAATATGATCTTCAAGATCCTTTAAAGATTGAGAAAGATTTGCCAATCCACGAGCAGTAAAAGTAATATTTATTCTTGAGATTGGTGTGCCTTTATCAATCGCAAACCGTGCAATCTTCCCATGATTGGCATTTAGCTGATTAGCATAATTCACACAACTTTGGTCTGGTGGCAAATTGATGGAGATATGCCAATTAATGGGGTTCGAAATTAAATGATTTTGTACATAAATGGCCCGAACCCCTCCCATATTAGCTCCGTGCAAGCAGTGCCATCTTTGGCTTTGTGGCATCATCCAAATAAAGCCAGGTGCATCCTGTGCGATCCATTGGTTGAGTTGGTTCATGATTGTATTATGTTCAGCTTGTGTTAAAGGCATATGAATCCTCATCTTTATTATTGAATGAGCAGTTTTTAAGATAATTTACTGTAAACAGCTTAAGAAATTATATCAATAAGTTAGCTAAAACAAATATTGATGCACCATTACTCTTAATATTGATCACTTAGTAAGGATGAGCACTTAGATCTTTTCGCTGCTTTAAGTAGCCTCAGTATAGCCTTTAGATGTTTTAGACTTAACAAGCTTATCGTAAATCTTTTGAGCCTTGCTGAGTTCTACCGGCTCATTGGTTTTGGTACCAACTCTTAATGTACTTCCACGTCTACCATACTGAAAGTTGACCACATAACCTTGTTCGACTTTTTTAAGCTGTGCATGGTATTCCTTA
>CAKZRU010000041.1 GCA_937146725.1 uncultured Myxococcales bacterium
GATCCTAATCTGTTCTATATGTGGAGCTTAGATGTTAAACCTTAACTTGAATCATAGGAGCCGTATGAGGCGAGAGTCTCACGTACGGTTCTGTGAGAGGTGGGGGGGGAAGTTCCCCCTGCCTACTCGACTACCTTTAGTAAGTTGCTACCTTTAGTAGTTAACCTTTAGTTACGTGCTAGCCTAAATCCATAACTCGTTGAGGTTCCTGCTAGACTCAGAAAAGATGGGGAACTTGCAGCATATCTATAATATGTTGTAGCATTGCTCGCACTAGCGCTCCAAGAACCACCACGTAGGACTCGGTTAGATGCTCTTGGACTATCTATCCATGCTGATCCATTATTTGGTGCTCCATTGTAATCGGCGTGATAGTCGTCTTCGACCCATTCATAAATGCCGCCAGCCATATCACATAAGCCCTGATCAGTATGACCATTGGCAAAGTTACAAACCGGACTGGTAAAGCCGTAACAGTTGTTTATGTTGGCATAATTACAATTGGCGTTAGTATTCCCCCATGGGTAAAGGGTATTTTGGCCACGATTCCTTGCTGCATACTCCCATTCCGCTTCGGTGGGTAGTCTTGCACCGACCCAAGTTGCATAAGTCTTGGCATCTTCCCAACGCACTCGATTAATTGGGTGGTTGTCTTTATTCGATTCAGTATATGTTCCACCAGGTGGAACAGGACATACGCCAGCATCAACGCATTGGCGATACTGTGAAACCGTTATTGTTGTTTTAGTAAGCTTAAATGTTGTCACATTTACAGGGTGATCAGGCGTGGCAGCACCGTTATTATTCCCCATTATGAATGTACCACCAGTAATATTGACAAAGGTTAAATTAGGACAGTTATTACCGCAGGGGGCGCTTAGCGTGCAGTCTGTATCACATCCATTTCCATTAATCATATCCCCGTCATCACATTCTTCGCCTGGTCCTACAAATCCGTCTCCACATTGAGCAAAAACGCAATCATTCATGCAGGAGTCTAGATTAGATTGATTACCATCATCACAATCTTCATTGGGTCCTATTACTCCATCACCACAGACGGCTAGTGTACAAGAGTTTGTACAATCGTCACCATCTACCGAGTTTCCATCATCACATTCTTCTTGCCCAAGATGCACAACAGCATCACCACATTCAGCAGCGGTACAGTCATTTTTACATGCATCTGTATTAATTTGATTACCATCATCACAGACTTCATCAACATCTATAACGTGATCACCACATCCGGCAAGTCTTAGCTTAATTGCTTCTTGGTCTCCACATTTAAGGGAAATCAAACCATTCACAGTATTGCCGTTGAGAATCACAGGAGAGAGTACACAAGCGGTATTTGCTGTGACAGAACCAGCATTGAGTTCAATGCCGTTAGAGAGGCCCATCTCTAATTCCCCTTCTTGATTAATTGAAGCTGACACTACACCAGCTCCTATTGGTCCAATAGGGCCTTGATCACCTTGAAGACCTTGAGGGCCTTGTTCACCTTGAGGACCTTGAGGGCCTTGTTCACCTTGAGGACCTTGAGGGCCTTGTTCACCTTGAGAACCTTGAGGGCCTTGTTCACCTTGAAGACCTTGAGGGCCTTGTTCACCTTGAAGACCTTGAGGGCCTTGTTCACCTTGAAGACCTTGAGGCCCTTGTTCACCTTGAGGACCTTGAGGGCCTTGTTCACCTTGGAGACCTTGAGTGCCTTGGATATTCCCTACTTCAATCTCATTACCATCAGAAAGAATTAAGATGAGTCTACCATCAATCAAATCACTTGAAACCACTGAAACCCCTTGCGGTCCCTGCCCTCCAGTTTCTCCTTGAGGGCCTTGAGTATTACCAGCCACATTTAGTAATCTTCCATCACTGAGCGTGAGCGTCATGATACCAGTACTATCTACAATGGCATCAACAATAGTAGCCCCAGTTTCACCTTGTAGACCCACAGCACCATCAGAACCAACGACAAGGCCAACATTAATTTGCCGACTATCGGATAGGGTTAAAATAAGCTCTCCAATGTTATTTACCAAAGCTTCTTCAATACCTACACCGTCAGAACCTCTTAAGCCCACCGGTTCTCCAACCCAGTGACCTAAACTATCAATGACTTCATGGTTATTAATGCTCACAGAGTTTGGATTGATGTCTTCATCGCTTACATCTTGGGCATGGGAAGCCCATTGGGCTCGTAAAACACTAGAAAGCTTGAGCTTGGGAGACATTTCTGGCCCATCATTGACAGCTACTCCTAAATATAGAGAAACTTGACTACCAATATTTGCCGGAAAGGGTGTCAAAGTCCCAAGTTCAACTGTAAATACCCCATCAATAATATCAATACTTTCATAACGTTCAGTCCAAATTACCTCATTATCTTCAAGATCAGTGTAGAGTTTGAACACCATTGGATAACTTGCACTTACTGGTTGCCTAGCGGCATTTAAAATATTCCCTTGGTAAGTCAAAGTATCCTGTGCCCAAGTTGGTAAATAAAAAATACTTACTAATATAAATGAAATGAAGTTTTTATTAATTCTCACTAGAATTCTCCTATTAAAATGAGCTGACCATCTGTTAGCTCTTTCGCCGCCGAATTTATTTTAGTTTGTACTGTATAGTTGTTATCAATAATTGATCCACCTGAAATCAAGATTTGCCCCTGTAAGACTAGATTTTGAATCATGGGCTCTTGATCACATTCATCTCCTAAGCCATCATGATCAGAATCAACTTGCTCAGAGTTTATGATCAAAGGGCAATTATCTAAATCATCTTCAATTCCGTCAGCATCACTATCTATCCATAATCCTCTATCGGACGATAATTGAGCATCGAACATGTCAGGCTCTACGTCAGAATCACTAGTTATCATTTCTGTAGTTGGTAAACTAGCATCAGTTTCTTCAGAATTGGGTACACATTGATAACGACCGTCTTCTACTTCCTGACAAGTCGATCCGTAAGAGCAACTAAGCTCATTTATTTGACAATCAGTTATTGATGTATCGCGTATTTCATCACTACATGCAGAAATTAAAAGAACCCATAATAAAATATCGAGCTTAACTTGTGTAATCTTAATCATCGCTATTTCATCTCCTAAAAATCGTTTTTAGTTTTTAGCATATCTTTGTTTGCGTATATTTAATTTGATGCTTGTTGGCTAAGCATACAAGACTTACCAGCAAGATACATACATGTTCGCTTAAGCGAAGAAAAACTAAAAAATAAAACAAAGAACCAGCCATGTATAAACCATGTATAAACAAGCTACATGTGGTACTTTTTAAACACACCTCACCCACACCTTAACTAAAAGTTAAAGCCCTAAACTCATCTTTCAGCGCTGTTGATCCCTATGCTGTTAAACTTACCATTACCAAAAATCAAAGAGCCACTGCGTTATTGACTTTCTTAATTCAATCAGGTGAATAACGACCGCCAAACAAAGGAATACCACCCTCTGGAAAGCAGATAGAAGCCGTTTCAAGGCCTAAACCGGGTCAAATATTTTGTTGCTACCTTTAAAATTGCTACCTTTAAAGGTTATGCAAAAAAGAATACTATATTACTCATACAAATATTGAGTCTCAGAGAGTCAGTGATGTCTAAAGTATTGATACAGCGCTTTTTATTGAGTTTACTATGTGCACCTCTTTTAAGTGCTTGTGGGGCTATCTTAGGTCAGTATGAAGCCCTTGATCAGTCGGCGGCTGAACACTTTAACCGTCCGTATGGTTCACCACCACAAAACTTTAGAGCGCCCAAAAAAACACGTAAAGCCGGCTTAATCAAACCTTTAAAAGTAAAAGCGCGTTTGTTTGGGACCCCACACCAAACTTGTGCGGTTGGTCCTAAGGGGTTTGGCTTATACTGTTGGGGTTCCACGCCATATGGCGAGTTAGGATTTAAGAAAAAAGGAGGAATTCGGCCTACTAAAATAAAAGGTTTACCTAAAAATGATCCCGTTGTGGATATGGCTTTTATGAGCAGAAGTGCTTGTGTACTCCTTAAAAGTGGGTATGTCATGTGTTGGGGCGATAACCAGCTAGGTACGGTCGGAAATCAGCATCAAGTTTATTATCCTAAACCGGTGTATGTGCAAGGCTTAGAGGGGGCGGTTAGGCTCAGTAGTTATTTTATGGCCAACCAAGTCTGCGCTATTTTACATACCGGAGACCTATATTGTTGGGGATTGAGTGATCTGATTAGACACTACAAAGTCTTTAATCGGGGCTCTCGACCCTTTGGGCCGGCGAGTGAATATATTATTCACAAAGGGCCGATCAGTGCCTTAAGCAGCCACAATTCAGGAAGTTGCTTTCAAACTCCTCGTGGTAAGATACGCTGTGTAGGCCGAACCGTCGGTTATAAGGTTCCCGATGACAAAAACACTCAACAAGCATCCATAGATTTGCCCAAACCGGCCAAAGGGATGTCAGTTTATAACCCTATTTCCCTAGCCTGTGCCGTTTTGAAAAATAACGATTTATGGTGTTGGAATGGCTGTGTATCAGACTTTTACTGC
The DNA here is from genome assembly GCA_937146725.1 of uncultured Myxococcales bacterium. Classification (GTDB taxonomy): domain Bacteria; phylum Myxococcota_A; class Bradymonadia; order UBA7976; family VGTA01; genus CAKZRU01. The sequence continues at coordinate 4,541 of CAKZRU010000041.1, forward strand.
TATGGTGATCCAAATAAATTTATGGTGTTTACGCCACAAAAGATAGAAGGGATTCCAAAGATAAATGGCATTGAGGATGTAGCCAGAATGTATAACAGTACTTGTATGCTTGGTAAAAACAAAGAAGTGTACTGCTGGGGCCATTGTCGTGAGTTTAATGCCTGCAATCTACCTAAATCATTTAAAGCGCCTAAATTAACGGGTGCACCAGGTATTCACGGTAAAAGAACAATTAAATCCTGCTTAAATATGTGCAGCAAGGAAAATTATGAAAAGAATGCTGTAAGGTGCAGTTTATTTTGTAATTTAGGTCTTAATTATTATTTTACCTATCAAAGAAATATTAAAAAAGGGGAGCCGGTCATCCCCGCCAAACAGGTTTCTCTCAGTAGGTACAAGTTCAAAGCCTTAAACAATCATGGTAGTGGATTTTGTGGACTGAGTAAGGACAATGAAGTCTACTGTTGGGGAAAGTCTGCTTCCAATATAATTAAGCGGAAGAAAAAAAGTAAGAACCCACTGAATATAATTAAGATTTCTAATGGGTGGTGGAAGGAGTAAGGGCTTAATGAGTAAGAGCTTAATGAGTAAGGACTTAGATCTAACCGCCCAAGACTGCTAATTGAATCCCACGACCCCAACCAGCGGGCATGGCAAGATGAATCCAAGCCACAGCTAAGTGTTCAAGTGTAGCCGCATTACGCAAAGGTCCAAGATCAATCGGGCGCATGTTTAAACTGCTCAGTAGTTTTGACACTGTCGCTTTGGCCTCAGCATTATCTCCTGCAAACAGATGATCAAGTGGTCGTTCAGCACTTGCTGTAATCAGGCTGTGTTCTGCACCAAAAGTATTAAAGGCCTTGATGACATAAGCATCAGGCAGTAGCGCTTGTAGCCGAGCGGCACCGCTGGTAAAGCCTTCTGGTGGATTATGTACCGGGCCACCTTCCCAACCTAATGGGTTACTCGCATCAATTACAACCTTACCTGCTAATCCCAAAGTTGGTAAAAGATCTTGTGCCGCCGCCGAGGGAATTGTTGAAATCACAACATCAACTCCCTCAGCACTTTGGGAAACGGTCGCCCCGGTTTCGGTCAGCAAGTCACTGACCTTATCAGGATTTCGTACTCCAATTGTCACCGTATGATTCGCATGAGCTAAAGCTCGAATGATATTACCACCAACATTACCTGCCCCAATCACATGTACCTTCATTTTGAACCTTCTTTTATGAATCTCTACTGACTTATTGTGACTCTTGACTATGAGTCATACATCATAAATAGAGAATATTTAGATTATTTAGCTTATTTAGAGACTGTACAAAGATCAAGAGTCACAAGCAGGCTAAATCATTAAGTTCAGATGTTAGACCTTGTTGATCTAAACTGTGGATCTAAGTTAACAACTCTTGTCAACAGACACTTTACAGTGATCACTTTTTGCTTTGTTTGTTTTGAGTTATTTCCTTTAATAATAGATATTTAGTAATTTTTTAGCTTGTGGCATAGCTTTTGCTGTTATTTACAGGTGTTCCTAAGTTTATTCAATCGTAAAGGGAGTTGTCATGAAGCAGCCCAATGTAAGACAAACACTTAAACAGTCCACTCAATCTTATCATCTAGTCAACGCCAAGTTAGCCTTACTCATAAGCATACTTATCGCCACAATGCTTGGCGCTTGCCAAGATGAAAATTCCTCTGAAGCCATCGGTTCGTTTAATGAGCCTAATAGTAACTACAATGGTGATGGATATGACGATTCTGAAGCAGCCGCCGGTACCTCAATGCCTTCTGGAATCCCAAATGATAATTCGCAAGATGTATCAGCAGAGGGTCAGACACAAGACTCAAATAGAGATGTTGAAGAACCAGAAGAGCCAGAAGAGCCAGAAGAAGAACCCACCGAGCTTTTGTGCGAGGATCAAGGGCCGACTCAACTTTTCCTTTCGGCGGATGACTCCAATTCACAAGCTTCACCGGTTTTGGCTAGATCTCTGATTCAGCAAAAACGCTTTGTACCTGCCAAGTCGGTGCGTACATATGAGTTTCTTAATTATGCAGAATTTGACTATCCGGCACCTAGTGAAGGCCTCGCTTTATATCCAGAAATGAGACTGGCACAGGGAGAGCATGCCGGTGATGGTAATTACCAATTACAAATTGGTTTAAGAGCACCTCAATTAGAGCTCAATGATTTACCTCCTATGCACTTGGTTTTGGTCTTAGACAGTTCAGGCTCTATGAATGGTTCTGCCTTTCAAACCTTAAAATCAACCGTGCAAACCCTGAGCAGAAACTTACGTTCTAATGATCGTATTTCAGTGGTTAAGTTAGATGCTAATCCAGAGCTTCTTTTAAATCACCAAGCTGTTGATGAGGCTGAGATTAACGAGCTACTTGATGAATTAGTGCCCAATGGTATCACCGCTTTTGGTCAAGCAGCAGAAATTGCCTATGCCCAAGCTTTAGAGCATCAGCGTGAGGGTAGCAAAACCCATGTCATTTTAATTTCAGATGGTGGGGCCAATGCCAATGACGATGAGTTGGCCCAGATTTCCGAAATGGCAGGCACCTCACAACAGGCCGGTATCTTTTTAATGGGTGTAGGTGTAGGAGAGGGCTTTAATGATGGCCTAATGGATGCAGTCACCGATGCCGGTAAAGGCTCTTATGTATTTATTGATTCCCAAGCAGAAGCCGAGACGATTTTTAATACTCAATTTGTGAATCATTTTTCTGTAGCGGCTTTGGATGTGCAAGTCAGTCTTACCTTGCCCTCTTTGTGGTCCATGCAGGTCTTTTTTGGTGAGCAGATCTCTACTGTGGCTTCCGAGGTACAAACTCAAAATCTAAGTCACAATGACCAAATGATTTTCAATCAAGTGCTGAACCACTGCGACCCACAAGCGATTGATGAAAGTGCTGAATGGTTAGCACAGGCAAGCTACACAGACCCCCAATCTGGCGAGCGTATGGAAAGCGAAATCCGTTTTACCTTTGCTGACTTAATGGAAAATACAGCACACAACCTCGAAAAAGGATCGGCTATTGTCTCTTTTGCCGAAGGACTGAAGAGCTTGTTTCCTTTAAGAGCTAAACCCTATCAAGCGCCTCGTACATTGATTGAAGATTCTTCTGATGATCAAGATTCTCGTTCAGTTATTGAGATTTGTGAAGAGGTAGAAGCAATGCTTAATCAGGCCCAAGCTTCTTTAACCGAAGAAGACTTAGAGTTAAGTCTATATCAAGAGTTAATCACAACTTACTGCCAAACAATCACCGTAGGCCAATCTCCTGATCGTGGCTGTGATTGCAAGCAAGATGCTAGCCCTCGACAAGCCTTAGGTATTTGTGAAAGCGATCTTGTTGAAGATGATGAGGTTCTTGGAATCACTGGTACTTCTGTAGAAGTCTTGGCGAATCTCAGAGATGGCAGTGATGCCTATGCAAGACAAGGATGCCAACTTTTGGCTCTTTCTTCAGGCGATATCCAATCTGAAGATAAGTTTAGTGGTGAATTACCATCTCAACAAAGCAATACCATTTTACCAAAGTTTAGTGGTGTCGAGCGTATTTCTCTTGACCGTAGCAATACCTTTGACATGACTCAATACAAGGTCACCTTAACCGCGCCCTCTGATGCAAAAAGCTTTTCTTTTGATTTCCGTTTCTTTTCGGCAGAGTTTCCCGAGTACATAGGCTCACAGTTCAATGATGCTTTTTACGCCATCCTAGAGGCGGACAGCACCAATAACGGAGAGCCCACCAATATTTCCTTTGATGCTGTTGGTAAGGCGATTGAAATAAATAATAATTACTTTGCCTCTCCCTTTCATCCTTGTAGTGAAAGAGGCACCGGCTATGTTCGTGGCGGTTCAACATGCTGGTTAAGAACCAGTTGGCCTATCCAAGCCGGAGAAACCTTTACGATCACTTTCTCTGTGCATGATACCGGCGATCAAATCTACACTTCCACAGTACTTTTAGATCACTTTAAGTTCCACAAAGATGCCGCTGTTGGCATGACTGACCCATTGAACTAATGTGAACTTTTTTTCAGCTAGATAAAGCCTTCAATAAGAAAAACGGAGTCATAAAAGCAAGCAAACAGCCTTAATTACTAGTTGCATTCAAACGATAGCTTACCCCTGATAAATCAACTTGGCCCATTGCCATAAAGGAGTTCATCACTGAGGCCAATGGATCAAGTATAATATAATAGCGAATCCCAGCTGATAATTGTATATCCAAAACTGCTTGGTGAGAAGGTTGTACATCCTTTGTAGCCATCCCTTCTACGGAAAACTGACAGCCCAAAGGTTCTTGATCTATTTGTCGACTCTCACCTGGGCAAGTACTAAGTACTATGATTGAAACTGGGATATCAAACTGACCAACACTGACTCTTCCGGTAAAGCGTACACTCATATCAATTGGAAGTCTTATGCTGTAAATCATGTCATAAGAGCGAGCCGAATCTTCTATCAGATGTGCTGGCAAGCAGTGAGTATTTGTATAAAGCTGATCTGCAAATTGTCCGTTTGGGACCACACTTGATGAATCAAGTACAATAGGTGAAGCACAAGAGGCGGGTGTTTCGGGAGCCGGAAAGTCAAAAGAGTAAAAGCAGTAATTGTCTACACACTCATATTGCTCACAGTCACCGCTTTGTAAGCAACTTCTTTGGGCAAGTGCCATACAGCGGCCAGCCTCACATACTGATCGGTCGTAGCAAAGCTGTTCATCACAGCAAGTACTTTGATCGTTAGGACTAGGATCTTCATCAATATGTCCATCGCAGTCATCATCTCTTTGATTACAGATTTCTCCTATTTGTTCGGGTTGCCAAACGCCTGCAACGCAACGTTCCCAACCACATTCTTCTGCTTCTCTTTGCTCATTTTCATCACACTCTGCTGTCTGCATATCAGAAGCTGACATATCAGTAGTTGACATATCAGTAGTTGACATATCTATAGCCGACATATCATCCATCATCCCTGTGTCCCCATTGGGTAATAAAAGAGGGACTTCAATCGTTTGTCGTCGGCCGACATCTACAAGATTGACCGAATTTTCATCTTCACAGGCGCAGGTTAAAACAGTAAACAATAAAAGCAGTAGACTTGTTGCTAACCTCATCATGGTCGACCTCAAAGTTCGTTTCAAGCGATCACTTGTATGCTTGAGTTAAACATAAAAGTTAAGCTCAAGATGTATGTGAAGCTATTTCGCATGCGATTACCTCTCAAGTTTTCTTAAAGCTTTTTTATCATAAGACCATAAACTTATATAGCTTTTGTACTCACGATCGAAAAAATCTTAAGAGTATGTTAACTTGAGATCAATGTTCATGTGTCATTTGATTATTTTGGCCAAAAGGATATCGTTTATGCCCAAGGGTAGCCCAATCTCTTTGATAGAACTCACTTTGAGCGAACTTGCTCAGCACCACAATGCCTTACCCAATATGCTAGATGAGTCTTGCACTGCGGTCATTGTTCGTGAGGCCTTTCCCAAAAGCCTTATGCAAAAGGCTTGTGAGCGCTTAAGTGCCAAAGAACTAGAATCTCAACTTACCTCACCCAATCAAGGAATGCCTGGTGGAGAACTTCTTACATTAGGCGCGGCGGCCACGCCCACCATGACTGCTTTAAACGGGCCTAAAAACGAGATTTACATCGAAAGTGCTCAACATGCACAAGAATGGGAAAATCTTATATTTGGAGAGTTTAGCGTATCTGCACAAGTGGCCAAAATATTGGCTGGACTCAACCAAAATAAACCCGCTCAACCAGCCCCTTTTCAAGATCCTCACTTAGGCCAATGGCTTCCCTTTAATTATCGAATATTACCCCCTAATACACAGATCTACTCTCACCATGATATGCATTATCGCTTGCCTATTTATGACCTATTGGCGGATGGATATAACCAAAAAAAGCTTTTAAGTTGGTTTATCACCGGACAAGAAGCACTGTCAGGTGGCGAACTCATTATTTATGGCTTACGCAGTGATGATCCTCATCCGCCTATGTTAGCTAATCGCTTTGTTGATACTGAAGCCTTAGAAAAAGAGTATTACAAGCTCAACTTAGATCTTAAAGCAGGTGATTTCTTGATTTTTAATTCAGGTTTACATGTGCACAGAGTCAGTGCTGTACAGCAAAAGCAATCACGGATCACCTTTGGGGGCTTTGCAACCTTTGCTCTTGACCAAAGTCATATGATTTATTGGAGCTAAAGATGACACAATCAATCACTTGTAAATAAGCAATAAACTTGATGCTTATCATGACATTTTGCTTTAATTGATCTTGCTTGGCTCTCTAGTTTTGCTTTAGATGCCTCAACGACCAAACTTTATCTTATTTATGACTTTCGATACGGACGAACCTTACCTTATGAAGCTTTATCAACTCCTTGTCTTATCCTGCTCGCTTTTTTATTTGAGTTCAGCTCATGCCCAAGCTACTTCGGAAGGTAAGGTAAGCGCTCCAAAGACAACTCAAACCCCAAAACAAAAGGCTAGCAAGACGCAAGAAGCCAGTAAGACGCAAGACGCCAGCAAGAAGCAAGAAGCTAGCAAGACACAAGGTTCTGAGCCTAAAGAAAAAAAGGCAGAGAACTCTGTTGCTAAAAAAGATCAACAAGAAACAAGTTCGCTAGTACAAAGCCCACAAGTACAAGCAGACCTAGCAACACCCAAAGCTAAAGTAAGCATTGGTCAAGAACGTCGCTTACCCAATGACCGAGTGGCGGTTCAACAAAGAGCGATGAGTCGAGAGGGCTCTATTGGTTTACATGAGGTGAAATCGGCTGATGTTGGTCCACAAGGCACTCTGCGCTTTGGTGTGCAAGTCAGTGGCTTTAGTTCGGATCAGTTTTTAACTTTAGGCACCAAAGAGCGCTTCTCAAGAGGTGACTTTTCTTTATCATATACGCCAATCAACTTTGTTGAAGTCTACGCGAATACCCGCTCATTAAGCTATACAAATCCCTTAGGGGCACCAAGTTATGTTCAAGGTCAAGGTGATCTTAAATTAGGTGCTAAGGTGGGACACTTTTGGGGTACGATTGGAGCCGGTTTATCTTTAGCCGCTCAGCTTTTTAGTGATCCGGAAGGAGGCGCTTGGCGAGGCGAGGCGACTAACTTTGAAATCAGCGCTTTGTTTACAACTGATTTAACCAAAAAGGCAGCGCCGATTCCCTTTAGGTTTTTGCTTGATGTAAGCTTTACCAAAGAAAACAGTGAAGCCTTGACAGATTTTTTGGCCCAAGAACCAAGCCTAATCCAAGAATGGGGCTATCAATCAGGTCGCTACGATCGTTTAATGCTCAATTTTGGTATTGAAGTGCCTACCGAATATGTGAGCCCTTTTATCGAGTATCACATTGGTACACCTTTCTTGGTGGAAATGCCTCGCATGGGTGAGTATTCCCGTATCTTTGCCTTTGAGTCAGTTCCCAACTACATGGCCGGTGGTCTGAGAGGCTTTCCAAGACCGGACATTGCAATTGAGCTCGGGGGGACTTTAGGCTTTAGCGATGCACCCTTTACCGGTGTGCCGGCAACCCCACCTTGGAGCATTTGGGGCGGTGTGAGCTATACTTTAGATCCAAGACCTGAAGTAATTGAACGAGAGATTAAAATCGAGCCTCCTCCGGCACCCAAGGTTGAACCTAAACCTTTGGGTGCTTTGTTAACTCTTATGGTCGTGGATGCCGTTGATCAAAAGGCGATCGAGGGCGCAACATTAAGGTTTAACAATGAAGAACTCAGCCCACAATACAGTGATGAGCAAGGGCGTTTTATTGGCTATCGCCTAGCACCTAAAAAGTATATCATTGAGGTGTCGGCTGAGGGCTATTTAAGCAAAAAAGTCCGCTTGGGTATCAAAAAAGGGCAAGAGGAGCGCAAGGCTAGGCTCAAACTCAAGCGAGATCCGCAACAAAAGCTCGCTCGCTTTGCCGTCAGCTTAAAACTTAAGCCGGAAGAAGACGCAAACTTGGCCCGCTTTGAGTTGAGTTTTATTGGCCCAGAAGCACATAAAACCACTTTGAGCGCCTCTACTCCATTTAGCAAAGAGCTATTACCAGGCGACTATGTTCTACTGATTAACGATGCTGAGGGACGTAGCTATCATGAGTTAATTACTTTGGGTAGTGGGGGTGAAGGGACTCGCGAGATTACGCTTGATATGATTAAAGGGGTTCAAGAAGCCGATGATAACAATGCGCAAACCAAGACTTCCAAAAAAGCCAAAAAGTCATCTAACGAAGCACTTAAGGGCTCGACTAAGTGGCTTAAATATAACTTAAAACGTAAATATTTAGCCACCAAGCGAGGCATTAGTTTTAATGGTGAAGGCGCAAGTCTGACTAAGTCCGGTAAGCGTATTGTTCGTGGTTTGGCCGAATTCCTAAACAGTGAAACCAGAATCCAAAAGATCGTTTTAATGATCCATACTCATAGTCGTGGCGATCTTAAAGCTGACAAGCGCTTGGGCTATCAACGCGGGCAAGCGATTAAGAAACTACTAGTCGCCGAGGGCGTAAATGCAAGCCGAGTGTCTGTATTTAGCTATGGAAGTGAAAAGAGCATTGACTCAAACCTAACCAGACGTGGCCGACAGCGTAATCAAAGAGTCATGATGCGCATTAAATCAGTAGATTTATAATGTACCTAAAACGAGTTTTGTCAATGAGCGTGGCGTGGGCTAATTTATTTACCAAAAGGGTAAAACGATGATCAACTATCTAATCAATACGCAAAAGCTTTTGAGTCGTATGCACCTGTTTTTTATGGGCAGTATGATCATACTCAGTGCCTTAGGCTGTGGTCGAAGTGAGCTTCAATGCGATACCCACTTGGACTGTGCCAATGGTGAGGCCTGTATTCAATCTCAATGTCTGACCGGCCCAGCCTGTGTAGAAGGGCTTTGCCCAAGCACCCAAGAATGCGTCGCTGAAATTTGCATAGATCGAGAATTACTCAAAAGCGAATGTGATGAGCTTAATGCTTGTCCTGAAGGCTTAAGTTGCATCGAAGGCCGTTGTTTGCTGACCTGCGAAGGCGAGCAATGTGTGACGCCACCTCCAGAATGCACTGAGGATGTTGAATGTGGTGATGGGCGAATTTGCCAAGACTTTAGCTGTGTTGAAGGTTGCAATTTTAACATACAATGCCCAGAAAATTATGACTGTGTGGATAATACTTGTGTCGCCTTGGCCTGTGTTGATGTTGACTGTCCTCAGGGCTTTGAATGTGTAGAGGATATGTGTGTTCCCAATGAAATCTGCGAGGAAAACAGTGATTGTCCGGAAGGCTTAGTATGCGATTTAGGCCTCTGCCTTGATGTACCTTGTCAACAGGATGATGACTGTCTACAAGGCCAGCAATGTGTAAATAATCAATGTATTGCCGCCCCTCAGTGCTTAAACTCAGCTGAATGTCCACGAGGCTTTGACTGCGTTTTAGGTGTATGTCGCTTTAATCCGGAATGTAACTCGGATGATGATTGTGATGAGGGTGAAATCTGTTCAGCTAATGCCTGCATTCCATTTTTGGCTTGTATGGATAACAGTGACTGCCCACCCAACTTTGATTGCGCCGAAGGGCGCTGTGAGTTTAGTGGGCGTTGCAGTGATGACTTAGATTGTCCACCCATTGCCCTTTGCTTAGAAGAAGTCTGTGTCGAGAATGCTTGTCGAACGAGTCAAGAATGCGGAGTTGGCTCTGAATGTCTTGATAACCGCTGTGTGGAAGCTCCTGAATGTAGGGTCAATGGAGACTGTCCTTTTGGGACTCGCTGTGAGGATAGTCGCTGTGTAGAAGCTCCTGCTTGCCAAGTAAACACCGATTGTTTAGCTGGTGAATCATGTATCAATAATGTGTGTACGCCAAGTGGTTGTGAAAGCGCGGGGATTACCTGTCCACCCAATACCAACTGCATAAATGATGTATGTGCACCAAGTTCATGTCGAATCGATCAAGATTGCCCTCGTTCATTCTCTTGTATCGATCAAGTTTGCTTGCCTACCTTATGTGAGCAAGATGCTGATTGTGGCTTAGGGTCAATCTGTCGGGCAGGGCGTTGTTTCTTCCCAGCGAGATGTATGAGTGATAATGAATGTGCTGGTGGTGAGCGGTGCTTGGCGGGTGTATGTACTCCGCAAGGCTGTAGTGTTGACCGAGACTGCCTAGATAATGAGCAATGTGAAGCAGGTCGCTGTGTGGCACTAAGCTGTGTAAATGACATCGACTGTGGCCCCGAAGTTTACTGTATTGCCAACCAATGCATTCCGGATTTAGTTTGCCAAAGTGCCGATGATTGTCCTGGTGGCATTCCCTGTGTGAATCGTCGCTGTCGCCTTGGTGATAATTGTGAGCGTGACAGTGACTGTCCCGTTGGCTTGGAATGTGCCTTTGGTGAATGCTTGGAAGTGCCGGTTTTAGAGTGCGCGCAGGACAGAGATTGTGCTCAAGGTCAGCGCTGCGAGTTTGGACAGTGCACCGGAGAGGTGAATCTTTGCCAAAGTGACTTTGATTGTGGACCGGGCTTCACTTGTTCGGGTGGAGTATGTGTAAGCAATGATTGTATGAATGATAGTCAATGCCCTGCCAATGAGATTTGTCAAGCGGGTCTTTGTGTACCAGCACCGGAATGTCGAGTCAGTACAGATTGTGGGCCAAACGAAGAATGTCGTAGTGGAAGCTGTGTCTTTACGGGTGAATGTCGTAATAACTTAGAATGCCAAGACCCCTTTATTTGTGTTGATTTTGCCTGTGTGCTCGATGGCGCTTGTGGACCTGATAACCCTTGCCCAAGTGGAGAGACCTGTATTAATCGCACCTGTATTCCAAATAATGGCTGTATACAAGATAGTGATTGTGGCTTGGGTGAAAGCTGTCGAGCGGGTCGCTGTCTCTTTACAGGAGAATGTCGTCTACCAAGAGATTGTCCGGTTAACTTTACCTGTCGCAACTTTGTTTGTGAGGCACTAAACCAGTGTGTTGCTGACGTGGATTGTGGACCAGGTTCAAGCTGTGTGAATGGCCAGTGTGTATTTACGGGAGAATGTCAAAATGACATGGAATGTACTGGCTCTGATCGCTGTGTTGACTTCCTTTGTGTGCCGGCTTTACAGTGTGGACCAGGCCGCTTGTGTCCAGTAGGCGAAGAATGTATGGACGGCCTTTGTGTATTTAATGGCGAATGCCGAAATAATAACGACTGTCCTGCACTCAACTCATGTATCAATAACCAATGCGAAGAAACCGGACGCTGTGATCGAGATAGTGATTGTGCGGCAGGGCTTGTTTGTGATGCGCTGAGTCAACGCTGTGTTGCAGATATTGACTGCGCAAATGATGCCCAATGTGAAGCAGGGCAACAGTGTATTGGTGGGCTGTGTCGTGATGTGCTTGGATGTACACGAGATGCCGATTGTGAGTCGGATCAATACTGTGAGTTAGCTGCAAACTTATGCTTGGCTCGTCCGGATTGCTTTACCGATCAAGAATGTGCGGCAAATGAGCGTTGTGATCAAGGAAGCTGCGTGCCTACTTCTTGTAGTAGTGATGATGATTGTAATGCCGAGCAAAGCTGTGCAGCCGGTCGCTGTATTCCACGTCTTTTCTGTGGTGATGACTCCGATTGCTTTATTCCAGGCACACAGTGCATCAACAACGTTTGCGAAGTGCCCAATGGCTGTACTAATGATGCTGAATGTGGACCATTTCAAGCGTGTTTAGCAGGTGCGTGTATTCCTGCTCCACCAAGTATCTGTCAACGAGATGAGGACTGTCCGGGTAGCTTGGTCTGCGAATTTGGACTTTGTATTCCCAATCAAGGCTGCGGTGGTGATAATGATTGCCCAAGCGGTCAAGTTTGTGAAGCTGAAACCTGCATTCCGGCACCAAGTGCTTGTCGCATTGATGCAGAATGTGCCAATGGTCAAGTCTGTGATCTTGACTTAGGGGGTGTATGCGTTGATGCACCAGCATGTCGAGTCAATGAAGATTGTAATTTAGGAGAAATCTGTCGGGGCGCCTTGTGTGTGGCCGGCTGCGTAATTAGCGATCGCTGTCCACAGGGTACACGCTGTATAAATAATTTCTGCCAAGAAGGCTTAGGCTGTAATAGTAATGATGAATGTATGTCGGGTTCGGTCTGTGATTTAAGCACTGGCGAATGTGTAGTGGGAGAGTGTAGCCAAGACAGTGATTGTGCCAATGGGGCAGTATGCTCAAACTTTAGCTGTGTTGACCCAAGTGCCTGCACAACAAGCCAAGATTGTCCGGTAGGCCAGCTTTGCTTAAGCGGAAGTTGTGTTGAAAGTGATCGCTGTGACCCAAATGTAGAAATCATAGATATTGTTTTGGGCGGGATTGGTGATGAAATTGGACTCAGTGTAGATACCAGTGGTCGTGAAAATCAATATCAGGCCAGCTGTGGGGGTGGTGCTCAATCGGGAGATCAGCCAATTGCCGTACGCGTCAATGCCATTGGCTTATTTACGGCAACAGTACTCAGCGCTCAAGGTTATGATACTGTACTCTTTATGCGTTCTCGCTGTGAAGTGGAAGACAGCCAAATTGTCTGTAATGATGATAGTAATGGCCTGCTGAGTGAGATCAGTACACCTATTCTGACACCGGGCATCTATTATGTATTTCTTGATGGCTTTGGATCAGCACGAGGCGTGGCCGAATTACAATTTAGCCTGACTTCACTGACAGAATGTACACAGGATAGCGATTGTGAAGGTGCTCCATGTGTTGATGGAGTATGTGGGGCTCCCGAATGCGTTGGCGATATTGACTGTGCGCCCAACGGAATTTGTAATGCGGGTATTTGCGTAGATGGCACTCGCTGTCAAGTAGACAGTCAGTGTGCGGCCGATGAAATCTGTGAAAATCGAAGCTGTGTACCGGCTGAATGTCTACAAGATACCGATTGTGGTGTACGCCAAATCTGTAATGAAAATCGCTGTGAGCGACCAGAATGTCGCCAAGATGCAGACTGCCCGAGTGGAAACATTTGTGATGTAGGTCGCTGCATTGAGAGCTGTCGAGTCGATGCCGACTGTGATGATATCTTTGCGATTTGCGAGGCCAACAGCTGTGTTCCGGCAGAATGTTTAAGAGATGATCAATGTGCTCAGGATGAAAGCTGTGATGCCGGACGTTGTATCAGTGGTAATGGCGGTGGTGGAACCGGTCAAATTGGTGATCCATGCGTGAATGATAGTTTGTGTAGCAGTGATTTAATTTGTGAAAATGCTCAATGTGAGTCTGCCGAAGGCCTATGTGCAGAAGTAACCGACTGTGGTGGAACCGGCGCCTGTCTAGGTGGTAACTGTGTACCAGCACCTAGCTGCCAAACCGCCGATGATTGCAGTGGATTAATTCCTATTCCTATTCCCCTACTTTGTATTAACAGCCAATGCCGATCGGCTTTTGTCCAATGTAGCTTAAACCAAGATTGCGGTGATGGACAAAGTTGTGCCTTTGGTGTTTGTCTGCCGATTCCAGCGAATGAATGCTTAAGAGATACAGACTGCGGTAATGGTCGCTTATGTGAGAATGGCTCATGTCAGTAGTCGCCAAAAAACTATCTGCTTTAATTGAAAATGCAGGGTTTTCTTATGAGTTCTTAAATATAGCATCTACGAGTGATCCTTTGGTTCAGGAGGTCACACTCGACTTAGATGAGGTGAGCTTAGGCGTACTGTTTATTGCAAGAAAGCTTTGGTATGTAGACACTCATCAGCAGATTGATGAGGCTATACAAAAGGGGGCAGTGGCGGTTTTAGTCAGCGACTCAAGTCAAGTGAGTGAAAAGACCTTACACAATACGCAGGTGCCCATTGTGCTTTTAGAGCATGAAGATCCAAGCTTGGGGCTCATTTGCGCGCGCTTTTATGAGCATCCCTGTGCACAGCTTAAAGTGTATGGGGTGACCGGTACCAACGGAAAAACTTCAGCGGTCACCTATTTGGCAGACTTACTCACCGCATTAGGGGAACGAGTAGCAGTAATTGGTACGGTGGAATACCGCTTTGAACATCGGCGCTTAGCCGCAGCAAACACCACACCGGATGCCTTGGTGATTCAGCGCTTTGCAAGACATGCACTCGACCTAGGAGCGACTGCTTTAACCCTAGAGGTCAGCTCTCATGCGCTTAGCCTTGATCGGGTGGCTGGGGTTTATTTTGATGCTGTGGGCTTTACTTCTTTTGGGCGAGATCACTTAGATTTTCATGGTAGCTTAGAGGGCTATCGCAATGCCAAGGGGCGTCTTTTTGATGATTACTTAATGAACTCGCTTCAACATGGTAAAACACCTATTGCTGTGGCACATGATGATGTTGAAGGCCAAGCGATGTTAGGCCGCACACCAGGTGGCGTCGAAAGAGTCTATTGTCATGTGCAAACAAAAGTAACGTCTGAAACAAAAGTAACATCTGAAACAAAGTCCTTAAGCTTAGTCTCTGATCACTCTCATAGTCTTAAGCTTAATATTCAAGATGAAGTCAGCTTAGCAGGTATTACGCTTGAAGGTACTTATGCAACTCAGCAAGACAACACTGAGCTACCGGCCATCAAGGTTGGACTCATTGGAGACTACCATCCGGCAAATGCTGCGATTGCTTTGGGTATGCTACTTAAAACTCACCAAGAACGTTTTTTGGATGCTTGGTTCAGTTTGCAAAAGACGCGGGGCGTACCAGGGCGAATGGAAAGAGTCATACTACCCGATGCATTATCTTATGAAACTCGGGTCGCTTTGGTAGACTACGCGCATACGCCTGATGCGATTACTCGTGCGATTCAAGCCATTAAAGCGGTGCATCAAGGGGCACTCTCAGTTATCATCGGCTGTGGGGGTGATCGTGACCGGGGTAAACGACCTCAAATGCTGAAAGCTGCCTTACAAGAAGCAGATCAGGTTTGGCTAACGAGTGATAATCCTCGGAATGAGTCACCACAGCAAATTATCGATGATGCTTTGAGCTTGGCTGAGCTTGAACCCGCACTTTATGCTGAGTTCAAGGCTAAACTCGTGGGCAAAATTGTCGATCGACGTGAATGTATCGCACAAGCATGGCAAGGGCTTACCAAAGAGGGCGCGCTACTGATTACCGGCAAAGGACATGAATCCTATCAAGAAGTTCAAGGGCGTCGTTATCGTTTACAAGATCACGAAGCACTGAGAGCAGGAGCTTGGGCGGAACATAAGCAACTTGATTTACAGCATGTACCTTATCTACAGAGTTGTCTCTTTAATGATACTACTCTAGATGAGAATAATCATTTGGCTCGACTTTTACTTTTACTCCGAGAGGCCTGCTTTAGACCGAATGGATTGGTGTTACGCTGTTTAAAACAGACAGACGGTGAAGAGCCTAGTTTATCCACAGATCACTTCATCATTCATTGCCATAAAGCCGAAAGCTCTACTTTTGAGTCTTATACAAACTTTAGTGATTTCTTGTGGACTCAATTAGCTGGATTTAGTCCACAACATAAAGAGATTCATGTTTTAGTGTCTAGATTTGTGGGGTTTGGACAAGTGTCTGGATTTATTGATGAAATCTTAGGTATGGCTAATGAGTTTGCCTACCCTCATGCAGAACTAACGATCAAAACTGATTTAAGTGATTGCAAGCCGACCGGTGGATGGTCAAAGCAAAGTACCGGACCTAAAATTCCGTCTTTAGTTTAGACTCAAACTTGCTCATCATAACAAGTCTAGTTGTACTAGCCGATTTGCACGAGACGCGGCGCTCTTTTGAGCTTAGCTCGCCGTTCTTCATCGGTCCAAATTGATCCATCTTTCCAATGTAAAGCTAAGACTTTTTCCAAAGGAATACCCAAGATCTCTGGGGGAGCATTGGGCTCTTCATCGGGAATTGGAAATAGTCTTGTTTCAAAAACACCATGATCAAAGGGAATACCGGGCGGTGGGCTGACTCTGACTAACTGCTCATGAAGTCCACGCTGTTCATATTCCAAGGCTCGGTGGATACAGTATGGATTATTTCCCGCTTTACCCATGGTACAATGCGAAGTCCACGTACAGCCACCCATGCAAACATCAGCATAATAACATTCTTTACAGTAGCCCCAAAGGTCATCTCGGTTACGTAAACGGGTATGGCTCACCTCTTTAGCATTATGCAAAACATCAATGATGGCTTCGCTATGCGTGTAGCCACCGGTAAAGTAGTCAGAGGGCAAAGAAGGGCATCCTTTGATTTTACCGTCGGCTTCTACACCAATGCAGTTTTTTCCTGCTTTACAGCCACTCCAATGTGTGCCCGACTCTCCGCCATAGCGTAAGATTTCTTCAAACGGACCAAAATAGCCAATGTTATTCCCCGGAAATAAGCGGGCACCGGCCGGTTTAAGTTTTTGGGTTTTAATCCAAGAGAGCAAAGGGAAAACATCAAGCAAGTCATACGGCTGTAAAAGCATGTCTGGACGGTCAGCGCCACGACCCATAGGTACAGTGATTTGGATTTGCCAACCGATTGCTCCCAAATCAATCAGTAATTGAGAAAGAGCAGGAAGCTCCGGAAGAGAAAGGCGATTAATTTGCGTATTCATGCTTACGCCCATTGAACTTTTGGCCACTCGCTCTGCACCATCAACCGCAGCTCGCCATGAGCCTAATACTGCCCGTTGAGCATCATGAGTGTGCTCAAGGCCATCGATAGAGAAGGAAATATGCCTAAGGCCAGCATCTTCGGCTCGCTTGACTCGCTCGGCATTCATCCCTCGACCGCCGGTGGTCATAGTGCATGCCATGCCACTTTTAGTGATCGCGGCCGCAATAATATCCCAATCTTCACGCAGATAGGCCTCGCCCCCAATTAAGGTGACCTCGGTAAAACCACTATCTTTGAGTTGCTTCACCACATCAAGACATTGCTCAGTGCTCAGTTCATCATTACGAGCCTTGCCGGCTCGAGAGCCACAGTGCTTACAGCCTAAATCACAGGCTAAGGTGATTTCCCAAACGCAGTATCTTGGCACCACTTGATCAGGAGCTGATTTTTCAGCAAATCGGGCAAATTGATTGGGTTTTTCTGTAGATGACTTAATACTTGAACTCACGGAGATACCTAAACTTGATCGATGAGGTTTGTAAAAGAAGAACGACTTGGTCGGTTATAACTTGGTCTTGGTTATGGCTTGGCTTTATTGACCTTATCCATTTCTTCTGTGCCAGCCATTTCACCGGTCGAAGGTACGCCAGAATCTTCTTGTGGAATATCTTCTCTAGCGGGTTCCATCATGATCGGACCGCCCACGAACTTGCTGACAGGAGAAGCACCATAAACTTCTTGTGGAATCTCTTCTCTAGCGGGTTCTATCTTTATTTCATCTTCAGTGGCCATAATGCCAACCGGTGGGCCTCCGTATAGAGATTCTACCATCCCGGTGGGTGTATCAATCACTTTGGTACCAGGGGTATTTTCAATTACTTCGTCCTCATCATCACACGCCCCAAAACTTAGGCTTGCACTTAATAAGCCAAGAGCAAGTTTTGACGTTTTTGAAAACTTAGAAGCTGTTTGAGATACAGCAGTATTACTGATGAGTTGTCCACCACAGAAAGTACATTCAAGTGCAAAGAGTTCAGCACTGCTCAAGCTAGAGTCAACTTGATGATGTCTAGCGCAAGTATTACAACGAGTTAAGCTATCTTTGGAAACAGCAATGATTTTTTTCATAATTCTACCTTTTTAAGTAGGTACTTAACCCGCTAAATATCTATAATAAACTATTGTTTGTCAATGATGAGCTCCGGCCTATACTCAAAGTGCATGGTATCATGGTGATACCACCACCCCCCCCAAATAAAGCCATAGCGTTTAAAGGTTTCGACAATTTCTACAGGAAAGCTGTTTTTGTAAGGAATTAAGCCTTGGGCATTTCGGCCATAGACTTTCATTGTCCATTTCCAATAGTTGGAATATTTAACTCCGATATCAATCGCCGCTCCAAAACTGTGTACACTTAGACGTTGAGTCCCCTTTATTTTACGCCAAGTAAAAGCACCGGCACTAGGTTCATAATAACGCTTAAACTTTTTAGGCAGACAGTTCTTAAGGTCGGTATAAATAGCTTGTAAGCGTTGATCGATCTTGTGTAAACGAGTGACCTTAAGTTTTTGCTTGCCCCAATAAACTGTGGTGAGCTGCTGAGCCACTTCAGCTTTGGATCGACCATATAGTTTTTTGAAAAAGACCTCATCTCTGAGACGACCGGGTTCAAAGTTTACAGGTAAATCTTTGGGTAGTTGGGAAGTGTGTGGATAAAGCTGTAAAAACTGCTCCGCTAGGCGTGCATGATTGAGTGCATGATCAAAATCCTTAAAGCCCTGTTGCTTCCAAATCTGAGCCTGTTCCACTTTAGAAAGCTTGGACCAAGTGAAAAGGTCATACTTTTGTTTCGGTCGCTCCCAAGCATGTTTGGTATTGTTTTTAAACACTAAAGAGCCTTGGGTTTCGGTATGCTTTGAGGCGCTTTTAATCGAATCTGAATAAGCAATCAGTAAAGCTTGAATCTCTGATGGAAGCTGTTGTTCTTCTTGGTTGAGTATACGAGAAGTTGGGTTGGCGGTAATGACAAGCTCAGGTTGAGAGGGAGGACAGTCAAGATCTTGAGCAAGGCAAGTCATACTTACAGTCATACTCATAACTAAATACATGCAACAGAAATGTTGTCCGTGATGTTTGCACATAACAATATGACCTCAGTAATGTAACCTCAATAAGATAACCCAAACAGTATGATCTTTATTAAAACTCTACAAAGCTATATGTACTCGTAACAAAAATAAAAGTGGTCAAGATTTAGGCTTTTCCTGTTTTATTAGTCAACTAAAGAAAAGTCTTGCAACTCGGTAGAGGATTGGTGCGTCTTTTAGCAAGGTTACAATTTTGGTCATGACTATTGATTTAAATGCTAAGATCATAAACCTAAGATTGTCTAAACAAAAAATTTTATGTGGAGTATCGAGTGAAAACCATAACTAATAGATCAATCATCATATTAGCGAGCGCTTTATCAAGTATTTTACTACTTAATTTAGCCGATACCAACAAAGTATATGCTGCACCGGAAGATCGAGGAGCCATGGGCGGGGTTTATGCTTTATCGACAGGTGCTTTTGTTGCCACAGGTACCGACCAAGATGATCAACGCCTAAGCTCACAATATGGATACAGTATTGGGTTATTTTTGGGTGAAGAGGTCTTGCCTAAGCTTTTTGTAGGGATTCACCTTAATGCTCATCTTGATCAGTTTGGTGAGGGAGAGGCAATCAACCAAAGTCAACTTTATGCCTTTGGTTTAGAGGGTCGCTATCGCCTGACCGGAGAAACTCACGGTTTACTTGCTTTAGGTGGCATTGGGATTGGTACCGGTGCTTTTTTAAGTGCCGGACAATCTTTAACCGATGCGGATGCAAGTGGCGGTGGTTCGATTTGGAAGCTTGGTCTTGGTTATGAACTTGGGGGAGAGCAAGTATCGGGTTTTACTTATATTCCGAAGCTGATCTTTCAAAGACTTGGTCCACAAATGGAAAATCAAGTCTCAATGAATGTCATCAGTCTTGGTTTTGAGGTTTTATATGGTGCTGGCCGCTAAACAGTTGCTTTTAAGTTGCTCTTAATTTGCTTCACAAGCCACTCGTATTTGTGGGCGAACCTAACTCACTCTTGATTGCTTCTAATGCGTTGGTATTTTGGGGGCTAAGCTACGATCAATCGCTGTTTTAAGTTCATCGATATAAAGCTTAAATGCCTTTGATTTGATCTGGACTTGCTTTTTAGGCTGAGTTTTAGGCTGAGTTTTAGACCGGGCCTTTGGTGAAGCTTCAGAATGGGCTTTAGTAGACGGCTTAAGCTTAAAAATAGGCGCTTTTAGCTGGAGTTTAGGCCGAGTCTTCACCTTTACAACCTTTAGGGAAGGCTTGGCTTTTTCTTGTTGAGTCCCATGAGTGCCTGTGGAAACCCCTTGTCTGTTTTTAGTTGAGTTTGTGCCGAGCTTAACCGACTTATGACCCTGCTTATCTGTAAATACTTGTTGAGAGGCAAGCGGACCAGAAATCAGACGATAAAGAGTTTCGTATTTTGGGTGTGTCTTAAAAATCTGCTCGGTGCGCTCATTTTTTGGCATGGGCGCTAAAAACAGAGTCCACTCTTGACCTTCTTTAAGTAATTCTTGTCCAATAATATGCTGTGAAAGCCCTTTAAAAACGCCACCGCTTTGATACACATAAAGTGTGTGAGAGCTTTGCCCCTTAAGAGCTGAGTGAACTCTGAGTGTACTGATTGAATAAGCAAATTGCTGACTGCCACCTGAATGTGTTTCTGTTTTCATCACTGTGGTATGCACAATTAAATCAGCGCTTCTAATGAGCTCATCTTGGCTTTGTTGGATTAAGCTCAAAGCTTGAACACTTAATAAGCTACTAAAAAATAAGCTTAAGCTGATGATTGTTTGTCGTTTTAGCTTAGAAAAATACATAGATGTCTCCTATGGTCAGGTTTACTAAAAAGTCTTATGATTACAGTAGTTATTGAGCTTTTTACCTAGGTTATTCAAAGAGGATTTATGAGTGATTTTAAATTAATTTACTCATAGGTGATGAATCTAGCTTGACAAGGGGCAGGCAAATTCATATTTTCACACGTCTTTACAAGCTCTCAGCTGAGAGTTTGGTGAGCAGATTTGCTCATTATTAAATTATTAATCAACCTAAATCCGCAGAGAGGCTAAACTCTAGTTGATTTGACTAAGTTTATACTTCACTGCGACCCAGTAACGAGAAAGGTCGTATACCTTGAGCCAAAATGAGTTAAACCTCCGACCATTGGAGGTCGTTGTAGATGGAGATAATGTAGAGCGTGCTATCAAGGCCCTCAAGCGTAAAGTTGCCCACGAAGGAATCTACAAAGAGCTCAAGCGCCGCCGTTTTTATGAGAAGCCTTCTGTAAAGCGTAAGCGTAAGCAACGTGAAGCAGAGCGTCGTCGTCGTAAAGAGCGTCGCCGTGCTTTACGTGCAAACGTTCGTCGTCGCTAATTAGCACTTTAGCTAAATAAATATGGAGCTAAATAAATATGGAGCTCAATAAATATAGAGCTCAATATTTATACGACCCTTTGCTCGGTTGAGAGATGGTCAGCGAAAAGTCTCAAACAAGAGCCTAATAAAAGCTGAAAAGCCCAAGATAAGTCAGGTAGACATAACCATGAGTGCTTATAATGCTGTAAAAGTGTTTACTGCGACCCGAGCTAAAGAGCGGGAGTCTTTGGGCGAAGTAATGAGTGCTTGGCTTAAGCAAATGGCTGACAAGATCCAAGTGGTAGATACCAAGGTCCTTCAATCAAGTGACCAACAGTTCCACTGCTTAACCATTATCGTTTTCTATAGAGAACTTTAATCAAGAACTTTAATAGAGACTGATAAAACACTTAATCAGCAGTGAGTTATTGGACTAAGTTATTGGGCCGGTTCCGCATAGAGGTAAAAACGATCTATGCAGTTTACTGGGCCACCACAAGCGGTAAGCGCACCTTGATACTCATCACTCGACAGGCTATTTGGCTGTCCGTTTAAAGGTAACTCGATACTGAGTTTGTGTCTAACCGATAGCTCACCTTGGAATATACTTGATTCATTTGTTGGTAAATAAATTGCTTGCGCATTGCTTTCCTGTGCAGTGCAACACTCGGCTAGGGCCTCCTGCCACTCAAGATCACTTGGGCGCAAAGAAGATTCGCCCATAGGAAAGGCAGTATCGGGTATTGAGCGAGTCAGCGTACAAGCAAGTTGGCCATCTAATTCATCTCTTATTCCGGGAGCTCTCATAATACTTTGCAGGATCAGACTTTCTCTCGAAGCTAGGCATAAAGATTTATTTGGGGGCTGAGATTCCTCGCATTTTAGCCCCTCAAGTCGCCAAGTAAACAGGGGGGCTTTGATTAAAGCGACAACAGCTTGATCCTGCTTTCCTAAGTTCATTGTGCCATAAATAGGCTCAGAAGATAACTGAGTCCCTACTTGAGCACAGGTGCTAGTACTGAGCTTGAGTTCTAACTGATACTCAAAGGGCAAATCCTCAATGGGAATTAAGCTTGATGGATCTTCACAAGCCAATACACCTAGGAACATACCTGCTATGGTCATTAAGTGTACTAAATTACGATTCACTTAAAATGCTTCTTTTAGCTTATGAAAAAACTTAGTATTGTTTAGCCTGCTCAAGGTTAACATTGGGTTGACTTGTTGGTGGTGGATCAAAGGGATCACCCTCAATGCCTTTAAATGGATCGAGTCGTCCTATCAAGTGAGTAAGTGACATTGCTGATGAGACTTTAATGTCGATTTCAACCGGCCCAATCATACGCTTTGTCGATACCTTTAAGCCGGTTTTTAGAATACGCCATTTATCCATTTTTATTTCTAGGCCAGACACCAAAAGTTGCTCTGACCACACTTTTATGCCAGAGGGTAAGCCATTATCGTCGATACTCCATAAAAAAGTATCTCCGGGATGCTCACCACCTTTCCGATAGTGCACAAGCAGACTCTTTTTATCTTTACCAACTTTGACCGAGTAGCGTTCAACACCATGATCAAAAAGGCTTTGAGATGGCTCCAAAATGAAACGATCTCTCAGCCAATAATGTTTGGCTTGCTGGGCAATGGGCGCAGCTTCTGATTCAGATAGAGTCACCCAGCGGTTTGCCTTTGGACCAGAATTAGCTTTGCTTCGTACAACATAACGTTTAAAATCAACATCAAATAGCGCTTCGTGCTCAGCTTGACGATCACTAAAACGAGTACGAACTAAACCACGTCGTAGATCCCAAAGGTGTTGGTTGCCTAATAGTGACCAACGAATCACGCCTGTATTAGCCCAAGCGCTGCGTTTAACAGCCTTTTGTAAGCCTCTAGCAATGACATCAGCCCCTTTGCCTGCTTCATACTGCTTGGGGATATTTGATCTCAATAAGAAAATATATCCTCCACCAAAAATAATACTCAAGACAACACAAATGATGATGAGTCTTACAAGCAATAAAATATGACGCATAGAGTGATCCTTAAGCTAGTTACATAAAGGATTAAATAACAAGTTTAGAGCTGATTTAATACATACTAAGACGAATAGGCAAGAAAAGGTACCTTAAATTACATCATATCTTTTCCATTGAGGATAAACTCAAAGCCTTTTTTGAGTACCGCTTTTTTGTCCTTATCTGATTTAGGCAAAGGAAGCTTACTTCCACCTTCGGGGGTAAAGGCTTTAAGGGCTCTTAAAGCTGCATCATCAAAAAACTTATTTCCACTACTCTTCTTAAGTTTAAGCTTACCTTTGATTTGAGCCACTGTTTTGCCCACAGCTTCAAGACGAACATAAATCTTTACACTCAGCTTTTTAAGTCTTCTTTTATCAATACTAGCCGGTGCTTTAAATCGTCGGCCAACATGAGATTGAAGTCGACTCAGATATGCGTTGACCACGCCACCATTCCATTGCGTTGTTGTGCCCTCAAGATGACCACGTCGATCACCTCGGCGAGGCCCCTTGTCTGCTCGTGGATCAGGTGAACTCAAGCCTGAAAAAAGATCGCTCTTAGAGACTTTACGTTTTTTCTTTTTAGGCTTGGCCTTAGCGCGTTTTTTAGGTTTGGGCTTGGGCTTTTTTTTGGGCTTGGGCTTTTCTTTGGGCTTGGGCTTTTCTTTGGGTTTGGGCTTTTCTTTAGTGATCTGTCGACTAAGGCTGACAGCTTTTGTTTCTTGTTCTGGGGGGGGAGGCGGGGCGATAATTCGAGGAAGGGCTTTCGGTGGTGGTGGCTCACCTAAAGCGGTTAAAGCCACCATTTCTACCGCGATCACTTCTTCTTCGGGAACTTCATCAGCCTGCCCCATACCCAAAAAAAATAAAGCACCAAAAATATGTAAACCAACACTAAGGCCCAAACCGATTTGGTCTGATTTAGCATTACGGTGCTGGCCCATGTAAAGCGATTGGAATGGAGTGAGCCCAGATTCGACCTGCCCAGATTCGACCTGCTTAGACATATTAGCCTCCCTGTCCCTCGGGAGGATTGGTAACCATACCTAGCTTAGTGTAGCCGGCATTTTTGATTTGAGCGAGTACATCAACAGTAAAGCCATAAGGTAAGCTGCGGTCAGCTAAAAAGAAAATAGTCATATCAGTAGATAGCTTAGGATTCTTTTCGAGTTTAGCTTGTAGGGCTTCAATACACTTACTTTGAATGCTCATATCCTTAGGCGTAGGTGGACACGCAACAAGTATGGAAGGCCCTTCCCCTAAATCGAGCATAACTCGATAATCGGGATATAAAACAACCATCGTTCTCATATCTGATTTTTGCACAGGCACAGCATTGGTGCTTGGCAAGTCGATTTCAACCTTACGCTGTACCATGTCTTCAGCGATGATGGGCGTGGTGACCATAAAAACAACAAGTAGAACCAACATAACATCGACTAACGGTGTGATATTGATTTCGTTTAAAGCACCACCACCACTACTTTGAAAAGCCATTTATCTTTCCTTATCACTAAGAATGAGATGCTCTAGGAATAGCAAGTCTTTATCTTTAACCCAAGTTTCTAACCTAGATGACGCTTAATAATATTCAAAAAGTCATTACTAAATGTGTCTATTTCAGTATCGAGGGAACGAAGCTTGTTATAAAATACATTATAAGCAATTACAGCTGGAATCGCCGCGACTAAGCCAATCGCTGTCGCAATTAATGCTTCTGCAATCGGTGGGGCAACTGTAGTTAAGGTCGCATTTCCCTCTTGGGCGATATTCAGAAAGGCATCCATAATGCCCCAAACTGTACCAAAAAGACCAATAAAGGGCCCCGCACTCGCAATGGTTGCAAGCATTGCCGTTCGTTCTGATAGACGAGCCATTTGAACACCTTGTTCACGCTTGAGAGCACGATGAATATTATCGATATCGCTTGAATCTTTTTCACCACGTCGAGCTCGGGTTTCTTTGACTTTATCAAGCTCATCATAGGCCTTTTGAAAGCAACTGACGACCGGACTTTGTTGATACTGTGGACTTTCTTCATAGGCAACTTTGATGTGAGGATTTCCCCAAAATAGTTCAAGGAATCCACGAGTATCTTGCTCGGCTTTGCTGAGTTCTCGCCATTTAGTAAAAATAACCCACCAACACATGACCGAGGCGGCACCAAGCAAGATCAATACAAGTTTTACAACAAAGCTTGCCTGAAGAAGAAGATGAGCAATGCTCAGTTCACTGTTTTCAGCTAAGGTGATTAAATGGACTAAATGACCTTCCATAATAAAATAATAACCTTCCTAAGTACCCAAAAATATTTGGATGAATATGGCATTCACCGATGGGTGAAATGAGACTTGCAAGCTATTCAAATGAGACTTGTAAGCCATTCAAATGAGACTTGTCAATAAGGGAATTAAGCTTGCAGATAACCCTGTTCTAACAAGAAGAGCAAGGCCTTAATGCCTTCTCGTTCTCCTTGTGGATGGCAATCAATAATCGCACGTACTTCATATTGGTTGATCGCAAGTTGAAAGAGATACAACTGTTCTTGGCTCAGTGCAGTCAACAATGGTGTGAGAGGCTGAGCAAGCGCAAGCCTTTGATTGAGGGATGGAAGCTGAGACCTAAGCTGATTCATTTCTAAACAGGTTTGCTTAATTCTCTCTAAAAGGCTTCGGCTTTCCTCGTTAATCTCTTGTTCAAAAGATGGCAGAGCCGTCATAGATTTGACTTTAAAACGACCTTGAGACCAGCAGCAGAGCTTAACGAGTGCTTCATGTGGTGGTGTATGAACTTCTAATACACGATGCGGGTCTTCATAGGTCGCAAAGTAAATTCGTCCTCCTCTAAAGTAGATGCTACCTTCTCGTTCTTCGGGGTCAAAGACCGCTAAGATGCCATCATGACGTCGTTCAAGTAAGCGTTCGATCATTGTAGATACATCCGGTGCATCTGCAGAAGGAAAGGTACCAACGATCGCTTTGGGGCGAGGGCGAGCACCGTTTAATGATGGCATCCCATTGAAACTTGGAGGCATAGGCGCAATGCCAGCCCCGCCATTCATGTTATGGTTAAAAGAGGAGCCTGAAGTCGAGCTAGGATTTGAGCCACCAAAGCTACCAAAGCCACTATTAGCGCTTGCTGGAGCTTGTAGAGGATTACCTTGTAGGGGAGTACTCGATAAACCTTGATGACCTTGGCCATAGGCATTATTGGTTGGTGTGGAAGGAAATGCTCCCATCCCCCCCATATTTCCCATGTTACCCATATTTCCCATATTTCCCATATTTCCCATAGCGTTTGAATTGGAAAGATTAGGCTGAGCTTGACCAAAGTTTGCCCCGACATCATAAGCGGGGGCTTGGTTATAACCCGCTTGTTGAGGTGCATTGATTAATTCCAAAATACAAGTGCCTACGGTTAAGCTATCCCCAAGTTGCAGGCGCTGTGATCCTTGAACTCTTTGTTGATTGACTGAGGTCCCGTTTGTACTTTCAAGATCCTGCAGGACAATTTGCTCATGAAAAGTCAAAATCTTGGCATGACGACGAGAAACCATATCCTCGTCGATCACAATATCTAGGTTTGCTCCTCGGCCAAGAAAAAGCTCACTATTTTCAGGTAAATCATAGATGTGTCCCTTAAGTTTACCTTCGAGAACTCTAAGTGCATATTTATTAGACCCCACTTCATCTTCTCCAATAGTGTTTTGATCGACTTACGTCAGAGCGAGTATACAGCAAAATTAAGGACTTTATGTTTAAAAAGCATTGAAGCATCAGCTTACCATGAACTTTACTAAACATTAAGTTTTACATTGTAACTTAGCATTATATCTTAAACATTTTGATTTGGCGATTTTTAATTGTATTTGTCAACCATTGTACCCAAGCTCGTCTTCACTGAACTTACTCAGAGATTCATAAGTAATATGATAAATAGGCTTGAGCTTAATAACAGAAGCACATAAATAAATAATGCTGTGATTCACATGGACTCACATTTCATCAACAAGCAAAGAGGTAAGCAATGTCGAAAGTCATTATTCTCGTTCCGACTTATAATGAGATTGAAAACCTTGAAAAAGCGATTTCGGCGATTCATCACCATGCTTCGCAGGCACATATTTTAGTCATTGATGATCAAAGTCCAGATGGCACAGGTGACTTGGCTGATCGCTTGGCTGAGCAAGACGAAAGAATACACGTTTTGCACCGTCAAGCTAAAGAAGGCTTAGGCAGAGCATATTTGGCTGGTTTTGCTTGGTCCTTAGCGTATGACTATGAACTCATCTTTGAAATGGATGCTGATTTGAGCCATCCAGCAGAAGCGATTCCAAGAATGATGGAAGCGGCTCATCAGGGGGCTGATCTAGTACTAGGCAGCCGTTGGGTTAAAGGCGGTGGTGTTGTCGGTTGGCCACTTAAACGAAAAATACTGAGTCGAGGTGGAAGCCTTTATGCTCGACTCATTTTAGGTGCTCCGATTAAAGATTTTACGGGTGGATTCAAATGTTTTAAGCGAGACACCTTACTGCAAATTAATCTTGCTGATGTTAGTGCTGTGGGATATGGCTTTCAAATTGATTTGACTTGGAGAGCCTTGCAAAAGGGGCTAGTGGTGAAGGAGATTCCAATCATTTTCACAGATCGGGTGGCCGGTAAGTCTAAAATGTCAGCAGATATCTTTAAAGAAGCTTTACTCTTGGTTTGGAAGCTTCGCTTTGCGCAAAAAAACTTAAAGTGACTCTCGATCAAAGCGGTCATAAAGTACCTTTGGACCAAGTGATGATTTAAGTGAAGCTTGCCTTTTGGATAAAATTGAGCTGTGTGCTTGCTTGGTTTGCTCAAGTTTATCTGGTTGCTTATTTACCAGAGCTTGCGGATGAAGCCTATTATAAACGATGGAGTGAGCAGCTAGATTGGGGGTACTTTGACCATCCGCCAGCGGTTGCTTGGTGGTTTTTAGCTGGAGGAAGAATCCTTAACCTTTGCCTTTTACCACTCGCTTGGTTCAATTTTATCTGGGCCGGCCGACTCTTGGGAGCACGTCAATCGCCCTGGTTAGTTTGTTTGATTGCTTGGTCAACTCCACTTGGTTTAGCTTCGGGGGTATTAGTAACACCAGATATTCCATTATTGTTCTGTTGGAGCTTGGCGACTTTAGGCTATGCCTTAGCTTCCTATCCCTTGATGACTTTGGCTCTAAGTTTAGCTTTGTGGTCTAAAGCAATGATACTGCCGGCAATGAGTGGCTTATTGTACTTGTGTTGGACTGATCAACGCCTAAAGCCTAATCAAAGGCAAATCAGATGTATATTGATGTGCCTCACTATATTCATACTGTATATCCCACAGTTGTATTGGTCGGCGAATCATCATTGGCTGCCATGGAGTTTTCAAGGCGGAAGGCAGTGGAGACTGCTTTCAAGTTTTGAGTTTTTAGCAGGACAATTTTTAGTGGGTGGAGGACTATGGTTTATTTATCTCTTAAACAGTTATAAAGAGTTTATAGTAGACCACTATTCTATTGATTGGCTAACGAGTAATTGGGTAAAACGGACTGTATTTCGCCAAAATATAACTTCGGGGCCTACTTCGGTGGCAAGCACATCTGAAGAAACGGTTTTTAAAAGTTTAGAGTTTGATCGGGTTTGTTTCTTTTTATCAGTACCCACCATGCTTTGTTTTAGCTTGGTGAGTTTATTGTTTAGAGTCGAAGCAAATTGGACTGCCTTAGCTTGGCCAATGGGACTGGTTTGGTTGGTGGAACGACTTCCCTATTATAAGTTGATAAGGGCTTGGAAAGGGTCATTATTATTTGTTCTGCCTTGTTTATTACTCCCGATCATTCATCACTTGATCCCCTTATCTTGGGGGCCTCCCAGAGATGGAGAAAAACTAAAGAATTGCCTGAATGCAGTACAAAACTCTCAACCAGATATTCGTTATTGGGTTGCCGGACGCTATCAAGAAGCGGCTTTATTAGGCCTAAATCTTGATCAACATAATGCTCAGCAACTGAGTAAAAATCATAGGGTAAGCATTATTTACCAAAAAGCTTTTGGGCGTAGGCAAAGCCAATATGATTTAAGTGTCAATAGGCAAAAACTTCAGCAAGAACACTTAACTTGTCATTCACTGTGGCTTGGCCCCAAACAATGGGCTCAAGGGATTTGTGCAGCGGAAAACATAGATTTAAAAGAGGAAGATAAAAACTGTCGACTCTCTCTTTCTCGCTGTCGCTGTCCGGTGGATAAACATCGAACTTCTGTTGTGGAGTAAGTAAAAAACTGTCTTTTAATCGAATTTTAGTTTGAGAGATTCTTACTTGTCTTTTTAGTTTTTGTTGACAATTAAAGCTAAGGGCTGTCACTGAGTAGCTCTGATACAGCCTAGAAAAGGAACTTTTATGACTTCTACAACAAGCGAAATACACGAACTTAAGGTGCCGGTCATAGACTTAGATAAGCTAAGAGAAGGTGATGCGGATGAACTTGCTAACCTAGCTTATGGTTTAGGCGATCTTGGTTTAATTCATATCAAGAATCATGGTATTGATGCCGAACAGCTCGATTCATTTTATGCAGCCTTTCAAGAGTTTTGTGCTAAACCCATGGCCGAAAAAGAAAGCTTGAGTCAGGCGCATGTTTGGTTTCAAAGAGGGTGGACTCCCCCAGATACAGAAAAAGCTGTACTCGCTGGTGGGCAACCGGATTTCAAAGAATGTTATTTTGCGACCCCCGAAGAAATTGATCCCTTTCTACAAGCTGAATACCCTCAGATCTTTGCTGACAACATATGGCCGGCTGATGCTCAGGAAAGTGGCTTTGCTGATCGTTATTTAACCATTGGTCGTCAGCTTCATCAGATTGGTTTGAGTTTATTAGAAGGAACTGCTCAAGCCTTGAAGCTTCCCAAAGACACTTTCACTCGTTTTGTGCAAGGGGGGGCTCATGTCACAAGAGCACTACACTATTTACCCTTGCAGGAGTCACAAGTAGATACAGGAGTTCGTTGGGGAGAGGAACACACTGATTTTAATCTACTTACGCTTTTACCAGGGGGTCGTTTTTATTATGAGAATGGTGAAGCTTATACACCAAAGGGGGTATCAGGCCTCTATCTTAGAGCTCGGGCTGATGAACAGCATCCTCAAGGACGACGCGTCAAAGGTTCAGCACCAGCTGGTTGTATTGTTGCTCAAGTTGGTCAGCAGTTAGAAATCTTAACCGGTGGTAAGCTGTTAGCGACCCCTCATGAGATTTTACCACCTAATGAAGCTGGTGTGCATCGTTCCTCTATGGCGCATTTTATTCATAGTCATCCTCACCAAGTATTGATGCCGTTTGAACAGTTTAAAACTCCAGAAGCCATACAAGCTTACCGCCCACCGGTTTTAGCGGGTAACTATTCTTTAAAAACTTTGGTTGATATCGGACTAGCACCAAGCGAAGAGCTTGATAAGTTAGGATATCGCCACTATCGACGCTTGGCCGAGCAAAGAGCTCAAGAGGGTCGTTAAGGCTTGATTTAATCATTTAGATCTTTGCCTTTAGATCTTTTGGTCCTTATTTTTATTGGTCTTCAAAAGATCTTTAAGGTCTGATTTGTTTTTAATAGGACCATGGAACTGTTGAGAGTTTTTTTGCCCTGGGAAAATCAGTGATAAATGGTGACTTTAAGGATATTTTGATCGTAACTCAATACAGCAAAGTCATCCTTACCATCATCATTCATATCACCCGCTCCGGAAGTGGCGATCTTTTGTCCGCTCGGTGCTGATGCACTGAGTGATACACCACGCCCCACAGTGACTTGGTCAGAACCAAAGCTTGCATTACCATCATTATAGAAGACAAAGACCTGCTCGGCATTACTGAGTGTATTATCTTCATTATTGGCAATCAAGTCCATAAAGCCGTCCCCATTAATGTCTCCTGCCAAGTCAAAACGTGAACCAAAGCGATTTTCACCACGGCGGAAGCAATCGAGTTGCTGTAGATCACTTGACATCACTACCATAAGCTTATCTGACGCATTACCTACCACAAAGTCAGCGTTATCATCACCGTTAAGATCTACACCACCTCTGAGCATCGTTCCAAAACTTGTTGGCCCTAGCTCAGCACAGGGATTATCCACTTCGATAAAGTCTGGATTTGTACCATCAAAAGTCAGTTCTCCACCATTCGTAGCAAGCGCTGTTTCTAGGGTGCTGCCACCGTAGACTAAGTGGAGGTGGTCAATGCTGTCACCGGCCGAGAAGATAAGCTCAGAAGTACCATCTCCATCAAGATCACCAGCGGTCGATACTTGTACACCGGCATTATTGTAGGTGCTTGTCAATTTGTAATATCCATCAGAAACACTTGGTGTCACAACATCTTGAATCACGGCCGGCCACTGGCTACGACCTTCAATGATGGTGACAAAGGTGTTGTAGTTAAAGCTAGGATCAAAACCACCACCAAGCACAATATCATCACAACCAACCGCAAGACCTTGAACCAAATCACCCCGATTTGATAGAGCAACGCGTGAGTGTCCGGGACTGAAAATAACACTATCGGCTGTGGCCAATTCGCTATTAGTACAGTTTTGAGCTAACGGACAGCCAAAGTATACGGCAAAGGCTGACCCATTAAAATCGAGCGGATAGCCCGCTACAACAATGTCAGGTGCTCCGTCTCCATTCACATCACCACCACTAGTGACCTCAATACCAAAGAGTAAATTACTCATTTCTACGGGGATATTGAGTGCCAAGGTGTTGCTATTTAATACACTTAAATCATCCATACCCTTAATGATTAAGACATCACTGATAAAGTCTGGACCAACGGATTGGGCCGAGTTGACCATTAGGTCATCATAGCCATCACCATCAAAGTCGCCGATTGAGTTAAGAGCGTTTCCTGTGGTGAAAGTCGGCTGGGTACTATCCCAATTACCGCTTCTTGGGTTAAAGTTCACAGTGGCTCGGTTGAGTCGAGTATCGATGAGCGCTGAACGAACTGCACCAAGGCGACCAACATCATCACGAGCGCGAAGGGATAAGTAGAAACTCTTGTTAGGCGGCAAGTTCTCGATAGACAAAGTCTCAATGGCACCCGGCTGAACGCTTGGAATAAGTTCA
Source organism: uncultured Myxococcales bacterium (assembly GCA_937146725.1). Taxonomy (GTDB): domain Bacteria; phylum Myxococcota_A; class Bradymonadia; order UBA7976; family VGTA01; genus CAKZRU01. Next base: position 36,788 of record CAKZRU010000041.1, read on the forward strand.
TTAAGCAAACGAGCAGACTCCCAAGTTAACTCACTGTTGATATTGTTGAAAGACCAACGAGCCTCATAGGCTTGAACTCGATCTCCACCACTTTGATCATCACCAGGTGCAGTAAAGCTTACTTCAACTTCTGGAATACGCTTGTTCATCACAGTTGGGTTAAGTGTGATTCCGGTGGGGGCTGAAGGGTCAGCGATAATGGTAAAGCTTTGGCAACGCTCATTTTGTGCTTCATCACTGATGCATAATTGGTAGCTTGCTTCTCTTGCCGGTGGGTTAAGCCCAGTGATACGTAGTTCAACTGTATCTTCATTGGGCGCAGGGTCATCTACACTAATCTCTAAGGGGAGCTGTACGCCATCAATCGAGATTCGAGCGCTACGAGAAGACGTGCTGGGTGCTTCTGTAACGGTTGCAACAAGTGTCATTTGCTGTCCGGCTGCTTCAGGGTCATTATCCTGTAACACCTGTCTTACGCCTTCTGCATTAAGGGCAGGCGAGGTAATCACAATCGAGCTTGGGGCAATTAAGTCAACTCGGATATTTTTGCCTAAAGATGAGGTGACTTCATTGTTTAAGCGAATTCGAGTTGAAACACTGTGTTCCCCTTCTGGAATTGTAACTTCGCTGAAAACAATATCTCCGGTACTTTGATCGATAGTTGTTGAGCCCAAAAGTTCACTACCATCTAAAAGTAACTCCGCCTGAGCGCTTGCACATTGTGGATCCAACAGATCAACACGACCACTAATATCAAGTCTTAGCTTGTTATCAGCAGTGACGATCCCCTGATTTGGCCCAAGAAGTTGGCCACTAATCAGACTGGTAATTTGACTGCTACACCCATCGATCGCAATATCGATATTCTTTGCTTGCGAAGTACTTGGGTTTTCGCAGGCATCTTCGCTTCTGACACTTAAGGCATGTGGCCCCGGAGGTAGGGTTAAGACCGCTGTGAGAGTTTGACTATCAGCCACAGTAGTGATTAATTGAGCAGGTAAAGTGGGTAAGCGCTCCTCACCACTGTAGATTTTTAGTTCTTGGCCGGCTTCTAGTCCAGTAGCGTCAATACTTACATTTACTTGGAAACCGTCAGCTGGAGACTGATTTGCATCATCACTGGCAAGCAGAGTTTGTCCATCATCAACCCCATTTAAGACCAAAGTTGGTGCGCTTAAGTCTACTGAGATTGGCACAGACAAAGGTGCAGACCAATCTGGACGATCACCAATCGTATTAAAGCCCGCTACGCTACCAGCGTTACCACAGCTATCTTCGGCAACAAGAGATAAGAGATGATTGCCCTCTGATAAAAGAATGGTCGAAAAGGTAAAGGTAGGATTTGAGACCGTTTCTCGTTGTACGATGATGCCATCAAGGCCCAAGCTTAAAGAGACCGGTTCGCCTTCTACCCAACCAGAGCTTACTTGAGGTTGATACTGAGCACCGGCCTGTGGCTCAAGATCATCCGCGATATTGAGACATTGGTTGGCCATAGGTCGTAATAACTCGGGAGTAGGTGCTTCAGTGTCGATGAGCAGTAAAAGAGGAGCAAAGCTTTCATCATCTTGGTTGGGTAAAGAGTTACCGACAACATCAGTACCTGCCAGATAAATAAAGTGTTCACCTTGAGGCAAGTTTACATTTGAGATAGAACCACGACCTTCCGATATTTCAACGCTACCTAAGGGAACTTGGCCTGGCAAAGAGAAAACTCGGACTAAGCGGTTATCTTCAATACCATTGACTTGGAAATCAACAGTAAAACTTGCGTTACGACTGCTTGCACTCGCATTGATGCGCTCTTGTGCGTTAATGCATTGATCATCATTAAGATCTTCGGCAATCGAGATTTCGACTACGTTTGGCGCGGTGCAATCACTTAGAATTGAAATGGTATTTGAACGTAAATCAACGCCATTTTCACGAGCGACTAAGGAAATGTCATGCTGGCCGTCACTTAAAGTGATTGGACAGCGGATATTGTTCCCCTGCGCACTTGTACTACATTGACCTTGAGAAGCATCGCTTTGATTACCACATAAGGGAGACAAAGCACCGGCTTGGTTAGAAGCACATAAAGCGAACTCAACATTTTCAATATCGGTAAAACCCGCACTTCTTACATCAACTTCGATTTGACAGCCGGCTGTTTCTAAATCCTGATCTTCGCTTCGGTTAATTAAGGCTTGATCTCGAGGCTCAATAATCACAATGCTCACGTTGGTATCACCTTCGATATTTTGACTAAACTCTTGTGTGTTTCCACAAGCATCGCTCACTGTCGCGGTAAGTAGTTGACTGCCATTGGTATAGGTGAGTAGGCCTAAATCTACAGTTTCACATTCTTCTTCTCCTAAAGTGTTAGTGATGGCCTCTTCACTTTGGGCTGGAATGGTGGCTACAGTCATTACTTGTCCTGCTGCACCACAGACTCTTACGCGAGTTGGAAACTGAATGCCGGGGACGAGGCCATCATTATCATCCAGTAGATCAAGAATTGTATCGGGAGCCGGTAGAACGAGTTCTACTTCAGGTGGAGTTCGGTCAACTGTAAGGCTGAATTGCTGAGACATGGGTAAGCCACTCACATCCATCGCAACAAACTCTAAATCGCATTGGCCATCCGGTAAGGTCACTGTTGAAAAGGTAATTAAGGCCGATTGTCCAAGATTGATTACTGCACCATTTTGCTCATCAACAAGTTCTCGTTGATCATTGCCTGGTAACTGACAATAAACTTGGACCTGAGGAATACTATTTGCAGCTAAAGCATCAGCATCGACTTCAAAGCGCATTTGGAAGCCTGGTGCTGATGAACGATCTTGAACTTGATTATTTAGACATTCAGCGACATCACTTAACGGACGGACCGAGAGCAGAGGCCTAATTTCATAGCTGGTAAGATTTAGGGATTGACCACGTCTTTGCTCTGATACTGGCGTTAAGATGATCTCTGTAGCTCCATCAAGACTTGTCGGTAGGGTTACAGCGAGCTCACCTAAACCAAGAGAGTCTAAGGTCAGAGGGCCAACAATCATGCTTGGCTCAGCATTTACATTAAGCTCGAAGTTTACGATCTCATTTGCATTACCGCTCAGTGAGAGAGATATTTGTAAGCCTTCGGTTTCATTGTCAATATCATTAAGCAAGGTGACTCCAGAACCATCGCTCCAATTGGTGACTCTGAGTGGTGCCTGACAGCCTTCTGCATTGAGAGTAAAGTCAAACTCACTGCTTGCGCCCGCACAGTCGATGACCTGCATGTTGATGGTGTTTTCACCAGGAATAAAGTTATAGCTAGGTGTTCTTACAATCCCTTGGGCTACTTGATCAGTACAGGTGGGTAAGCTTCCGTTTAAGCTAAAGCAAACTCTTTCAGCACTTTCATCACTCAAAGAGAACTCAACCGAAGATTGAATGCAGTCTGAAAGATCAGAGTTTTGGTCATTGGCTAAGGTGAGTGAGCCATTGGCCGGATTTAGAGGGCCTACTACCGGTACTTCGTTATCGATCAGTACTTCGATAGGATCACTAGGGATAACAGAAATATCAACCCCACCGCTGGTGCCTGAAATGACTAAGCTGTAGCGACCATCGGCCAATTGCTGATTGGTTAAATCCAAAGAAGTGCTGTAAAAGTTGCTATCTTGAGCCTGTAGCTGTCCAAAGCGGGCAACCTGACCGCCTTCACTATACAAAGTATAATTGAGCTCGGTATTACCTTCCGAGAATTGACGAGCTTCTCCACCAATAAAGAATAAGTCAGAAAAACAAGCATAAGTTCGACCATTGGAATTAGGCGCAACAATAGGATCAAGGATTTCAAAAATAGGTTCATCTGTAATGACCGGATAAAATGAGCTCGCTAAAACCGGTTCGTTTTGTCCGGTCATAGCGACCGGCTTACATGAGTAAGTATCGGCTCTTGGGAATGAGACAAAAATCGGTCCTTGATAGACACCAGATTCACCTTCGACAGCGCTTAATTCACTACGTAAAACGGAACTAATGCTAAGGACTTCAGAAGAACCACCTTCACCTCGTGCACAATGGATTTCAATCGGATAATCCTCACTCTCTCTTTGATCTTCGACTCTGATCGTAAATTGAGTTTGTAAACCTTCATTTTCTGGATCGATATCAGTGTTGATAAGCTCGAGTTGAGCCGGATCTACGATTGATAAACGTGGGGTTACACCATCAAAGCAAAAACTGTAACTTGGGGTTTGATGCACGCCTCCACATTGATCATCACCACTAATTGTAATTTGATGGCCACAGAGATAATCGCCTTCAAGTTCGATCGTAAAACGACCTTGACCGTCTAGCGTCAGTGTTTCAGGCGCATTTTCGAGTGGCGGCTCAATGGTTAATCTAACCTCTGAGTTTGCAGGAAGATTAGAAGTAAAGCCATTAATTCTCCACTTTAAAATCGCTTCGCCTTGAGCATTAAAGCTAGTGATGGCTTGACTTAGGTTTCTTCGGTTAACACCGATTTCTTCAAATTGATCAATAGAAAGTTCAGGATCTGTTGTATCAACATCAAGCACATAGGTATCAACATTAGCCCCAAGTCCATTTTCACTTTGTGCTCGTGCGCTAATTGTATTTTCACCATTATTTAGGGTCACAACAAGGCTCGCTTCTCCATCCACCACAGTGGCCGGAGTATAACTTTGTCCGTTCACTGTCCAAATGACTTGTTCGCAGTCACTTGTTGCCTTGAGTTCAGCTTGTAGTCCTGGACGGTCAGGATCAACATCAGCGGTTGCACCAATATCACAACCATCCATTGGCGCAGGGCTCAAAATAAGTTCACACTCACTTGCATTTACCTCAACCGATACACTCGCCTCGAGTAGACCATTAGGACCGGTCGTAAATGCGCGCAATTCATGTGTGCCTGATAAAGGAAGGGTAACACTTTCAAAAAAAGCTTTGCCATTTTCAACTTGAGTGCGAACTGGATTTCCACCATTCACTTCGACTTCCACAAGATTACTGAGATTGGCGACTGGCCCATTCACTTCGATTTCAACCGGAACTTGTACGCCATTGGTTAAGTCATTATCTAGGTCATCACTTGCAGTAAAGATTGTTCCTTCAACCGGATTAATGAAAGAGATAGAGCTTTCATTGACACCGCATAAAGGGCTTTCGGGGTCAATCTCAACAGTGATCGCAAGGGTTGCGCTAGCGCGTTCAAGCTCACCGTTTAAAAGTTTTGCTTCAAACTCATAGTTACCAGCACTTAAAGCAAGATCACTAAAGATGACCCGACCATCATCGGTTAAGGCTCGACGTTGGGCTTCAAAGCGACTTGGCATTGCGCTCAGCTCAATGACAAGATTATCTAATTCAGAAGCCGGGGCTTGTGCGCTTAAGCTAACAGCGATATCAATTTCATTGGGTGTAGATCTTTTAAGATCATCGGCACACCCAAGTATACTATCGGCTTCGGGTAATATAAACGAGAGTTCATAGCTCTCGGGCTTAATAGGTTCATCATCACAGGCAACCATGCCGAAAAGACTTAGGCAGAGAGCCCAACAAAGCGACAGTGATTGAAAGTGTTGTTTTTCAGTGTTCATAACTCACCTTATTTTTTGGAGAAAGCTTAATTAAAGCTGAAATCATTCTCATGTGAGGGACTAGAGTTTAAGAAGGGTCAGTAAATATTAATTAGGAGATGATCATCAGACGAATTGAATTAACTGAGCGTTGCTCAGTTCATTGAGAAATTCCTCAAGATCACTTTCTGCAGATGAAAGAGTTGTATCAAAAGTTTTGATTACCGCTTTGAGTAAGTCGTCTCGATTGCATGTCGACTTGAGAATCAGTGACCAAATAAATGTACCTACTTCATTCAATTGACGGATTTCATCACGATTGGTATCAAGAATAAGCGCTTGCTCACCAATAATACGGGAAACAACATAAGCATTAGGTTTAATGACCGGTTGAGATGCTGAAGTTTCGTCAGATTGAGAAGGGCTTGTCATAATAACTCCGCTTGTTGATCGTATTTAGCTTATACATATACAAAATCTATTGATAGTATACCACAAAACAAATGCAAGCTTCTCAGCAGACTTGAATAACTTTTAACCTGCTTCACCGATTGAGTCCTTTTGATGTATCGTCGTTTTCCAAAAGATAAAAAGTAGCAGTCCATGGTTATGAATGTTGGACACAGAACAAGTTTAACCTTGTATGTTTGGCTAATTCTCAGCCTTGTTCAGAGCTTTTCAGTAGCAGAAGCGGCCTTGGTTGTTTTACCATCAGGGGAACCTCACTCCTTGATGTGGGAACGAGTTTTAATTGTTTATGATAGTTTATCTAAACAGCAAACTGTGATTGGTGAGGCCGCTGTATCGAGTTCTCCTAGTCAATTTGCAGTTTTGATCGCTACGCCTAAAAACGCGGTGATTAATTATACAACAACTCGAATCTGGAGGAAGCTAAGGCCATATATTAAAGTGCCAGAACGAACGGTTCGAGCATTGGATTTATCCGTTGATTCTTGGTTATGGAATCGCTTTGCTTTTCAAGACCAAAAAGTGGCCAAGCATAAAGAGCATATCGATGTCCTCAAGTCTCGAGACACACAAGTACATATTCAAGAGCGCGCCTTACATGAATGGCTGATTAGCCGTGGATTAAGTTTGAGTCCACAGCAGGCCCTAAGTATTAAAAAAGTATATCAGCTTGGTTTTTCTGTGGCTGCACTTCATGTACGTCCCAGACACAAAGCAAATGAGGCCTTGGCTGACGAAACTTGGACATCGACATGGATCTTTTCTTATGAGGTTGATAAACCACATTATATGTCTTTATGGCCAAGCCAAAAGGAGTTTGCTCGGTTCAATCAGAAGGACCTGGCGCAAGCTCATCAAAATAATTTAAGCTCCACAGATAAACTCAAGCTTACCTTTATTTCAGATCAAGCTCTAAAACCAAAGCATCGTTCGATTAGCGAAACAGAGGATGAACAAATTGACGGACTTTTAAAAAGTTTAGATCGGCTTCAGCTCAAGGCTCTAAACCAATCACTTAATGCTCAAAATTGGTCATTTAACCGCCGAGGTATCTTAAGCCATTTTGAGCTTAACGCGCCCTTAGGTTTACAGCACATTAGGGCTGTGGCTTGTGATGAAAAAAAGATTATTGCTCCGCCTGCCAAGCTCAAAGTACAAAACTATAAACTGTCTATACCCATTGAAGTTTTATTGGGCTTGATTTTAGCTTTTACTTTAATCTTAAAGAAGAAATCTAAGTATTGATAAGTAATAGATTATATTAAGGTTTAAAAGGTTTATTGGTTTAAGAGGTTTTGTAGATCTTGAGGCAAAGGACTGTGCCATAAACGTTTTTGATTTTTCCAGATGAAACTCAGCTCAGAGGCATGTAAAGCATGGCGATCATGACCAAGCTTTTGATAATCTTCTTGGGTGAGTTTTCCCGCAAGCCCTTTTAAAAAATATTCTTCATCAAGACCATACAGCTTATCACCAAGCAAAGGTAAGCCCCGCAAAGAAAGATGAACTCGTATTTGGTGCTGACGGCCGCTTTTGGGCCTTGCTTTCACGCAAAGGTAATGGTCATGTTTGACTGTCGGTTTGTTGAGTTCTCGATCACTTAATAATGTACTTCGGTATGAAGATAAGCCTACAGATAAAACCTTAAAATGAGTGATCGCATCTTTTAATCCCCGTCCCATCTTAATCTTAATTTGACTTCTCAGATCAAAGCCCAAGGAAGTTGTTTCTAGCCATTGTTTCCCTGATTGATCTATACCTTGTTGTTCTAAAAATGCTTGGCCTTGAGGACTTATATGACAAAGGGCTACATATTCTTTTTGAACTTTGTGTTCCAAGAATAATTGTTGTAATTCTGCTTCTACTTGCTGAGTTTTAGCGCAAATTAAAATGCCCGAGGTTTCACAGTCTAAGCGATGGACGGGTTGAGCTTGGTAGCCCTGCGCTTTCAACCAGGTTGTGATTGCACTATGGAAGCGACTTGCAGTTGGATGAACAACCCAACCGGTGGGTTTATCAATCACTAGAAAGTCATTGCATTCATCAATGATTTTAGGTCTTTCTAATAGGCTTAGATTTTCTGGTGGTACAGGACGCTCAATCCAAAGAGTTTGTAGAGCTTGCAAACGCGTGCTTTTTTTTAAGCCCGTTTTTTTCAAAAAGCCTTGCGGATCAAGTTCATACACTTGGAGCTTGGAAGCACGTGTACGTGACACTCTTGGCAAGCGTCTTGAAATAAAACGATCTAAACGCTCACCATCTCCTTGAGGGTCAACGGTTAATAACCATCCAGGACTTTGAGTTTCTAAAGGGCTAAAACTCAAATCTGATTCCTTTGTGAGCTATTTAATATAGCTCATACGACTCATATCACGAGTCATATTCTTTTGATGCGCTTCATTGGTTCCCCCACCAATTTCAATCAATCTTGCATCTCTCCACAAACGCTCTACATGGTATTCACCTACATAGCCATAACCACCTAGGACTTGGATTGCACGATCGGCTACTTGCTTAGCCATTCGGCCACAATAAAGTTTAACTCCATCTGAATCTAAGCGGTTACCATGACTATTCAAAGAAAGGCGACCAGCCACATTATAAACATAGCTTCTACCGGCCATATAATCAGCATATGAATCAGCGATCATGCTTTGGATTTGCCCAAAATCTCTTAAGCGCTTTCCAAAAGCATTGCGATCACTGGCATAGGTGTTCATAACCTCGATACATTTACGAGCCATACCAAGACTCATGGCAGCGAGTGTAACCCGTTCAAGTTCAAGGTTTCTCATCATATGCAAGGTCGCCTGTCCACGCTCACCAACCAAGCGATCAGCAGGTACAAAGCAATCTTCAAAAACTAATTCAGCTGTACCCGAAGCACGCATACCCAATTTATCTTTGATACGTTGACCAAGAGAAAAGCCTGGATCACCTTTTTCCACAATAAACATACTCAGAGATTGGCGATCATCACCGCTCATCCGAGCATACACCAAGAATACATCCCCTAGAGTTTGGTCATCGATTGCTCCATTGGTAATCCAAATCTTAGCACCGTTGAGTACATAACCCCCTTCGACTTCCTTAGCACTTGTACTCATCCCTAAAACATCAGTACCTGCGTTAGGTTCACTCATGCACATTCCACCGATGAGTTCACCCGAGCAGGCTTTGGGTAAGTACTTAGCTCTTTGTGCATCACTCCCATTCAGCGCTAGATTATTTGCAAAAAGCATACTGTGAGCAAGAAAGGCTAAGCAAAAGCCTGGGTCTGCAGCGGAAAGTTCTTCATGAACAATAGTGGCTGCAACAGCGTCCAGTCCGGCACCACCCCACTTTTCAGGTACGGTTACACCTAAAAGGCCGAGATCGCCAACCGCCTTAAAAAGCTCCATATTAAATCGCTCATCACGATCATACTCTATGGCCTGCTCAAGTACTTCTTTCTCTGAAAATTTTCTGAGCATCTCTCTGAGTGCTTGATGTTCTTCGCTTGGATTAAAAATATCATGCATATGTATGAACCCCTTGGTTATGTTTCGAGCTCGATTAATGAATTAGGGCTTTGTAAAGCCACTCAACCACTTATGATCATCATGAGCGACTGTACTGATTAAAGCGCAATCCTATGTATCATTTTGTGCTCTTAAAAAAAACTTAACATTAACTTTACGCTATTTTTACACACAATCGTGCAACATAAGGTCATGGAAAGCAATCCAATAACTATGATCGCAAGCTGATAAAATTTAAGTGAAAGATAAAAACATGACTAACATTAAACATCTCGCAATAATTATGGATGGCAATGGTCGTTGGGCTGAACAGCAAGGATTACCAAGAGCGGTTGGTCATGAAAAAGGTGCAGAAGTTGTGAGAGCTGTCACTCGAGCAGCCAAAGCGAGAAGCATAAAGCATCTCACACTTTTTGCCTTTAGCAGCTTAAATTGGGGACGTCCCACCCAAGAAGTTAATGCCCTCATGGATCTACTTTGTCATTTTCTTGAATCCCAAGAGCAGTCAATGATTGAGGAAGGGATTTGTTTAAGGGGGATTGGCGAGCGTTCATTTTTACCACAAAGAGTTAAATCTTTGTTGGAGCGTGTTGAAGAAAATACCAATCAAAATAATGAGTTATTCCTTAATCTAGCGATTTCGTATGATGGGCGTAGAGACTTGGTTAAAGCGACTCAACAGTTGGTTGCTCTTGCCTGCCAAGGGCTTTTATTGCCGGCTGATGTGCAAGAAGAATTAATTATGCAAAAATTGGCGACAGGGAATACGCCCGATGTTGATCTTTTAATCCGCACTTCCGGTGAACAACGTTTATCAGGATTTTTGCCGATCGAAGCCTGTTATGCAGAACTTGTTTTTATCGATAAATTGTGGCCTGACTTTACCAGCCAAGACTTAGATCGAGCACTCGATGAGTTTGAGAGTAGGCAACGTCGCTTTGGGCTAACAGGACATCAACTTGAGTTGAGTATGAGTCCTGCTTAAGGCTAGCCATCTTAAATATGCTTGAAGGATATGCTTAATAATTGTGACTTTGTTTGCCAAAACGCACTAAGTCAAGATATTGAATCCTTGCTTACTTGGATAGATTAAGTATAAGTTTCCATTATTTGGTGTTATCAACAAAGTATGTGGAACAAACGATACACCGAGGGAGACTTCTATTGTGTCAAGGTCAAATGAGTGCTTTGGATAGTGCTCAATCACAGTTGTGTTTAAGTGATCAAGTAAATTCTTATCCCCGGTATTCTAGAGTACCAAGAGTTACCAAGCCATTCATTTACTTGCTACTCACTTACTTGTTATTTATTGGGCCAGGTATTCTCTTCGCTTCTGCACAAACTGCAAACGCAGACCGAAAGAGTTTACAAGTACACCCTAGTATCCAGTTTGCCACCGAACTCGATGATGGATATGGGGCAACTACACCTGCTTTTTTCAATCTACTCAGTTTTTCCGGAGAAGAAGGCTATTGGAAAAATGCTCAGGTTGAAATCAAGTTTCCGATCAGAGAAAAAGATCTTTTACTTGCTAAGTCTCTTAAACAATTTACGACATCTAGTTCTGCACAGACAAGCGAAGCAAGTAGTATCCAGAGTATGCTTCCAAAACTAGATTATCATGCAGTGGGACAACTTGAAGCCATCAATGATTTGGATCCACCTATTTGGGTACTTTGGCTGCCTTTGTCTTCTGAGCAGCTCAATAAACCGGAACTCAAAGCCGTGGAACAGGTCTTAAGTGTACTTAGAGACTATGCCGAACCGGAAAGTATTGTATATATTTATCAAGGACAGTTGATTCCCAAATCAACCAATATCAGCTTTAGAGTTGCTGACTTTAATCTAACTAAGATCAAAAAACTCAGAGTTAATGATGACTCTGATCATAAAGAATACAGTCAATTTTCGCTTGAGGGCTTTGGAGAATTACTCAAAGCGGTTCAGTTTCAATATAACTCACCCAATGATCAGGTTCTCAGTAAAAGTAGCTATAAGTGTGGAAGAGCCTGTCGGGAAATGATGCCAACCCTTAGGGTCATTGCTTTAAATCATGGGGAACTTGATTTAAAAACTCAAATACCAAAACGGTTTAAGGCTCTTTTTGAATCCATTCACTACCCTGAGCATTTTCTGTATAAACCGGTTCTTACCATCGTGAATACCGCAGAGCAAAGTATTGAAAAAAATAATCTATCTGTACCTTGGTTAAAGAACTTTAGTTTGCCAAGTTTTGAAAAAGATATTCTCGATCTTAACTTTTCTTTCGTACAAAGAATTAAGCAGATTAGATCACATGCAAGTTCAATGTATTATTTAACAGCACCGATCTCTATTCCTACATACTTTTGGGGCCAAGAAAGTATTGAGATATCAACCCGTGTGAGTCAAGGGGAGGAAAGTGTTGTTCAAAGCGCTCTTCTCAAGTTTGCTGCACTCAATAATGATCATCTCAGTCAAAAGCGAGTTGAGAAATCAACTGTCTATCAAGATCTTTTAGAAAAAGCTCGAAAACAGTTCATTCAGCCATCGACAAGACCTTTAATTACCAAAGTTCTACTCGGATTGATTTGGTTAGCTGTTGTTATGGCTATTTTTGTCATTTTTATTCGCTTACGAAAGACTCGTACTCGAGTGACTTTAGACCATAATATCAATATACAGACAGAGCCTTTAATCAATCATGTAAATGTTGATCAATTTGATAAAAGGGATAGCGATCAACAGCCAGCAGAGTATGTTGACAGTATAAGCCAAGCGCCTAGAGCACAAGATTTGAGTCCTGATGAGTATGCACGTCAAAAAAGACAGGAAAGAGAAAGGTCATTACCTCGGAAAAAGCCTTCACAATTGAGCCCAATGGTTAATCCTGAAGATCCTTCAACTATGCCTGCCCCCGCGGCTGAAGCAAAGATTTCCGATCAACCACAAAACCTAATGAACCCAAATCAAGAAACTTCTTTTGAGCCTTTAGAATCGATTGACCCCAATGCAGAGATTCCTCAACTTGGTTCTCATGCTCAGTTCAGTTCACTAGCTGATCATGCTCAGTTCAGTAGCATAAGTTCTATGGAAGCTAGTTTAATTGCATCAGAGATGGACTCAAGCGAGGCTGTGACCCTAAAAAGTACACCTATTCTTGCAGGGTTATATGCAGAAGCTGGACCGATGAAACGCTTTTTCTTTTTAATCAGAAGAAAGGTGTCCATGGTTGGACGAGATCCAAGTAATCACTGTGATTTACCGCCTGATGGTACACGCGCAGATCGGCAAATTAGTAGAAGACATTTTGAGCTTACTCTAGTCGAAACGGATCGTTGGGAAGTAAGATGTGTGTCAAGCCAAGGAATTACGGTTAATCAAACCATGCTAAGTTTAGGTGAAAGTGGAACCATTAAAGATAACGACTTAATCTATTTAGGAGAAAGTACTTTACGTTTTCGCTGTTCAACCGCATGGAAAGCACATCAAGTAAAGGCCCACTTAAAAATCATTCCACTGCAGAGCTAAACTTTTATGAATGAGCTACAGAAGGCAAGACCCACCAGTTCAGCACATCGTTTGTATGCCTTAATCAGCATTGTGATTCCAAGTTGCTGCCTATTCATCATCAGCATACAAGATCGAGTGCTTAAGTCGAATCATCAAGCATTGAGTTCATCGTTAAAAATATTGGCTGGTACTAGTTTTATTGTTGCTTTAAGCGCTCTTTTTTATGGTTTACAAAAACGTAAAAAAAGAGAGTCAATAAACTTTGAAGCACTGATTCAATGGCGACCAAGAAGCTCTCATTTTATTCAGACGACAGCGCAAGGCTTGGTATATCTTGCCTGGATTATGGCGTGGCCTGTGGCTCAAGAGCATTTACTGCTTTTATGGGCACAAGTTTGCTTTGCTTATCTGTGTGATGCTTCAATTTCATGGTTTAAGCATGGAAGCTATCGCTTAAATCTTGCACCCATCCCCATTGTATTTAGTACAAATCTTTTTCTCTTTTTTAAGGATGAATACTTTGTTTGGCAATGGGCGCTGATTGCAGTCGCTTTGTTATCACGTGAACTGTTTAGATGGCGCCGAGAAGGACGAGATGTACATATCTTTAATCCTTCGGCAATCGCTCTTTCTTTGTGTGCTTTGGTACTCATCAATACAGACACAATGCATTATACTTGGGGCGAAATGATCGCTCGATCACATGGCTTTAGTGAATATCCCTACGAAGTCATGTTTGCTGCCGGTCTTTTGGTTTCTAGCTTCTTTACCGTCGGTTTTACGATCGTAAGCGCAACGATTGGTAGTCTGCTTTTGGGTGAGCTCTATTTTGAGTATTTTGGGATTTATCGTTACCTTGATACAAGCATTCCAATCGCAGTCTTTTTAGGCATGAACCTTTTGGTGACCGATCCGGTGAGTTCACCATGGCGTCGAGATTCAAAGATTTTATATGGCTTACTCTATGGACTCAGTGTTTTTATTTTATACGGAATCTTAAGAGATCTAGAGCGCAGCCCCACTCCCAATGATGTCGGCTTAAGTGCAGCCTTTTGTGATAAGTTATTGGCTGTTCCCTTATTAAATCTATGTTCACCTTGGCTTGACCGAATCATGAGAATGATTTTTGGGGATAAGGAAAAGGGACTGAGTGCTTGGGTTAATCAACAGGAAGCAAGTTTATCAAATGCTGTTAAAGGCCCTTGGTTTGCGCGCTTTATTTTCATTGGTGCTTGGGCGGGTCTCTTTTTAGCATGGGTACGTCCAAGCGTATATGAGCATCCCGGAAAGAATGTAGAGTTTTGGGTCAAGGCCTGTGAGTCAGGTGGGGCAGGTGAGGCAAGTACACGGCATCCTTATGCCTGCGAAAACCGAAATCGTATGTATTTGCGTGCTTGTGAGTCAGAAGCGTTGCCCGCCTGTCACAACTTAGCCTTGATTTTTGAAGAACAGCAACCGCTGTTGTCAATCAAGTATTATGCGCATGCTTGCGAAGGAGGCTTAGCACAAAGCTGTAATCATCTTGGTGGAATGCTATTTATGAAGGCCGAAAAGACACAAGACAGTGTGCTTTTAAATGAAGCTGAAAAGTACTTACGACAGGCCTGCTCTAAAGATGTATATGAAGCCTGCACTCGTCAAGCCACTTTGCTTCGCTCACAACTTTTAGATCGAAGTCAATGGACGGCTCAAGATTGGGAAGGACTGTGGACTTTGTTAAATCAAGCATGTGATGGTGGTGAGCCTTATGCTTGCTTTGAATTAAGTCAATATAATTTAATGCATCCACAGGATGCGAATATGCGTTGTCGTGATGGAGATGAACTCATGTGCTTAGTCTTGCAAAAAAGACAGCAATTATCTGTGCAAGCCATACAAGCAAATACTCAGCATATCATGGCCAAGCCATATCCAAACTTTGAACCGATCTTTAAGGAAGCAAGAGCACAGCTTGCGGTCGCCTGCTCGGCCTCTCTGCCTTTGGCCTGTGTTAATTTAGCATGGATGCTTTGGAGAGGGGATGGTGGTATTACAGATCAAGCTCGAGCTTTAAAGCTGATGAAGCAGGCCTGTGATCAAGGCCAAAAACAAGCCTGTGAACGCTTAAATTGGATGCAAAAGAACTCTCGATAAAAGAAGTGTCTTTACCTGTCTCTACCATGCGGATAGATAGTTTGGGATATGAGTCGTTGGATATGAGTCATGAATCAGCCTAATCCTTACTTAGATGATCGCCAAGTTCAGTTTGTGATCGATATGCTCAAGCAAGGCCATACCGTTAAAATACAGGTATATGGAGATTCCATGCATCCATCCATCTTATCTGGATCAGATGTCTATATTCAGTCAATCGCTTATAAGAATCTTTCTCAGATTAAAAAAGGTGAACTCATCCTTTGTTTGATCGCTCTTGAATCTTCACACCCCCATTGGGTTTTACACAGAGTACTCAGTCATCAAAGAAAGCAAAAAACCTTGCTTCTTGGAGGGGAACGTTTACCTATTAATGATGATATCCGCTCATACGATCAGGTTTTAGGCCGAGTCATTAGAATAAATAGTCCGCCTCAAAAACTGAAATTAGAACACTTTTTTAGTTATTTACTAGCAAGATTGACCCAAAAAAGTCCCCAGTCTATGATCAGTCGTTATTTGGGCTTACTCAACCTTTATTTATATCGACTTTATAGACGACTTAAGTCTTAGTCTGAAGAATCTTCATGAAAGCTTTGAGGTAACAAACCAAGCAGTTTACCGATTAAACGATCAAATACTCGAGTTGGCAAGCGCTTGGGTAAAAAGACTCTTATAAAAAAGCCGGGAGTTTTTACATAGCGTGTCTTGGGTTTAGAGGCAATTAAAGCCTTGTGGATGACCTTAGCGATTTCCACGGGCGCTAAACCTTTGCGACCTCCTTGCACAATGAATTCATAAAAGCGCTTAAGGGCATGAGCATAAAGGCCATCTTTAAATGGATTTTCTTCGGGGGTTGGAGCCTTATCCCAGATTTCTGTATTAATGGGACCCGGCTGAACAATGATGACATCTACCCCAAAGGGTAAGAGCTCCATTCGTAAAGAATCAGATATACCTTCAAGGGCAAACTTAGAAGCCGTATACGGACCTACAAAGGGCATCGCTCGCTCACCAGAGATTGAACTGACCTGAATAATTCGTCCGCCTTGCTTAGAGCCTGCTTTAACGCCTAAAGCAGGTGCCAAAGCCCTAATCATCCTCATAGGGGCGACCACATTGACTTCAAGTTGCTGTTGAAGAACTTGATCATCTAACTCCACTAAAGGACCACCTAATGCAATACCTGCATTATTAATTAAGGCATCTAAATATGGTCTTTGATTAAGATGTAAAAACTGATCTATGGCCACTGCCAAGGCATCGACTTGATCAGGAAAACAGACATCGAGCAAGATTGGGAAGATATTGCTGTGTAACTTGGTTAGACGTTCAGCATCTTGAGTTTTGCGTACCGTAGCAATGACAAAAAACTTGCGTTCAGCCAAATAAGAGGCGCTTGCATACCCAATACCTGTCGATGCACCGGTTAATATAACAATTGAGAGATCGGAGCTGACTTGCTGATTGGCAAGGTCTTTGTAAAGCTCTTTAGAGTTGGTGATTGGTGAGGTCATAAATTCTACCTATAAATCAAGATATGTATCTGTTCAGATCGCTTTGTTCGTGTTATCAATCTTCAGTAAATTTCTCTAGACTCAAGCCGAGATCGTGCAGATGAAAAAGATTAAACCTACATTAAAGAAAACTAAGGTCCAAGGTCTACCAAAGATTGGTATTTTCTTGCATACCCACCTCAGACATAAATTGGCTGCGCTTACAGCGAGCTGGTATCATGATTTAGCGCAAAAACTTTCTGAACACTTAGAACTCAAATTATATTTAAGTGCTGTTCAGGATCATAAGCTTGATGAAATCGCCACAAAGTTTGATTTTAAACGAATCACCGTGACTGCCGGTAATACTCTCGGTGTACAGCTCAATGAGGGCTTAGGTAGTTTAAAATCCGAATCTCTTGATGCTGTGATACCGGTCAATGTTGGTGATTTCCTAATGAGTGAACTCATCATGCAACATGCAAGTCATCTCAAAGAGGGCGGCTTACTGAGCGGTCTTTTAGACCAATATTTTTATGATCCAAATGAGCTAAAGTGTATTCATTGGGCACGAGGTGAAGTCAAAGAGGGCCTAGATCGAACTTGTGAATTAGGCCTATTGCTTTCAAAGAATTTACTTGATCAATTAAAATGGCAACTATGGCCTAGTCAATCCACAAGAAAGTTAGATGTTTTACATCAAGCTGTCATGGAAAGAATAGGTCAAATTCTTCAATATGCCCCACCTAAGACTTGCTTACTCAAAACAATGTCAGCTTATGGTGGCAAGGCTTTTAGCTTTAAAAGCGAGCTAGGCCGAGCGCTTTTTGATGAGCGTAATTGGCAACAACATTTAGCTCAAAGCGATGTAGACTTTGAGTTTACTTTTATGGATTCAATGGGTGAGGATTGGATTAATACAGTCGATACTTTTGACGAGAGAGTCACAGTCGATGTTGTTGTAGAAGCGCCTGATTTAAATGCAAGTTACTTCAGCTTATGGCTCAAACACTATGAGTTTTTACCTTATAAGTTTGACCCTTATGCACAGGTACGACTCAGAGTCATTCCACACAGTAGTCAGGCTGAATATGAATGGTCGCCAATGTGGGAAACTGTAGATATTAATCCAACAGATCACCGTGGCCAAGCGTGGAATCAAGCGATTAATGAAGTCATCAGTGATGAGTCAGATTTAGTCTTGTTTGGGGGTAAAGGAAGCTTAGTCGACCTAAAAACCATTGAGCACTACATTATCTTTGCCATGCAAAAAGGGGCTCAATTAATGTCGGTGTCAAACTTCTTTGTCGCTTTTGAAGACGGGCATCAAGCTCATTTTTGGCCCGGTCAAGAAGGACTTGGCTTTCAAAGAGCGCTTGGCTTTGGGTCTTGCGTACACAGCGATTATCTAAAGCGCTTAGGTAGTAATATTTTTGATGAGCAAGGTAGATTGACGCCAGAAAGCCAGCAAGCTTTTGATCAAATTCTGAATGATCCTAGTTCCAAGCATCAGCGAGTGATGTTTCAACTCGTTCGGCATGAACTCGGTTTAATTGCCTTTGAAATCGATGGTGCCTTTGGTTTTTCTGATCTGATTGATGTTGATCAGCTACAGCCTATATCCTTGATCCAACATCTTCATACTTCTACTTATCTCGTCAAGCAAAGAGATCAAATTGCTCAATGGGAAGCCGGATACAATATTGGTGAAGCAATCGAGCAAGTACATATTCCATCTTATTCTGCCCCTCAGGAGTCAACCATGAGTTCCGATCAAAGCTCTAATAATTTAAGTGCACTTGAACGTGCTAAAGCCTTATTGAACCAGTCAAAAGCTCAAGCCACCGAAGCAACCATTGCGCCTGTAGAAGCGGACTCAAGCACGCCCGAAGCGAAACCAATGAGTGCACTTGAACGCGCTAAAGCTTTGTTAAAAGCACAATCTGCAGGTCATGAGCAGCCGACTGTATCTACACCAAAGATGAATGAGTCAGAAGCAGAAAGCACAACTGAGGCTAAGCCATTAAGCGCTTTAGAAAGAGCTAAGCAGTTACTAAAAAATTCAGGGCAAGAAGCAGCGAGTCCTGCGCCTGATCCTACGCAAGCCTTATTGCAGCAGGCTATGCGTGGAGCTGAAGCTATGATTGGTCAATTACAAGCAACCGCAGATGCTGCTAAGGCTATGGTGAGCCAAGAAAAAGGGAACATTAGTCAATTAGCGGATGACGTGGGGGCCAATAGCCCAGGCAATCTATTGTGTGAGCGAGGTGAGCAAGCCTTTGAAACAGGCGATATAGAGCAAGCTCAAACACTATTTGACTCGGCTTTACTTGTAGATCCTGCCTGCATTCGTGCACTCAATAATTTAGGTGTTTTGGCTTTACAAAATGATGAACCTTGGAAGGCATTGAGCTATTTCCTTATGGGCGTTATTCAAAATCCAAGCCATGAGGATATCTTAATTAACTTACGCGGTTTGTTTGATTTACATCCCGAGCTAAACACAGCCAAAACTGTGATTTTTGATTAAGATATTGATTAAGACTAGGCGGATTTAAGCATATGGCTCCCAAAGGTGCATTGCCTCCACTTTCTAAAAGACGTCTTGGTTTTGAATTACCGGATTTAAGCCAAGTTAAACTTGATATCGTGGCAGAAAGTAGTTCTTGGGTACTTGTATCTAAGCCAGCGGGTTTACTATCAGTGCCAGCAAAAGATCCTCTATTTAAAGACTGTGCTTTGGATAGAGTACAAAAGCTTTATCCTCATGCCACTGGGGGTATGGTGGTTCATCGGCTTGATCTACCAACATCGGGCCTTCTTTTATTTGCCTTAACGCCTCAAAGCCTTAGTCATCTCAATCAGCAATTTGCTCAACGTAAAGTCTCAAAAACATATACAGCAATTTTAGAGAAAGTACCTTTAGTTGCTGAAGGAGATATTTATCTACCATTGCGCTTGGATCCCTTTCAAAGGCCGTTACAAGTGGCTGATCCCTTGCATGGTAAACCTTGCCATACACGTTGGCGTATACTTGATGCACAACATCCACAAGGTTGCAAGGTAGCGTTACAGCCTTTAACCGGACGCACTCATCAACTTAGACTACATTCAGCCCATCCACTTGGGCTAAACTCACCAATTCTTGGTGATCCTCATTATTCTGTGAATGCTCAAGCAAATGGAAGCCCGCCCCAAGGTATACGCTTACATCTTCATGCTTCAGAGCTTAGTTTTGATGACCCTGAAAGTGGTCAGCGCCTATATTTTAAGGATGAAGCGCCCTTTTAAACCCTAACATTTGAGTTTACTGAGCACTAAGCAATCTTAAAGTCTGAATAGAATAGTCGACCTTGTTACAGCTTCGAGATTTCAATAATCTCAATATCTTGAAGACCTTTGAGAGGTGTTGGTCCCAAGCTTTTAGTACTCAATGTGGGTAGGTCTGAGTTTGTTTTGATCGCATTTTGAAGGGCTAAAGCATGCTGTTGAGTCACAGCAATAGTATGAGGAGCGCTCACCCCACATAAACGAGCGGCAACATTCACCGTGTTACCCCATACATCAAATTGATAGCGTAAATCGCCAACAATTCCCGAAACTAAAGGACCAATATAGACACCCGCTCGAGCACTCCAATCTGGCGTAATTTTAGGAGTGACTGTACACATTTCAAGAGCGGCAAGCGAAGCAGCTAATAAGGGATCATCAAAGCGAGGTTTGATATTTAGACCGGCAGTGGCCATAAAGGCATCACCGATGGTTTTGATCTTTTCTACTTGGTAGTAGCTTGCAATTTTTTCATACTCTTTAAACAAGGCATCTAAGCGTTCAACAACTTTGGTTGCAGGATGCTTTTGGCTGTATTCAGTAAAGCCGACTACATCACAAAAAATGACCGCAACAGCTTCATGGGATTTGGCTGCAACTGATCCGGATGTTTTAAGCTCTTGGGCGATGGATAAAGGTAAGATGACTTCTAAGAGTTGATCGGTCTGTTGTCGTAGTTGGCTCTCTTGGCGTAAACTTAGTTGTAAAAGTAACTGAGATCGAACTCGAGCCCTTAAAATCGCAGGATTGATAGGTTTAGATACATAGTCGACAGCCCCCAATTCTAACCCTTTTTGCTCATCACTATGGTTGGAAAGTCCGGTTAAAAAGATAATGGGGATATGTGCTATATGATCTGAGTTTTTCATCGCCGTTAACAGTTCATAACCATTAAACTCCGGCATATTCACATCGCTTAGGACTAGGTCAGGCGGTGACTGTTCCATTAGCTTTAAGGCCTGCAAAGGTTGGGTGCTCACTTTGAGTTGGCATAAACCTTTTAGAGCCTTGGTAATCAAGCCAAGCGTTAGGGGGTCATCATCAATAATAAATACTGTTGCTGGGTAAGGTTCTTGCATCTGCAGATCACTTCGCTTCTAAAAATAACTGACGATTACTAACTGAATAAACAACAGCTTTATAAACTGACTATAAGCTAAAGACTAGTATCATGTGTATGTGATCTTTTTACAAGCTTAAAGCTGTTAGAAGCTTAAATCTGTAAGCCACTGAACTTCGATCAATTTTCTCCATTTAAATCAGAGCTCTTTATTGACCTAGGTGTGCTCTTTTTTATAGTCTATGTTTTTAAAATAAAGAAAAGATCATCATCTTTCTTATTCATAACCTATTTAATTAAATAAAGATAAATATGATGAACTCTGCAGCAGCCACCGCCTTTCAAACAAGTCTTGAGTCAAATTACCATTTGGCTAGTCTTGAGGAACTTCTTACCCAACATCAAATTACGACGCAAGACTTGGAATTGGTCCGTCAATACGGTGAGTATATAACACCAAAGTTTCCCTTCTATGTGGATCGCTTTTACTCATGGATGGAAAATATGCCTGAGTTTAAGATCTTTTTTAAAGATCAAAAAAAGCTCTTACGAGTGCAAGGGTCTCAAAATAGATTTTGGGAAATCTTTTTTGAAGCAGAGGTGAATGATCACTATCTTGAGATGCGTAGAAAACTTGGTGAAGTTCATGCTCAGATAGGCTTATCACTTCCGGCTTATTTTGCGGCCTTGAGCGTTTCTCAAGATATCTTACTTTACGAGCTTTATGATGGTGATCTTACAGAATCACAGCGAATGGCTTGCATTCAGGCCTGTAACAAGCTCATTCAGCTCGATGCCTCATTAGTGGTTGAAGCCTATGCAAAACTGAGCAATGAGCGCTTATCAGAGCAAGCCAAAGCAATGATGGAAATGTCAACGCCGGTGACCTCATTATGGGATAATATTCTCATGCTTCCGGTGGTAGGGATTATTGACTCAAAGCGAGCTCAAAATATGATGAGTTCTGTGCTTCATAAAATTGCCGAAACTCGAGCAAAGGTATTTATCATTGATATTGGCGGTGTGTCAGTGGTGGACACTGCGGTTGCAAATCATCTAATAAAGATTACCCAAGCGGCTCGTTTAATGGGCTGTGTGTGTTTGCTTTCAGGCGTATCTCCAGCCATAGCTCAAACTACGATTGAATTAGGCATTGATGTAGGAAATGTTTTAACACGAGCAACCATGCGTGACGCGCTAGAGGAAGCCTTTAGGTTGATCAATGTTGTTGTCTCCAAAAAGGATGCTTAAGAAAGCTGATCAATGGTCATGAGAACGGTACAATCTTCGGCTCAAAAGCTCAATGAATCTCTTCGCTTAGTCTTTACTGAGATTCAAGATACACTGATTTTAACCTTTCCTCCTAGTTGTGGCTTTTTAAGCCAAGAGCTAGAAGATATCAAGTCTTCGACTCTTCAGCGTTGTGCTCAAAAGCAATATAACTCGGTAATCTTTGACTTAAGTGCGGTTGAGTTGATTGATTTAAGCGAGTGGGAAGCACTTCGTAAGCTCAATCAAAGTATTAAGCTCATGGGGCCAGATTCATGGTTTGTAGGCTTAAGAACGGATTTGATTATTACCTTGATTTCATTGGATGCTAAAACCCAAGACCTAAATTATGCCTTAGGTGTAGAAGAAGCATTGACTGAAAGCTTAGGATAAAAACATGAAAGCTAAGTCACCTATTGTCGACTTATCTTATATAAATAAAGACGATCATTTATCGGCGGCTAAGGATCAGAAATATCCGCTTGATAATTGTCCACTTGAACGTGGGTTAGTCAGTATTATGAAAGATCGTCAAGAAAAGTCTGAACCTTTATTTCTCTGCCATCTGCACAATGAACTAGATATTAATCGAGCACGTTATTTACTTAAGTCCTTTGCATCAGAGTTAATCATGCAGAATCAACCTTTAGTAGATCACTGTGTCATCTCAACGGATACGATTGCTCTGACACGCCTTTTAACCGCTTGTAACGAGTTATGCTGGAATGCGGTAAAGTACGCAGGTGGCGGTGTACTAGCACTGTGGAGTGAAGTGACTCAACAAATGATTACACTAACTCTGCAAATTGCCGACGAAGGACCGGGGATTGCAGACTTAGAGTGGGCATTTCACGATCATAATAGCAGTGGGGGAACTTTGGGTCTTGGCCTTTCGGGAACAAAACGCTTAGTGGATTGGCTCAACATTGAAAGCCCAATCCAAGGTCTAGGCTATGGCACCTTAATCACAGTGCAAAGCCAGTGGAGAAGAACATGAATAAAGAAGTCACTGTCGCATTGGGATGGATTCGTAGTTATCCAGAAGAGGCGAGAAATGAGTCTAGAGCACGTTTATTAAAGACTCTTAAAGGTCCATTAAAACAAAGCTCTCATCAAGCGAGTCAAGTGATTGTTTTGCTGTCTGAAATGCTAAAAATACAGCAAAAACAATGGTCCAAAGAAGAATGTCAAATCGTGGGAGATAGTCAGTTTAAGCAGAGCTTATATTTTGAGCCCGAAGGAAGTGGTTTAAGATTGGTGATGATCCTGAACTTTGATCGTTTTAGAATGAGTCCTATGCTGACTGAAAGCTTAGAAAGTAAATTAAGTTATTGGTCGGCCTTAGGCTTTGACTACACCGACCAAATCAATAAAAATCATCTTGGGGCAGATACGATTAGGGTAATCAAGCTAGCACTCTCTTTTAAGCAAAGACTTACGCAAGCGCTGATTGCTGACTGTAAAAGTATTTTAGCACAGCGAACTCTTACTGAATTAACCGCTAGTCTCCAAGCGCAAAATAGCTCACTTGAAGCACATAAAAGAGGTCTTGAAGAAGCGGTTGAGCGCCGGACTGAGGAATTGAGGGTAGCCAAGCAAAAAGCAGAAGAAGCGACCGAGGCCAAGTCGATGTTTTTAGCGAATATGAGCCACGAGATTAGAACGCCGATGAATGCGATTATTGGCTTATCTCATCTTGCCCAACAGCAAGCCACAGAGCCGGTACAAGTAGATTACTTAAGTAAGATTCATACAGCGGGGACTTCACTGCTTACAATTATCAACGATATCTTGGATTTTTCTAAAATTGAAGCCGGAGAAATGAGCTTTGAGTCTGTGGAATTTGACTTGGATCACTTGCTCAATAATTTAACCGCTTTGACTGCTCATTTGGCTTCAAGTAAAGGCGTGGAGCTCAGTGTTATTGTTGACCCTAATGTACCGAGTATTCTCAAGGGTGATCCTTTAAGACTCAATCAAGTTTTAGTCAACCTGCTTAATAATGCAATCAAGTTTACTCAAAAGGGCGAAGTCAGCTTATACATCACTTATCAAAATCAATCCGAGCAAAATTCTGACCCAATAGCTCAGCTTTTTTTCAAGGTGAAAGATACTGGCATTGGGATGAGTTCTGAACAGGTAAATCGACTCTTTAAACCTTTCTCCCAAGCGGATGAATCAACCACCCGTAAGTTTGGTGGAACTGGTTTAGGCCTAACGATTTGCCAACGCTTGGTAGAACTGATGGGTGGAAAGATTTTTGTTAAAAGCGAATTGGGGCGGGGAAGCGAGTTTAGTTTTACCTTGCCTCATCTGATTAATACTCAAACAGAAAGTAACCTTAGTCGCTTAGAAAAAGTATTTAAAGAAGGCTTGAGCTTTAGAGGGCAAAGGGCGCTAGTGGTCGAGGACTCTCCGGCCGCCCAAGAAGCGATTGAAGCGTTGTTAAACCGCTTACATTTTGATGTTGAGATTGCTTCTGGCGAAACTGAGGCCCTGAGTCGCTTTCAATATGCTCTCGAGCAGGATCTTGGATTTTCTTGGATTTTCTTGGACTGGAAGTTGGCGGATGGAAGTGGGCTGAGTCTTTTGAAAAAATGGGGGGCTATTAATAATTTAAAAATTATTCTTGTGACGGGCTATGGTGATCACGAACTAAAGCAAAGAGCCAAAAAGATGGGGGCAATGGCCACCTTACAAAAACCTCTTACGGCCTCTCTTTTGGTTGATACCTTATCAGATGTTTATTTTAATCGAAAAGTTAGTGAACAAAAACTCGGCTCAAACTCGCTAAAACCAACAGTGAACTCACAAAAACAAGCAGATCATCACTGGCATGGTTTAAAGGGGAAAACTGTGCTGTTGGTTGAAGATAATGAGGTTAATCAACTTGTGGCTAGTCAAATGCTTAAGCAAGTGGGTTTAAAAGTACTGATTGCTAATCATGGACAAGAAGGGGTTGATCTAGCTTTACAGCATCAAGCAGAACTTGCTTTGGTATTGATGGATATTCAAATGCCACAGTTGGATGGTTATCAAGCCACTCAAAGGTTAAGGTCTCACGGCTTTGACTTACCGATTATTGCGATGACAGCACATGCGATGGCTGAAGAAAGAAACCGCTGCCTAAAGGTAGGGATGAACGATCATTTGACCAAGCCGATTAATCCGCAAGTTTTATATAAAACAGTCAGCGAATGGATCTCTAAAAGCCAAGATCAAGTCGAAGTTCATAAACCAAGCGAGGATTCTACAAGTGAAGCTTCTGCAGAACTCACTCAAGCTGAGTCCATTCAAGCTGAGTCTACTCAAGCCGAGTCTACTCAAGCAAATAAAGCTCAATTTCACATTGATACTGTTTTAGCAGAGCCTATTTTGGATATGGATTTGGGACTTGCACTAACCGGTGATGATCTGTCATGTTATTTACAGATGTTACAACTGATTCATAAAAGCTTTGCAGAAGCGAAAGAGTTTGCTTCGAGTCTTTTGGTAGATCAATCTCACCAAAGTCTACTTTCACTTAATGAAGCACAGTCTATAAAGCTTGAAAGACTTGCTCACACCCTTAAAGGAACCGGGGCTCAATTAGGCTTCAAAAGAATTTCTCGCATCAGTTCTTACATCGAAGAGTCATGCCATGGCGAACAAAGGGTCCAAAATGCCTATCTTAAGTTTTGGCTAGAATCACTGCAACAAAGTCAGCTTGAGATCGATAGAGTGACGCAAGAAAACGCTGTCCTTGATGAGAAAAATGAGTCAGTAATAGCTGATATTCAGCCTATAAACATTCAAGATCACTTGGAAGAGTTAAGGCAACTGACTCAGGCGCTTTTGGCAGCAGATTTTGAAGCGATCGATCAAGTACAAAATCTAGAAAGGATTTTGAAGCATCTTTTAGCCCAAGAGGCAGAGTCTTGGTTTGCCCAAGTTGATTGCTTTGATTTATCTAGTGCTGGAGAGCATTTAAGAGCATTGTTGGAATCGTAAAAGATGAGCATTGTGGGCATAATGTAAAAAGTCACAAAGCAATTCGTAGATTTATCTTGACTACAAGCTTTCGTCTTGATAAACCCATGCATCACATACGGGGGTAGCTCAGTTGGTAGAGCCACGGATTCCAAATCCGTAGGTCGCAGGTTCGAACCCTGTCCCCCGTGTTCTAATAGGGAGCTATGCTCCCTTTTTTTATGTCTTTATTCCACGTTAATTGCCTGATCTATCTTTAAGAGTCAGTGCATAATAGACAACGCAAACGTCAATATTACGGAGGCCAAAGTGCAACTCACTAAGCTCTCACCCATTACCACTTGCACCGCAGATCAAAGTGATGAGACTCAGTTCTCAGTAAAGATGAAAGGTGCACCTGAAATACGCTTTACCCTTGGACAGCATGCGCCTCAGGCCGATCTTTCAATTTGGGTTGAACAGGGACATACTCGTCTTTTGGTCGCATTAACTGTTGGACCTCCTCCTGCTCATGCAGATTTTAGACCTTTGACCGTTGATTATCTTGAGCGTCCAAGCGCTGTGGGTAATATGCCCGGTAATTTCCAACGCCGTGAGCTGAGACAAAGCGATCATGAAATCCGCGTCAGCCGTTTAATTGACCGCGCTCTACGTCCTTTATTCGATGCTGAAGAACGACGCGAGATTCACTTGGTTGTCCAAGTTCTGAGCGTTGATTCTAAAATTGATCTAGTAGGTTTAGCGATTACAAGTGCCGGTTTAGCGGCCTCTTGTTCTCAATTACCTTTTAATGGTCCGATATTGGGTGCATCACTCATCCTAGATAATGAAACAGATGTTCTTGATGCGATTCTTTGTCCTGCAAGTCAAGACTTTGAATGGGTGATGACAGCACATCAGGGTGGGTTAGTCATGATTGAAGGTGGGGCAAATGAGCATCTAAGTTCAGCCAAAGACTTAGTACATGCCCTTAAGTCCTTTGTTGATGAACAGCAAGAAGCCCTTGACGCATTGGCGGGTTTCGCTCAGCAATATGCCGATCAGGTGAAACCTTATCATTCACCGATTGAGGTGGTTGAGCATCCGGCTTTTGACAACTGTTTAAGCGATTTAGCTGCAGCGCTTCGTGAACAGGATAAGCGAGCTCGTGAGCAGAAATATAATCTTATTCTCGATACACTCAAGCGAGAGGTTGGTGCAGAGCCAAGTGCGGTTGAGTTGACTTTATGGTCTTTGGCTCGTGCCTATTTAAGAGCAGAGGCTTTAGAAGGACGTCGTCAAGATGGTCGTGCTTTGCATGAAATGCGCCCTTATCAATTTAAGACCGGTGTTTTACCTCGCTCTAGTGGCTCAGCGATGGTCACTCGTGGTTCTACACAAGTTTTGGTAAGCGCTGTTCAAGGTGGACACTCAGATTCACCAAGCTATGAGACTCTATTTAATCAAGGTCGACCAGACTTATTCTGCCACTATAATTTCCCTGGATATGCTACGCATCAAATTCGCCAAGGACGCGCACCTAACCGTCGAGAAATTGGTCATGGACTATTGATTCAAAGAGCCTTAACCCCTTTATATCAATCCAAGCGTGGTAAAAGCCTACGAGTGCTTGCTGATGTCTTAAGCTCTGATGGTTCATCATCTATGGCATCTGTGATTGGTGCTAATCTTGCCTTAGCTCAAGCCGGCCATCACTTAAGTGAGCCAGTGGTTGGTGTATCTATTGGTCTGGTCACCGAGGATGATCTATCCAAGGCAGTCTTATTAATGGATATTACCGGTGACGAAGATTATTACGGCGACATGGACTTCAAAGTCGTCGGTAGCCGTAATGGAATCAGCGCCTTACAGCTCGACAACAAGCTCGGTGCTTTGTCATGGGAAGTGATCGATGAGGCGATTGAAGCTGCAAGTTCAGCACACGCTTTGCTTTTAGACGAAATTGAGCCACATTTAGAGCCCTTTGGGGCACCGGTTGAGCGTTTCACTGCCCATATCGAAATTTCTCCCAAGTTGATTGGTAGAGTGATTGGCAAGCAAGGAGAGACTCTAAAGGCTGCCGAAAGAGAGTTCAATGTTCAGATTTCTATCGATAAGGGTAGCTCGCAAGTAAACGTAATTGGTGAAGATGAAGCCAAGGTACAACTTGCTTTACAAAAGATGAAAGCTTTGGGCACTCCTCTTAAGAATGGCGAAGAGTTTGACGCTAACATTGATGGCGTGAAAGACTTTGGCGTGTTTGTCAGCTTTGATCACCACAGTGGCCTAGTTCACATTAGCCAGCTTCGCAGCGAAGGTGGAGATGCCACCGAGCACTATAAAGTTGGTGAAAGCTTAAAGGTTAAGGTGATGGGCGTAGACCAAAAGGGTCGTTTAAAACTCAGTCATCTTGCTACCCAAGCCTAACTAGCCAAGCCTAAAAAACCAAGCTAATCTACTCGATACAAAGCTTGATCCGCTGGTTTATGTTCGAGGTGTTTTACTGTTCTCTAGTCGTAATACACCTCTTGGACAAACACTAGCACAGACTCCACAGCCTACGCATGAAGCTCTCACAATAACTTGGCCTTCTTGTGCGTAGGCTCGTACATCAATGCCCATTTCGCATTGAGCAGAGCATTGACCACAGCTCACACACTGTCCGCTGTTTGTGCTGATTCTAAAGCGGCTGAAAAAACGCTGTAGAATCCCTAAAATCGCAGCCTGTGGACAGCCAAATCGACACCAAACTCTGCTGCCAAGCAAGGGATAAAAACCAACGCCAATGACACCACTAAAAATGAGAGTAATCCAAAGGCCATATCCTCCCCAAAACCAACGTGAACCATCTTCACCGAGTAAAGTTCGTCCACCGCTTTCATTGATCCATAAGGTGACTGTTACAGCAATGGTCAGCAAAAGGCTTGCATGGATCATATAACGTTCCAAACGCCACATATTTTGGCCTTTTGGACTTTGAGTTCTCCAAATATCGCCAAAGGTTTCAGCTAAAGCACCACAACCACAAACCCAAGAACAATACCAACGCTTGCCAAAATAGTAAGTTAATATAGGTGTGGCCACAAAGGACATCATCGCGCCCCATAAGAGCATGGCTCTACCCACAGCCAGACCGTTGACTCGAGCGCTGATGAGTCCACTGTTGGGGTCCATAATGTAGTCAAAAGGCAAAAGATAGTCGGCCTTAAGTGGCCAAAAATAGGTAAAGTAAAAGTCAGGAAGCTGGGCTTTTTTGAGTAAAGCGGGTAATAAAAATGCAAAGATGAGCTGAAAAAAGACCAAGCAGGCTGTTCTGAGTCTGTGATAGCGAACATGGCCGTGTTTTTTTAATGAGGTATAACCAAAAATAGCGACAGCATAAGTATATAAGAAACTATAAAGAAACCACTGATCAGCAACTGTATTTGTCAAAAGTTCAGACAATGGTGAAAGCAGTAAGATCCAGCCACGTATCCAGTTTGGTTGAAAATAAACCGCAATATAAAAGCTACAAAGCGCAAAACTACTGAGCCAACGACCTTTTTTAGATTGAAGCGGCTTAAGGATATTTTGATCTTGCTTAAGTGCCAAAAATAATGTGCTTAAAAAGAAGCCCCAAGTACTTAGTCCGGCTAATATCGAGCCTAAAGTCTCAATTAGCTGGTCTGCAAAGAGTAGGCTTCCCATCTGAATGAAGCAGGCGACTGCAAACAACGAGATCACCAAGGAAGGTTCTTCCGCTGGACTTTGAGCATAGCTCCTAACATGTTGAGCATCAGCTGGGTTTGACATACATACTCCTGTGGTGGCTTTACCTTATGGCTTTGTGTCTTAAGCCTTAAGTCTACTTTAGACTTAGCACAAGTTTACCCAAAGCTTAATTTAAGTCTAGTTGGCTCCAAGCTTCAGCTAAGCCTTTTTGGGCTGGTAAATAGATAAATACTTGATAATGACCTGGGTTCATCTGGATCGGTACTTGTGCTTTAAAACGATAAAAGCCCCGAGCATCAATTTGACCCCAGCCGGAAAGCACGACTCCATCTATTTTACTTTTTAAGGCGGCTAAAATATAGCTATTCTTAAGTAAGTTTTTTTGCTTGCGGGTCGCCTTTTTAATCCGCCCTTTAAGAGTCATTAAATCACAGCGATGTAAGTCGGTATTTGACAAAGAACGTAAGGTAATCTGCAGGTTTGAAGATGGCTTTGGAAGCTGATTGATTTCTTGATGAAGAAGTAGATTAAGGTCGCTTAATACTTGAGTTTGTACTTTTAAACTCAAGCGTGGGCGATTTTGATAAGCATTGGGACAGGAGGCAATATCAAAGCGAGCTTTAATGCTTTCTTCGAGTTCCTTTTGGTTATTCTTTAAAGCTTGAGTCTTAAAGGCTTGATTCTTTAAAGCTTGCGTGATTTCGGGTGCTGTTTTATCAAGGCGATCATTCCCTTTGTTCTTGATTAGAGAAGACGTAGAAGATGTTTCTTTGGTTGGGGGATTTATGTTTGTTGACTCAGTATCTTCTAATTCTTCCCCTCGTTCATGATTGACAGAGGTAAGTGATGATTTATTGGGACTTGGATGATCTTGACCATTAGCCCTTGAACTGGTTGAGCTTTCTTTAGCTTCAATATCTTGTGGTTTTAGTTTTGAATGAGTTAAGTTCTGCTCACCTTGAGTCGTTTTTTGGGTTTGTAGTTTGTTTTGGATCTTTTCTTGCTCTTTTTGAGAACTTAAAAAAGGCTTTGGCTGTGGTAAGCCATCATCCGGTCGGTAAGTTTGGGGTGCTTGCTGAGTTTGATTGAGTACATCTTGGGTCAAACCAAGATCTTCTGGCGCAATCCCTTCTCCACCTAAATCAACCCTACGCCAGCGACCATTTGGATCCAATACTTCCACAAAGGCATGGACTTGATTGGTGACATAACGCGTGGGTATTCCCAAGGCTCTTGCGGTCACCATAAAGGCATAAGAACGGTGTCGACAAACACCAATTTGGCTCAGAGTTAAGCGCTCGTACACCGATCCACCTTGCTCGACTTGTTCACCAGGTACAAAGGCTCTAAAGTAATCACTGAGCTGAAAGATTAAATGCTCAAAAGAGTCAGAATGCTTTGCCTCAAGATTAAAAAGTTGTGCACTCAAATGAAGGGCCTGCCGTTGTAAGTCATCAGGTAAAGCAAGATTGGGGTGATCTTTGAGTTCTGATAAGCTTAGGCTTGAACGCCATGACCCCGAAAAATATGAAAGTGGAGCCGTGATCACCAAGGCTAATTTATCAAGCTTTTTTAGGCTTGAATCCGGAGGTGCTGAAAGATAAAAGTTGCCTGCATCATCTTGACTTAGGATCACAGTAGAACCCAGACCAAGGCTTACTAAAGATTGCTCAGGAGAAACCGAGGCCACTCCCCGAGGGCGAGTCACATCAAGCCAATTTTGGGTAGAAAATATACCCATAAAACAAGCACTGCCTACTTGAAGGCAAAGTTGTTGTAAGCAGCCCATATCTAAATCTTGGGCCTGATACCACTGACGTTCACCGAGTGAGAGATAGTGATTTTGATCAGGGGATTCATTGCTTGCTGACTTTAAACAGGCCTTTAGTTGGGGCAGCTCAATATTTTCAATTTCAGTTAAACCACCGATCTGCACTGCAAGTTCACCGGAATCTTTAATCGTATTCCAAACTGTCATTCGTTTATGAGGAGTAACACTTGGCATAAACTCATGGGTATAATTAGGCAAAATGGGTGTACCTTCTGTATCTAAATCCATTTGATATTCTCTTTGATTACGAGAACTCGGTGATTCATACAAAGGTTGCTCAGTTGCTTGGCCAAGAGCATTCCAAAGTTCAGCTTGAGCTTGACTAAGTAGGGAAGGATTAAGATCGACAGGTAGAGATTCTTGACTTGTAAGCTGAGAATTTGAACGTTCTTTGGCCTTTTGCCACTGCCATAATCTGCGCATATATTTGGGAGGTGGGGTTGGCGCCTCACTCACGCGTATCGAGCTTTCTTTTAAAACATTAGCAAGTGATTTAATGGGGGGCACTTTATCTTGGGCCCAAGTTTGAGAATTCGATATGATAAATAGCCCTAGTAAGAGCAATAAATTACCTTTTGGGGAGAGCAGGTTTGATGATTGCATTGTGAACAGCAACGAACTCTCCTTTGTGTATTTATTCCCAAGTTAATGTGTAAGCACTACGGGCATCAAAAAAGCCATCAACTTGAATATAAAGCTCGCTTTCGGCCTCAAGATTAATTTCGACTTCCTCTATTGTTTCAGTGCTTTGGGCGCTCGCAAGTAAACTGTTGTCAGCACTTGCATACACACTTAGATCAAGGTCTCCATTGGGGGCATTAAGCGTAAAGCGTCGTAAACCGGCGGGAGCTGTCATCACAAACCAATCTTCGGTGAGCGCACAGATTACCCCTTCAAATTGGGCAGGCTCATCTGTCCATACTAAAGGACTTGCGGTACGTGGCCCTTCATTTTCTCTTTGGTCATCATCAATACAAGCCGGATTGAGCTCAAAACTAGTACGAGTCACGTTATTGCTTAAGTAAAAGTCATCTAGATTTAGCTCAGGATCAACTTCACAAATAATTGAATAGAGTCCTGGACTAAGGTCATTAGGGATCGTGATACGCTGTCTTAAGTTAAGGGTAGAGGCGCCTTCAATACTGGGGACTTCTTGCTCACCTAGAATTGGATCATTTGCAGAGATTCTAAGGTCTTCAGAGATCACAAAACGGAGTAAAACATTTTCTGCAGAATCACCACGCCGATTTTCAAGACTCACATCGGCATAGAGCTCATCACCCGGACCTCCTACATCAGAAGTGAGTCTTAGATCACTTACGGCTAAGTCTAAACCACTCACCCCACTGACCTGCAAAGTGTAAGGTGCCGGACGAACTTGCTGGCTAGGATTCACTTTAAGTCGATAAGTACCTGTTAAAAGAGCTTCATGGTAAATACGGCGATTATTGCTTTCTACCAACATATTATTGGGATCAAAAAGACTCATTTCTACATCATCAAAACCCACAGAAATGGTGTAAGAAATGATATTTCCGGCAGGCACTTGGAATCTAAACCAATCTTCTCCACCAGGACAGACTAGTAGGTCATGAGGTCCATCAGGTAATAAAGCTGCCTCATCCGCACTAGCATTAGGCTCAAAACCATCATCTCCACATGATTCCGAAGGTCCAATGCTCAGAGTGAGATTATATTCTGTGGCTAGATTCACCTGGTCGCTTGCTTTCAAAAATACCCTTAAAAGATACTCACTGCTTTCAGTGCTTCTAAAAATATTCACTGATTCTTGGCCCTGTAGGCTTTCACTTTGCGCAATAAGAGTTTGTCCGTCTGCTGCATATAACTCTAAGTCAAGATCACCTTGCAAGCGATCAAAGCTGATTTCAGCATCTAGTGAATCTCCAGCCTCCAACCGAATTCTATACCAATCATCATCTCCACTACAGGCAAAAAGCTCAGTAAAGCTTCCTTGAGCAATTTCGTAGGCACCTTGACTGAGCGCATTTGCTTCATGAGGACTTCCATTAGGTTCAAAACGATCACTGGTACAGGCTTGTGCCTCGTCAATTCTAAGAGCACTTACACTCCATGCATAACGATGATTAGTACTATTCAGCGCACTATGTTTGGCTCTCACAAAATAGAGTCCATCATTGAGTTGACTTGGTAAGGTGAAGCGAGCTTGAGTTTGCACACTACTATTAGGACCTAAAAGCGCGGTTGACCATGAGCTTTCTTCTCCTTGATAGCTTAGAGTTCCTAGACTCATCGCTTCTAAGGTACTTTGGTTGACTAAATCTAACTCTATTTGCCCCACTTCAAGAAGATCTTGCCCTAAATTATTGAGAAGAACTGAAGCTTCAATCGCAGAGCCTGCCTCGGCGACTCCCGGACTTACACTCAAGTTTGATAGAAGGAGAGAGCTTCCTGTTTCTTGAGCAAAACTAGAGACATAAAGATTGTAATTCACCGCAGTCGCCAGACTCGTCACTCTTATATATGGGCGAGTAATCCGATCGCTTGCTGGGATTACGATTACAAGCTCATCGTTTCTGAGTTCAGCATTTACAAAGCTACTGCCAGAGCTATCACTTAACTCTAAACGAGGTAGTATGAGTTCACCAGATTCGTTTTCACTCGCTGATAAGCGGACTTCTAAAATGGTATTGGCCGCTTGGTCGATGGAGAACCAATCCGCACTATCACAGGCACCAAGACCTAAGTATTCTCCAACCTCAAGGGCAATGGCGCGTGCTACGGTATCATTGTCTTCAAAGGCATCTTCTCCACATCCACCAGTGGCTCCTTCTATTTCTAAAGTTTGTTCAGAGAAAATAACATTGTTTTCAGTACTTAATTCACCACCAAGGCTTCGTTGGGGGTCGAGCCTAGCGGCGATATACCACTGTTCAACCGCTTGGTCTAAATCTTGTGGTACAGCGATGGTAAAACTGAGGTCTTTGCTTTCACCACCCTCTAAAGAGTCGATATTAAAAAACATTGATTCATGGTCACCTAGGCCTAATAAGCGATCAGAACTGATATAAAAAGCAACATCAAAAGCACCGGTTGGATCATCTCCAAGATTTGATACTTGTAAGCTTAACTCCAAGTTTTGACCGGCTTCAACAACAGTATTCTCAAAGCTTAAGCTTCGAGCGGCAGGATCAAAGTTAGGCTCTCCTCCCAAAGATAAAATATCGGCTGTAGAGCGACGATTGTTACCAGGGTTTACGTCATTGGTACTGTTGGTCGGATCAATTTCTATTTGTAAGCGATAGCGTCCTTCTGGAATGCGTGGACTAATATTGAGCTCAAAAGGAAGGCTTAAACTTTGACCGGCTTCAATACCACTGACATTTAAGGAGGGAAGCTGTTGGGGAGCAATACCCATATCAACGGATAAAGCGTTAAATCGAACCACAAATAATCTAGAAACATCCACATCTCCACGATGATTCAGATTTAAAGTGCCACTCAGTTTCTGCCCCCAGTACACCTGATCTCGATCAATTTCGACTGAGGTGACCACTAAATCTACACCTTCGACTTCGCCGGGCTCAACTAACTCAAAAGGAACCGGGCTTGCCCGCAGATTATTATCTTCTCGTCTTTCAAGCTCAGTATTTTCTGGATCGGCCACACCCAATAAGCGGTATACGCCTAAATCTGTATCACTAGGAATATCGATTAAAACTTCAAGATTAAGGCGATCTTCGGCACCTATGGCCTGCTCAACACCTTGAGCAAGTAAGATATCGGAGTCATCCAATAGTCCATCTTCACTCAGATAAATCGCATACGGACTTTCAATCACTGGTCGATCACCTAAGTTGGCAATACATAGTTGTGCATTCAGTTGCTCACCTAAGGGAATTAATGGTCTTTGGCCGGCTTCAACCCCGACAAAAGAGCTGACAGACAGACCACATAAACTAAAGTCGGCACCGGCATCATTAAGACCTCGGATATTGACCGGAACAACACTTAAAGCAACATTATCTGCTCGGTTCATCTCACCCACTTGAGCTTGATCATCAGCGATCACGGCTAAAAAGTAATCTCCGCTTTCAATCTCGGGAGGAATGACAAAGCTCAATTCAACACTTTCTTCCCGTGTGCCTAAATCATTGTCGCTTGGGTCAACGAAGGGAGCGGCAAGTGTTGAGATCAACTTAAGACGATCAGAGGCTGCTTCTAGGCCAGAGGCAGTTGCTTCAAAACTAGGAGGCGCACCTTGATCTGACTCAATCAGGTAAAGACCAAAGCGCCAAGGATTCGCAGTTGCTGTGCTCTGCTTATAAAGCCAACTTGCTCGGCCCTCTTGCCCTTGGCTGAGGGTTACCATCGGAGTAAAGCTCAAATCGCTTACTTCGAGATTAGTCGGAGGTAATATATTAACCGTTAAAGTACCTTCGCCGCTTCCACCATTGGCTTCACTGACCACGAGTCTGACCTCATATTCACCAGGTTGAGCAAAAAGGTGACTTGGACTTGCTTCAGCACTTGTTTCTCCATCTCCAAAAGACCAAGCATAGTTGAACTCTCCTTGCAGGGGCCCGTTATTTTGAGCACTAAACAACAGGGTGGCCGGTGCATTATCAAGCGCTCTATCTACACTGACCAAAACATCAAAGCTTGTCGGACTAGGTCCATCATCACAAGCGGTCATAAATAAGGATAGGTAGATCAATATACTACCGATATGGAAAACGAGTTTATTCATAGAAGTATCCTTGACGGAATCAATTAATGCTTAGTGAGATCGTAGGTGGAATCATGAAATGATCGCAAGCGCTCTTTGTTTGATTAAAAAAACAAAAGTTGGTCATTAACTAGGATGCCATTTAATCATTGGATTGCTCTTAGGGTCTAGTTTATCAGAATTAAAGTGAATCGGTATATAATTGATTCTGTTTATAAAGGCCGATAATTGGTGAGGGCGTTGTTGATGTAAGGAAGCGATTTGCACCCAAGTGAGTGATCTTTGATGTTTGAGATAGCTGTTGATGATT
This sequence comes from uncultured Myxococcales bacterium, assembly GCA_937146725.1. Lineage (GTDB taxonomy): Bacteria > Myxococcota_A > Bradymonadia > UBA7976 > VGTA01 > CAKZRU01. Next base: position 73,638 of record CAKZRU010000041.1, read on the forward strand.
TCATGGTCAGCAGTAGACTGTAAGCGATGGCTATGGCTGAGAATAATTAAATGATTAATCTTTTCTGCGCGTGCTTTTTGCATCACCTGCTTTAGACCCTGACTTTGTGCATGTAAAGGACGAGCTATATATGGGGTGCCAAAGATCCCTTTTTGATAACAAAATAACCGCAGGCGCCGATCGATATCATCAAGTCCAATCTCTTGTAAATAAGGGATTTTGTCCAAGTCCTTTCTATCGGCTAACCACTGGGCCATAAAGGATTTATTCATGCTGTTGAGTAAGCGTAGACTTGGCTTAAAGTGCGGTTCTTGCTGTAAACCAGCCTGCTCCGCCTGATACTCTGCGCCAATCCAAACTAAATACTCAGAAAGCATATCCCAAAACTCATCTTGAGTTTCTAGAACACAGTCATGCATGAGTGCTTGAGCAAAGTAAGACTCGAGTTGCTGCCAACGTTGACGAGTAAGCGCTTGAGGCGCGAGTGGTAAGTCAGCTAATAAGCGATGATCATAAACACATAAGGCAATATTTTGATTGGATAATTGCTGTAAGATTTGTTGAACATAATCCAATGCTAGAGCAAGACGGGTTTCCCCTAAAGGCAAAGCGCTCTGCATAAAGGAATGAACATCAATGGCGATGAGATGACGAGGCTCAGAAGAGTTTTCATAAACCTTAGTAAGGAGTTTACCTCGACGAGCACTTGCTTTCCAAGCGATTCGATTGGGCGTATCAAAGGCTTGATACTGTCTTAACTCTTTGAATTCGCCTTCAAGATGCTTTTTGAAAACAGAGTTTTGATGTTGCTCAAGATAATGCATTGAAGAAGGATTTTGCTGTGAATAATCGTTATGAGCAGCTAAAAACTTTGGTAAAACACTACTTTGACATTCTTTGATAAAATAGCGTTCGCCCTGAGCTAATCCAAGAGAGTCGCATACTTTGATCTTAGCGCCCCAAATGATTCCTGCTTTAAGATGCAGATGATGAAGTTCAGCTTTGATTTCAAGCTGTGACTCACTTGAAACCGTACACAAGTAAGTTGAGCTAAAGCCATCAGGGAAACGTAGGGATAATTCTATATTATTTAAGTCAAAATTACTTGGGTTGGTGAGTAATATGACCAATGTTGCCGATTGATCACGATAAACTTGAGGATCATACTTAAAACTCATCTCAAGGCTTTCCAAGGCAATCTCTAGCTCAAAACGCATCAAATGAGAAAAGCCTAAGATAAGAATGGGGAGTATGCTCAACACAAACATAAAGATGGCTTGATCAAAGAAGAATGCACATAAGAATATGATGCACGAAAAATGAAGTAAAATAGTCGCCTGCTCACTAAAGGGAGAATCTGAACCATAGCGATTAGCCCATTGCTTTAAAAACTTTGAGTTATATTGGACCGACATAAGCTAAATCGTGGAAATTATAGGTTTCAAGAGCACACTAGCTTTCAAGAGTTAGCTATTAATAAGTGCGTTGACGACTGGTTGTTTGAGATTGGCTTGTTTGAGATTGGCTTGTTTGAAGTTGATTTGTCTGAAATTGATTAAGCATATCCGAGCTTGGTCCATGATATTGAATGGCCTTTAAACAAGCATTAATTAACTCTTTAGCATTTGCACCAGCATACAGGGCCTCATCGCTTAAGTGTAGGCGATGGCTCCAACAGTGCATTAAAAGTTCTTGTATATCGCTTGGATTCACATAGGCCCTACCCGTGATCAGAGCTCTTGCTTTACAGAGTTTAGTGAGCGTTAAACAAGCTCTTGGACTTACACCAAGCTTGATATGTGAATGACCTCGAGTCCAACGTGCCAAGGAAACAATATATTTAATGAGTTCAGGGTGAATAAAAACCTTATCCGCTAAACCTTGAAGTTGCTTGATTAATTTGGCAGTCATACGAGGCTTACACACAGGTGCTTGACCTTGATAGGCCATGAGCATACTCAATTCGGTATGTGCCGAAGGATAATCTACAAATACCCTAAGAGCAAAGCGATCAAGTTGAGCTTCCGGTAAGGGGTACACACCATAATGTTCGCTTGGATTTTGAGTCGCAATCGCAAAAAATGGCTGTGGCAAAGACTCGCTCACTCCATCCAAAGTGACCTGTCCCTCTTGCATGGCTTCCAATAGTGCTGATTGAGTTTTTGCAGGTGCTCTATTGATTTCATCTGCCAGTAAGATATTTGTAAAGATAGGGCCTTTAACCATTGTAAATTGGCCGGTTTGAGGATTGAATACTGAGCCACCTAAAATGTCTGTAGGCAATAAGTCGGGGGTAAATTGAATACGTTTTATCGGGCAGCCGAGTACCCTAGCCACTGCACTTGCTAGGGTTGTTTTGGCGACACCGGGTACACCCTCCAAAAGAATATGACCTCTAGCAATCAAAGCATTTAAAACGAGCATTGGATGCTGACCATCCGAAAGAAATACCTTTTGGATATCCGCACAGCACTTTTGAATCACTTGTTGCACTTGCTTGAGCGTTTTATCGTTCAAAGCTGGGTCTAATCCAGAGTCTTTCCAATTAGGCTCTAAGGCAGAAGACGGATTAGGCTGGGTGAAGTGAGATGAAGATGCGTCGGTCATTGTTAACGAGCTTTCATTTTTTACGCAGAATAAACAGGCGTTGCCAAGAAGAGGAATGACCTAACCATAGAAGAAGGATTAAGTAAGTCAAAGACAAAGCAATCACTAAGTATCTAATATGAGAATAAAGGTTAAACTGCCATAAAGGATGCTCATTCCACCAGTTTTTTATCTCTTGCAGTAATTCACTAAGACGATGCTGTAGGTTTTCCTCTTTGACTTTAGAAATGACTTTGCCTTGTGGATCGACAAAGCTAATATTAATTGTTGGTTGAGTACTGTCGCTTAGTGTATTCTGTTTTTTTGTCGGATAAGGATGGGTGATCCACCAAAGGATTGCTTGAGAAAAACGTCGATTTTCTGGAAGTATACTCAATTGGTCAGAAAGAGCATCAGCATCACCAAAAAGAGTAAGAATCCCTTTACCATAACGAACACGATAAGCAATGGACTGACCTTGTTCATCAATCGCAATTGGCGGGATCGAGCCTTTAAACCATGAACTTCCTTCAATGAAGGCAAGCGGGTCAACGGTTAACCAAGGAGTCATTAAATAGTTTGTAAACTTTGAAGCAGAAGCATGATCACTAGGAAAGGGCCAAGCACCTTTAATCTGCTGTTTTTTTGTGATCTGCTGTTTTTTTGCAAGTTCACTAGCCTTTATATTCTGAGCGAGTAATTTTTGAGAAACCGCCTTTAAGTCTAAAGCCTGTAAAAAAGTTTGAGCGCCGTTTACCGATTGAGCATTGAGCGCTAAAAATAAATGACCACCTTTTCCAACCCAGTTAAGTGCTTCAACATCAATCTGCTTGGGATAGATCGCAATCAAAAGAGCCTCAGAATCTAAACTTTCGATCCATACTCGCTGAAAACGCTTAAACGTAGAACTATTCTTCTCAAGGTCTGTTGTCCAAGCCTTAAAAGTTGGAGCAGTATAATTCATTGAATAGGTTTCAGCTTGGGCATATGCAATTTCTTGTGTGCAGATCGCCAAGACGAAACAGAGTGAATAAATCACTTTAATCAAAACTAAAAATAATGACTGTCGCGGCGTTCTAAATAAGGCTGTGTCTGAATACTTAGTCATGTAGTCACAGTTTAATGATTCGCTGATAGTCAGAAGGTGGGTAGAGCAAGGATCTTGGGATGTGGAGTTGCTCTAAAACTTTATCGAGAGTTGCAAGAGCATCTAATAATTGTTGATGAGTCAGTTCTTTTTTATCATATAAATCTTGAGCAAATAGATTAAAGGTTTCAATAAGTTCAAGGTTTCCTTGCCTTTGAATTTCTTGTTGAAGCTTAATGAATGAGCCTTTTCCAAAGCTTTGTTTGATCTTGAGTTTAAGAAATAACTCATTCCAAATTCTTGTGAGGGCAAAACGACAGGGCCATAATGGAATCACCACTGTACCAAAACCTTTGGGAACCTCAAATAAGAGTGGTTCATAATGTTCGGCACATACCCAAAAGACTTGCCCAGCCACAAGCTCAGTGCTCGAGTCTTCATTTGACCCTATCGGAGAAGAATTGACGGACTCAAAAGTGTTTTTAAACCGATGCTTACTTTGCGCCAAACGTCGATGAAAACTCTTTGTCCAACGCTGTGGAGCACCAAAAATATCTAAAGAAACTAGGATCAATTCACCAGAAATGAGTTCATGGCTGAGAGCATCGCAAATCAGATAGTTTGTTTGAGTTGCTGTCTCTGAAAAAGAATCATTTAACTCAGAAAGTCTAGTGACAGTTAAGCCTTGTATACTCTTTACGGGCCCAGAAACACTTGCAGTTTTTTGCTGAGCAAAGACTCGCCATAAACCATAAGCCAAGCCCAAAGCTACGATATAAACAAAAAGAAGAATCACCAGATCAAACATATGACTATAATTGACTAATAGCGGACTTTTGTAGCTTTCTCCTTGCTGCTGCCAAGTCGGTGTTGAATCAGCCTTTGTGAATAACTGAATATAGATTTGGACAGCTTGCTCTTTTGGAAGCATAAAGTCCTGAGACCATGACTCAGTTTTTACAATTGGAATGTCTGCCTCGTCGGTATTGATGGGCTTGTGCGCTTTATCGGAGCGATCTAGAGCCTCAGTATTAAAGGTAGACCATTTAGCTTTAAGTTGGATTTGTTTTTGAGTCACTAAATCTTGCAGATATCGATTGAGTAAAGGCGTTTGTGGGTTGATTCCAAGTGCTTGGATTGACCCATTGATACTACATTGTGAACGCCAAAAACTTTGACTGAGTTCAAGATCCTTAAGCTTGAACTTTGGTAACAGTTTTAACGGATAGCTTTGCACTTTTATTGGCGCTAGCTTTAACCAGTTAAACTCATATAAAAAACGATAAGTCCGAAGGGCCTCAACTGAGGTTTTAAACTCAAGCTCATCTCCTATTTTGAGTAATGATTGCTGAGTTCTTAACACTTTGTGCTTAACAGAATCCTTTGAATCAATCTCTACTCGTTTTACCCGTTGTTGAACGTTAAGCGCTTGCTCAAATGGCACACTTAATGTTTTAGGAAAATTATGATGTAGGCTGAGCTTATTAACTAATACAATATGATCATTTTGATATAGGTATGAACTCGGATGAACCTGTACTTCTAATTTAAAAGGCATAGCTTTAAAAGCATGTTGAAACTCACTTGAGCTATTGATGATGCTTTGATGCACAAATATGGTAAAGTAAAGCTTAAGATCACGCTGAGTCGCAGAGTGAACATTTTGGCTTAGGTTCACTGTTGGTCTTAGCCAAGCGAGTTTTTTAAGTTGTTTGACAAGGAAATGCTCTTTTAAGCCATTATTTAGATCAGCAGCACTTGGCTTAAACTCAGTGAGTTGGGGCAATCTCACCTGAATCTCAGGAGATTGTTGCTCCAAGAAAGCAAAAATAGACGGATTACACTGATCGCTTAAAGTTTGCTTAATAGCGAGCTTACTTGTGATTATGGCGTCAAAGTCACTTTGTATTGTAGTGGCCTTAAAACATGGATGTTCCAAACGGACTGAAACATTTGATAAACGTTCTCCATATTCACCGACAACTCGAGCTTTGATTTGTATTGCCTGATCGACCTGTGAATAAAAGTATACAGCTTGATCTAGCTTGGGCTTATACAGAACTTTAACTTTTGGGCTCGCCCAAAGCTGTTGCTGATCTAAAAAGTTAACACAAAAAAGTACTGCAAAAATGACAGAAATACCCAATAGATTCAAACCGAAAGATCGTATGAGCTTTGTAAAAGAATCTTTTAAACAAGGCATCTCTGTCATTTTTAGTTCCTTACAGCTTAGCAGAACTCTTAAGGCTTCCCTTACCAAAAAATAAGTCCTGCGCTCAAATGGATTTGCATATGTCTTAAGGCTAACCTTGCATAAAATCTAAAATAAAGACATTATTCGGCCATATTTTAAATGATCACTTTATAAATAATCACCCATCTTGTGAAAATTCTTAAGCTAAATAGTCACTTGAGATTGTGTAAACTCACAAGAAGAGAGTTCAACAATGGCTAACCCATCAGAAAATGCAAAAACAAACGAGTTTTGGAGCGAGTTTTCTCCAAAGTCGATCGTTGATTTAGCAAAATCACTGGAAGCTGGTGAAATCAAAGGACGTCAGGGATTACAAGCTGAAAAACCTGCTTTTTATGATCGTCCGGCAGTTCATGAAGCGGACTCCTTTGTCGCTTGGTTTCTTTACGGCATAATGGCTTTTATCTTTTTGTATCTCATGCTGAAGGGCAAAAAGAATCAAGGTACCGAATTAGCAAAACAACTGAAACGCCCTGACGATCTGATCTATAAAAAAGTCGCTGTTGCTGAAGATAAGAAGCCTGTTCAAAAAGAACAATCGTCGAATTCGGGTGGTTTAATCTTAGAAATTACTGCAAAAAAGCCCGAACCCGCGCCGGAGCCGGAGCCGGAGCCCGAGCCCGAGCCTGAGCCCGAGCCAGAACCTGAGCCTGAGCCTGAACCTGAGCCTGAGCTCGATCCCGAATGGGACTCGG